>CBFFLL010000023.1:19158-21685 GCA_965642175.1 Candidatus Methanoperedens nitratireducens | reverse complement strand
CATGCCATTCAACCAACCCAGGTTTTCAGCGATGAGACGAGGGGGTTTTACAAAATCAGGATATATTTCGTATAGTGCATCACCAAAGAAATCGAGGGCGACAAACAGGCGACCGTCATCAGAAAAGGTGATGGGGTTCACACCTTGCGCTACAAACTGGCTGGTATTGACCTTATCGGCTGAGAGACGTCCTACTTCACCTGTTATTATTGCTGTCCAGTAAAGCGAACCGTCAGGCCCAAAGATCATATCGTCTGGTCCCTCTATCCCGTGTTCGCTGCTCAACCTTTCGAGCATCTTCCCAGTTTCTGGGTCCATGACAATGATTTCTCTGCCGAAAATCGAAGCGATGTACAGCTTATCGTTATTGTCGAAAATGATGCCATTGGCGCCATGGATGGGTGATCCCTGTGCTAGAACCTTTATGGTCATTTTTTCATCCTTCTGAGATTCTATGCAGCCCAAGGCAATTAGCCCCAAAAGAGATACGATTAGCATTAAATAAAATATTATTTTCATTATAACTCCCCAACTTTCTTTTTCTCTGCAAGCTTTAACGCTGATATACCACTATTACTTCTATTGTTTGTATAGATTATAATATAGTTTTCGATTCGATTCGCATCTAAATTTGATTTGAATTTGAAAGAATTATTTAGGATTTTTTTGCCTCATCGAGAATAAAAACCAATATTCTTTCGGGAGCATGAAAAAGAGTATGGATGCAGTCACTACGGTATACCCCGTACGATGTACGAGGCCTGTATAAGATGTTTCAACCCTATTATTTCTTAATTCTCAACTACATACTATTTGAAGTGAACGGTCACGCTTTTCGGATAAGTTTTAATACCATGTCAGAAATTTAAACACTTTATCAAGGTGGTAACATGGTTGATCTAAGATTTAAGGTTGAAGATGATAGAGGGCTTTTAAAGAAAATCGAACTTCTCATCCCTGGCTTCAGAGGATATCGCAAGCGTGAAGACCTGCGGGCTGCAGACAGTCTCCTGCGGCAGCAGCTTGCAGGAAAGATGAAAGAAGTGAACAAAAAATTTGAAAATAGCAGGGAAGAACTCACAAAAACCATGGAGCTTTCACTCATCCAGGATATGGGAGATCTGCTCAAGTTATCACGGCAGTTCGAAAATAAGATAAGGCATGCTGAGCAGGGATATACCGGAATATCAGCGGATTACAGGATCGAGGAAGATGAACTGAATAAGCTTTACGAATGGGATCTCTCAATGCTTCAGACGATCATCTCACTTGAAAAAATGGCTCAGGAACTTAACTCATCTATTACTGGTCTGGATGGGACAGCCGGGCGCAAAATGAAAGATATAAAAAATGCACTGCGTGAATTCAATTCGATTTTCGATAAAAGGATATCAATAATTGCAGGTCTGGAGGTTGGTTAAATGTTCTTATTTGATAAAAAAACACCCACCACGAAAGGTTCAGGCGGAAGCCTCTCTGGCGCCACTACTTTCATGTGGGATGATGCTGCCAAAGGCGATAACGTGATGTACAGGATACCGCGCAACATCATATGGAACGATAATGTTGTGGTCAGGGAAGATGAATACGCAGTCTTTTTCAGGGACGGGAAAGTGCTTACGGTACTTGATAAACCTGGCAGGTTCGGTCTGTCATCGCTCAACATACCTGTGCTTACGGAACTCCAGAGGATCGTTACCGGGACGCAGCCAGTTGCTGAAGTATATTATGTCCAGAAAAGGGAGCTTAACGGAAAATTCGGGAGCGCTGAACCACTTTCATTCAGGGACCAGGATTTTGGCATGATACGATTGCGAATATTCGGGCAGTTCATGTACAAAGTCGTTAACCCGATATTGTTCATAACACAGTTCGTAGGCACAAAAGGAATTAGCGAGAATGACAGGGTTGTTGCATGGCTGAAGGATGAACTCATCCAGCAGCTCAACGATGCCCTGGGAGAACTCAAGAAAAACAAGAACATCTCCGCACTTGACCTTCCGGCATACCTTGAAGAGATCGAACAAATACTTCTTTCAAAGATCGAACCTGACGTGTCCGAGTACGGCATTAAGATCATGCGGATAGCGGGACTTAACATCAATTTCCCTGAAGAAGTGCAAAAAGCAATTGACAGTCGTGGAAGCATCGGCGCTCTTGGTCTTTCCGACCAGAAACAGAAAGATGCATTCATGGCATACCAGGCAGGTCAGGCCATGCGTGATGCAGCCAAACAGGAAGGCGGGCTCGCAGGAGTCGGAGCAGGAGCAGGTGTGGGAATGGGTGCGGGCATGGGACTCGGTATGGTGATGGCATCGCAGATGGGACCTGCAATGCAGCAACAGGGCACCCAGCAGCCGCAGCAACAACCACAGCAACAGCAGGCCGGAGTGAAATGTCCATCCTGCGGAGGTAATAATCAGGTTGGTTCGAAATTCTGCGCAGCATGCGGAGCAAAAATGGCAGCAGGGACATCATGCCCGAAATGCAATGCCGATGTTCCATTAAACTCAAAATTCTGCCCGGA
>CBFFLL010000023.1:15417-19058 GCA_965642175.1 Candidatus Methanoperedens nitratireducens | reverse complement strand
CATCATGCCCGAAATGCAATGCCGATGTTCCATTAAACTCAAAATTCTGCCCGGATTGCGGTACAAAGATCGAGTAGGGAGACTTAACATGGAAGTAAAATGCCCCCAGTGCGGCGCAGCCGTCAGCGTGATCGAAGGCCAGATGTTCCTGACCTGCGGATACTGTTCATCTGCTGTATATCTCGACAGGGGCAAGGTGGTATTCCATTACATGCTGAAACCCACACTTGACCAGTCAGCAGCCGACGCATCACTCAGGAGATGGATGGCAGGAAGCAAGACTGTCAAGGGACTTGAAACGGAAGCGCAGATAACCGTCAGGGAATTCATTTATTTCCCGGTATGGTACTTCAAGGTTAAGAATAATGATGCAGAGAGCATAAAGATCCAGCCTGCAATGCCAACCCCCATCCCGGACATTAAGAACATGCCGATCCCGGCAGGAGACCTGAGGTTCTATGACAGTAACGATGAGGGAAATCCGGCTATCAAACAGCCGCAGGTTCTCTATACATCAGCGCTTGAATGGCTGTCAGGTGAAGGGGTGAACCCAACTAATATCACCCAGAGTTCACTGGTTCATATTCCTCTTTACATATTCCAATACAGATACAAAGATAATGACTACAGCGCGGTGCTTGACGGATCTTCAGGCAAGGTGATGGCCGTGGAATTCCCTTCAAAATCTGAGATGCCTTATCTGCTCGTGGGTGGCGGGGCAACGGTGCTGTTCTTTATTGAAGGCATGTCAATGGATTTCCCCGCTGTACTCGCAGTATATTTAATAACTGCAATATTCGTGATAATCGCGGCTACATTTGTTGCAGAGAAGGTGTGATCATGTCTGAAAATGAGATTATTAAAGGGCTCATGTGTCCAGGCTGCGGCGGATCTGTGGAAATAAAAGAAGGTAATAATGTCCTGAAGTGTCCTTACTGTGAAACATCTCTTATGGTAATGGGAGATGAAGGCGTGCTCCAGTATCATGTGAAAAGTAATATTGACCGCGAGAAAGCTAAAGCTGAAGCACAACGCTGGTTCGGGAAGTTCGACAAGGACAGGAAACTCAAAGCAGAAGCGCAGTTCACGGACGTTTTTCTCATCCACATACCTTTCTGGAGGGCGATGGGCAGGGTCTGCGGATGGATATTTGGCAATATTATACACCATGAAACACACAGTGACGGCAAGGGGAACACGCGTACAACGACAAGAAGAGAGCCTGTGGAGCGAATGGTGATGGAGGAATACCTCTGGAACAGGGCGGCATGCGATGTTTCTGAGTTCGGTGTTGAAGAAGTTGACTCTTCAGGCATTTCCGGGCATCTTCAGCCTTTTGATTTCTACACTGTTGAAAAACAGGGTATGATATTTGAACCCACTCATTCAAGAACCGATGCCGCGAAAGCATCAGAGGAATGGATGTTTCAGAAAGCAAAGGACAGCGTGCGTGTTGATGAGGTGCTGTTCCAGAAGATGCACTCACTTGATAAAAAATTATCTATCGTGTATTATCCACTGTGGGTTCTTAGATATAAATTCAGGGAGCGCAACTATCAGGTCGTCATCGATGGTATGAGCAACAAACTGCTCTATGGACGAGCTCCGGGAAGCACTCTGTACCGCGTGAGCATGTTCGTCGGGAGCCTGATGGTAGGGAACCTGATACTTACAGCATCTGCGAAGGCATATTTTAGTTCGAACACGAGCGAAATTTTCATCGGTACGGCTATTGCCGGCGTCGCGCTCATCCTTTTCGGCTTTTTCAAATTCAGATATGGAGGGGAAGTTGTGGAAGGAGGAAAGAAGGCGTTCAATAAAGATAATGTCCAGAATGCCATGAAAGCGATAGCAAGCGGTGATATTAATAAGCTGACGCAATTCCCGGGGGTGAGATAATGACAGAAGCTTCAGGGTTAAGACTTGTCGCATTAAAATGCATTAAATGTGGCTCTCTGCTAAAGGCAGAGCCGAATGACCACGTCTATTACTGCAGCAATTGCGGTACAGGTTTTGAACTCATCAACGAAAAAGATGAACTTGTTGTTGTGAACATAGATTTTGCCCTCCCGATAAAGAAACAGGACGCTGAGATAGTATATCTTCCGTTCTGGGTATTTGATACAAATATTCAGATAGGCTCCAGGGACTCTAGTCAGACTCTGGGAAGCGCCGCAGGATTTATCAAGAACATTTTCTCAGGCGGGGATGGCAGGAAACCAGTCACGAAGTTCTATGTTCCCGCGTTCGATACTCCCATAACTAATATAAGGACGCTTGGAATGGAATTTACAAAGAACCAGCCTGAACTTGAGAACATAAAGAAGGATAAGCTCACAGGATGCAGATTTTCAAGCAGGGATGCGGAAAAGCTTGCTGACTTCATCTTCCTTAGCATGGAAGCAGAAAAGCCGGATATGCTGAAAAGTATTACATATTCCCTGGGACTTTCATTCCCCAGGGCGATCGGCATACCGTTCTATAAAACAGGCGGGTCTCTGACCGATGGGATACTCGGGATAACGATTTCATAAGTCAAAAGCAATGCTATCGGGTATCCTTTTATAGATGTAATACAATGTATTACATATGGGTGAAATGCTGACTTTCAGAGAGGATGATGAGACCATAAAAAAAATTGATGAACTGGCGCGTCAGAAGATGAGGTCAAGGTCCGAAATAGTAAGGATGGCTGTTAGGGATTATGTTAACCGCAAGCTTGAACTCATCGAGATCCAGAAACTTGCAGCCAAGCGGTATGCTGAGGGAAAGCTGTCCCTGGACGAGCTTGTGGACATACTGGGGTTCAACGAGGCAAAGAAAGTGGCGCATTATAAGGACCTCGCCGAATCATCATTTGCGCAGGGCATGTCATGAAAGCGGTGGCGGATGCAAATGCGTTATTGTCTCTTGAATATATGAGGGTGCTGGACGATACACTTTCCATCGCGGATATTTATACCACAGGTTCAGTAGACGAAGAACTGAACGAGATTGCAGTTTTCAGGGATGAAAAATCAGGTATAGCAAAAAAGATACTAACTCATATCAATGATGGAAAAATAAAGCGTATTGAAATAAAGGGTGAGACGTCCCCTAAAAATGCCAATATGAGCCAGTGTCTTGCTCTTTGCATCAGCGCAAAGATCCCGGTCCTGTTAACGGATGATGCTGATGCTGCATATCTTTTAGGCAGGATCGCGACGCAAAAAGGTATCAAGCTAAGGATGTGCGCATCTGTTCTTGTGGAATTGATCAAGGCTGGAAAGATAAGCCCGCAGGCTGCAAAAGGAAAGCTGGAAGGACTTATAAAAAAGCGAAGCTGGGAAGGCGGCATCCTGGAAGTGCTTGCCAGAAGGTACCTGGAGGTGGGCGAATGGTAATCGCAGCCCTTAAGTACAACAGTGTGACATATTTAAAATGAATATGAACTTCCTTATCAGGTTAGCACGCCAGTGGATCGCAGGCGAGACGTCAGGTGAAGCCATTGCGAGTGCGAAAAAAAAGAATGGGGCAGGCTTTGGCGTTATCATCAATTATCTTGGCGAGCATGTGAAAGATAAGGTAGAGGCGCAAGGGAATGTTGAGGAGAATATAAAGCTCCTTGCGGCTCTTGAAAAAGAGAAGGTCAATGCATCCAT
>CBFFLL010000023.1:13286-15407 GCA_965642175.1 Candidatus Methanoperedens nitratireducens | reverse complement strand
ATCCATAAAACTCACACAACTGGGGCTTTTGATAGATAAGCGGCTGTGCCTTTCGAACGTGGAAAAGATAGCAGGCATCGCGTCCTCAAAGAACATTTTTCTCTGGATAGACATGGAGAACTCGCCATACACAGAGGACACCATAGATATATACCTCGATATTTTTAATAAATTCGGTAATTCTGGCATTGCGATACAGGCGAATCTGAAAAGAAGCGAGAACGACGTTAAGAGAATAGCTGCAGAAGGCGGCATCATACGACTTGTCAAGGGAGCATACAGCGAAAAAAAAGATATTGCCTTTTTGCGCAGGAGTGAAGTGACGAAGAATTTCTCAAAGCTCATGGGCTACCTTTTCTATAAAAGCGCTTTTTTTGCGGTTGCCACACATGACGAGCAGTTAATTAATGAAGCGATCGAGGTAAATAAAGTCCATAAAAAGAGGCTTGAGTTCCAGATGCTCATGGGAGTAAGGGAAGAACTTAAACGCCAGCTTGTATCGAAGGGCTTCAATTTAGTTGATTATATCCCCTATGGAAAGAGCTGGCTTCCCTACACGACCAGAAGGCTAAGCGAGAGAAAGCGCAATATTCTTCTCATTATGAGATCAATATTTGACATCTGAAGCGAAGGTACATATTACTTTACACCGTATGTAAACCTCGGATATTGACAGCGTAAAAAAACAATACAGGTTTTTAAAAACATGGACTCCTCAGCACCATCACTTATTCTGGTTTTCCTGGCAGGCATTGTAACAATTATGAAGCCCTGCTGCCTTCCAGTTGTTCCCATAATATTCTCAGGCTCAGCCGGGCACAAATACCGGCCGATTGCCATCGTTACGGGAATGACGTTTAGCTTTACCATAATGGGAGTGCTGGTATCTGCATTTGGTGCCACTTTTGGTTCATTTGCCGACACCCTCAGGAGTATCGCCATTCTGTTCATAATGGGGATGGGCGTTGTGCTGTTTGATGAGGATGTGAACATGGAGTTCATTAAGCTATCAGGCGCATTGACCCAGGGTATGAGACGGAGCCTCGGCTCGATGAGCGGTTACTCTTCCAGAGTGCCTGAAGGCGGACTTGTTGGAGGCCTTTTCCTTGGTATGTCGCTGGGCATAGTCTGGATACCATGCGTCGGACCCATACTTGGCGCGGTGCTTGTGTATGTGGCGTCTGTTGGCAATGTCCCTTACGGAGCATGGATGCTGTTCGTCTACTCTGTGGGTATGAGCCTTCCCATGCTGACAATAGCCTATTATGGCAAGAAGGTCACAAGCCGGTACCAGTGGTTCGTGAGGCACGGACCTGTACTTAAGAAACTCTCGGGGCTTGTGCTTATAGTGATAGGGGTAATGCTTCTCTTTAATATTGACAAGCTATTTATCAGATTGCTCTCCCCATATTTCCCCACAACGTTCTATGGGTTATAGAGCATCCCTTTTGCTTTTGATCTCACAAGCATGATCAGAATTATGCCGATCGCAAATAGTATTATGCCTATCCATGCAAGGTTAACTGCAGGGATAATTTTAAGAGTCAGGGGAATAGCGCCGCTGCCTGTTCCCTGGAATATGACGTATACGTCTCCTGCAAGAAGACCCAATGAAGGGCTTACCATCGGGTAAGTCCCGCTTCCGCCTTTGCCCTGGAGATATTCTGCGGTACCGCTTCCGATCTTGTTATCTCCCTGGTAGACCTCAAGTTTAACGCTCTGGACATTATAATTACCTGAGTCTGCCTCCGCCGCCGCTTCGCCGACATCATCAGGTTGCGAGAATATTACCAGTTCAAATGTCCTGTTGAGAGAAGAACTCGGGAATTCAGCCATCAGGAAACCTTTTACAGACAGCATGATCCCTTCAGGAATGGTTATGGGTTCAGCTGCCTGAGTTGCAGCCCAGACGACGCCCGTGCCGTCATCGAGCCTGATATATGCTGTATAAGTGATCGGTGGAGTCTCTGTCTGGGTTTTTAAAACCTCAACTACCTTGCCGCTTACCTGGATATTATCACTGGCGAAACCGGCAGGATTGGAAAGTATATCTGATATCTTTGTTCCCTGTGTTCCACCGGCAGAACCGCCTTCTGTAAGGCTGCGGGATGTTAGCTCAAC
>CBFFLL010000023.1:9914-13276 GCA_965642175.1 Candidatus Methanoperedens nitratireducens | reverse complement strand
TATTCCGTAGTCATTACCCACGTTAATGAGCTGTCCCTGTGCTCCAATGGGTATATTGATGCCTTCTATGCTTGTCGTCCTCATTGAACTGATAACAGCGCCAATGATGATCAGCACAACAGCGATATGCACCATTGTTATACCAATGCCCTTGATCCTCACACGAATGCTGGTTGAGCGCATGAATCCATTGAGATATTCGATCACAGAGGCAGCAGCGTATATCAAAGGGGGGAAAATTGACAATAATGAGATACTGCCTATGAACTTGTATATTCCAGGCTCGCGTACCCAGAATGGGCTGTTGTGGTCGAGCACGTAAAAGCTATCAGTTCGCGGCAGCATGGTCAATAATGTAAGTCCAGTCACGATGAAGAGTATCTTCTTCTGTTTTTCCTTTAATGCTTCCTTATAGTTGAGACAAAACCCAAGTGCAAGGAGCAGTACCAGTGTAAAGGGATAGCTCCAGACATTGAAGAAATTCTTGGTATCTGACGCCACGTTGACCTTCACGCCCTGAGTAAGCTGGATAAATACGGGGAAAGTAATGCCCCAGAAGGACACGAATGCCAGGACAACGAAAATGAGCAGAGTGACATAGAATATATTTGTCTTATTCCAGAAGCCTCTGTCTTCTTCTGTGGTTTCTGTTTCTTCAAAGTACCGCTTTATCCCAAGACCCAGAGATACAAGCGTGGTTACAGCTATAAATATTAAAAGGAGTGTTCCTGTGGACGCCTCCCCGAAGGCGTGCACTGAGTTGAAAATCCCGCTGCGTACAACGATGGCTGCATAGATGACAAGGATAAAAGAGACCGCTGCTAGCATTGGCGCAGCTATCGCAAAAGTGTTCTTGTTCTTCCTGTGAAGCGCTGCCGCATGGAGAAAGCCTGTGAGGGTGAGCCATGGAATGAAAGACGCGGTTTCCACAGGGTCCCATGCCCAGAACCCGCCCCATCCAAGAACAAGATATGCCCAGACACCACCCACCGCGATGCCCATTCCCAGGAACAGCCAGGTAAAGCGAGCCCACTGTCTGGAAAGCTCTTCCCATCCCTCTTCTTTTGTCAGAAGGTAAACGATGGCTGCTGCAAATGGAATTGTCATTGTCGCATAGCCAATGAACATAAGAGGCGGATGCACTATCATCCAGAAGTTCACAAGCAGAGCATTCAGCCCGTTCCCATCTGCCGGGACAAAGTTGAGAGGCAGATCGCCTCTGGCTATCATTGCAGCAACGTTCTCCAACTCATATATGGATTTAAAAGGCGTCTGTATAAGCGTAAGCGCTATGAAATAAATCCCAACGACCAGCGTTATTATCTGAGTCCTTCTTGCAAGCGGGGTTGAATGTTTTGTGGTTACCGCAAGCCATGCTGCAGAGAGGAAGATCACCCATACCCACAGGAGATAAGTCCCTGGTTGACCTGCCCAGGTACCCGATAACTTGTATACCATGGGAAGATCTGTGCTTGAGTACTGCCACACGTACTCGTATGTGAAGTCGCTCACCGCGAAATAATAGGTGAGGAGCAGGTAGGCGAACGTGAGAATTCCGGCAGATAAAAGTATAGCAGGCGTAATGAACTTTGCAAAAACCTCGCCCCTTTTAAATTCCTTCAACAACAATCCAAGAAGCGCGATAGCGCTTACCACAATTGTGGCATAAAGTATTGCGTTTCCAAAAGTGATCATATTAATTGCTCCTGACCTTTTCTCTTACGCGCGTAACAACAGGAAGGAATGTCCCTGCATCCACTGCGCCTGCGATCCTGTCTATCACATTCCCCTTACTATCGAGGAAAAGCACGTACGGCGGGTAGCTCACACCGTATCTGCCAGACACGTCCCTGTCAACATCAAGATCCATTGCTACGCGTACATAATCATTTTCAAGTATCTTGTTTATCTGCGGGTTCCCTAGCGTGTCTGTCTGGAATTTTGCGCAGTACTGGCACCATATTGCCCAGAAATACACCACAACAGGTTTATTTTCTACCGAAGCTTCCTGGAAGCCTTTCTCAAGACCTTCTGCAGAGTGGTACCATTTAAGGTCTGAGATATATGTGTAGTTCTTATCGGTTAGCCTGAAGGTCGAAAGTGAGATGTTGTATGTACCGATCGCTATGGCAAGGATCATTATCAGCACGAATATTGTGGTCAGTTTCTTTGTTTTCATATGTATTTTCCTAACTGGTTTTGCCTATATAAGATATTTGTTTTTTTGTGTCTGGTTTTTTAGTCAGTTTCATGTATATACTTTGCGAGAGATGTAAATTCATATTGCTATCGGTATAGTCAGTATCCTAACTCCTATGAACAGGTATACAACGGCGGTTACACCTGTCGCAAGTATGCTCTGCCGCAGTTCTTTTTCACTGTTCGACACTCTTTTGCTGATGAGATATCCTGCCCATAACGTGAAAATAAAACCCGCAAGAAGCAGGAGTATCTGAATATTATTTATCGTCTGGAAATTTACCGCGAATTCCCATACATTCCCGAACAATTTTCCTATAGTTGCTGTTATCAGGAACATCCCTTTCAGGAACCTGAAAGTATTCTCAGCCAGATAGACGGACAGAGCCAGCGGTATAAAGGAATAAGACAGGTCAATGAACTTCTGCTTTGTGTTCCCGTCTGCAAAGACCTTTGTGGAAAGGTACAATAGCCCTGCGGCTCCAAGCGTTATCAGCGTAAATATGATGATAGCCCACAGGTTCCTGTAGTAGTTCGCGAAAAAGGTGAAGTTAGCCAGATAATCAAAAGGCGCAGTCCACCGAACAAAATTGATTATAATATTCCTGAACTCGAAGCGTTCCATTCCCATGACAAACAGGAATATGATTATTATCCCGTGGACAAGATATGCCTCATCCATGTGGGTCTTCCTGGATCTTATCATGTCAGCGCCCGGAAGCCTGGGGCTTATCCTGATATTGTCCTTTGAGCAGGACTTCACGCACTCCATGCACATGATGCAGTAGTTATTGCGCTCCATTGTCTGCGGGAATTCACCAACAGGGCAGCCTTTTCCGGCCTCGGTGCCTATCACGCATTCCTTTATATTATGGTCAGCGCATGTCTTTTTTGATTTGCATCTAAGCTCAATTATCGAGAGCATTGAGAACACGCCAAGCACAAGACCGATAGGGCAGATGTACCTGCAGAATGCTCTTTTTTCAAATATCGCTCCCATCACAACAGCAAGTCCGGTAAAGAACAGCAGCAGGAGGGCCGTGTTCGGGGGATTGCGAGTGAACATGAAAAAGTGTCGCTCAGCAGCGAATATCATCAGGAATAGAATTACTGCGATCCAGAGGTTGCGGTACTTTTCAGGGTATTTCTTTTTAAGGCTGAAC
>CBFFLL010000023.1:7467-9904 GCA_965642175.1 Candidatus Methanoperedens nitratireducens | reverse complement strand
AAGGACTGAGTCCAATCGCCCACAGCGCCTATGGGGCATGCGAAGCACCACAGCCTGCCCACGAAGATTATCGTGAAAGCAAGGATGGGATGCCAGAGATCCCATATCATTGTGGTGGCAAAGGGGATACCGCCGTGGAAGCGCAGGTCAGGTTCGCTTGCAAGACCATAATAAAGTATAATGAGCAGGACTATAGCAAACACGAGATTTACCGCGGGCTTGAAAAACCTGTTCCTGAAAAGGTTATTGAAGAAATACACGTCCAAAAGGTCAGATTTTTCACTATTTCCATTATCAATGTCGTTTTTATTCATTTTCCCTCAGAAATACACAGGGAAGTAAGGCAATAACTTTGCCTGGATGATCCTGTCTATTCCGAAAAGCATCATCAAACCCAAAAGTATCAGTATGAGACCTGAGAGCCTCTTAAAGAAATGTCCTCTCTTCACGAACCATTTAACATTTCCTGAAACTGCCTTACCTGAATACGCTATGATAAGCATTGGAATAGAGACACCTATCGAATATACGATAAGAAGAAGAGCGCTATATAAGATGTCCACCCCGCCAGAGCTCAATTGCACGAATGCGAATACTGCCCCGAGGATGGGTCCCACGCAGGGTATCCATAGTATGCCCAGGGACATTCCAAGGAAAAGACCGCTGAGGAGGCCTCCACTGGGAGCTTTTGAAGTAAGTTTACCAAGGAATGACATCCGTTCCCGCGCAGAGTTCACTGCCGAACTTGAAATATTGACGAATACCTGGTTAATATCATTGTCAAAAAGGATCGCCCCCATTAATATAATGAAAAATATCGAGAACCAGCGCAGGTATTCTGCGAAAAAACCAAAAGTGGCTACAGCATTAATGAGGAGACCCATCAGTGTAAAAGTTATGGACATGCCCGTAACAATAGCCAGTGGTCTGTATCTGCTTCCAACGGAACCTGACAGCACCGCTGGCAGTATGGGAAGAATGCAAGGCGTAATAACTGTTGCAAGCCCTGCGATGAAAACCCATAATACTGACGGCGTTGCTGGCATTAATTATTGTCCTTATATCTCAATTCCGTAATTGTTAGTAGCTTCAGAGATGACACTATTCAGGTTCGAGGTCATTCTTATAATTAATGTCTTGTTCTCCATAATGACATCATATGACCTGAAGCCGCGACCCTGGCTTGAATTCTTAAGGTCGTTGAATGTTGCCAGTGGTACTGAAGCGCTGTCCGTAATGCTGAATGCTATTTCTCCTGTAACATCGTTCCCTGATTTTACAAGACCGATGTAGCTTGCATCAGCAAATGAAGGCGCCACAGTGTTTATCCTGGCAAACCCTGCATTCTCATCATCAACTTTTTCCAGGATGGATCGATAGGAGTTATATGCGGTAGCATTGCCCGGCTCTTTAAAGAGTGCCAGGACGCCGTTTGTCCTGTCTTTTGTGCTAAAAATGTATGGTCTTGTATACAGGATATTATCCACACCGTTCCCTGCATTTGATATCACTTTTGCAATGGATTTCCCGACATCATGAAATTCCACAAAAGTGTCATCAGGATATTCCGAATTTAGCATCCCTATGATCGGAGTTCCGTAAAAATCTGAACCAAGCATGTAATTCTGTTCTATACCAACCCCCTGCTTCATGTTGGCGAAATATGCCCATGATATACCTTCGGGAATAAATTTCAAACCATCGCTTAAGGATCTGAAATTATCAGGCAGGGAAAGGGATGACAGGTCTGTTTGTGGTACGTTTATCGCGGGTGTCGACGCAGCAGGTACGCTTGCGAGTTTCGCAGTCAGTATAGGCTTGTAATTGTCGCTCACATCCGGCGTGTTCGTTTTCAAACCCGGATACTTGGGTCCGTATTCCTGGTCGATCAATGCCCTGGCTTCCTTAAGGGTCTTACCCTGTGCGAGGTAGTTCTGGACTTTTATTGTTTCCCCGACACACACATCACAGTACCTTGCATGTTCGTCGTATGTCCAGTTGTCATGGATGAAACAATCACGCAGGAACCTGTGCTCTGAGTGCCCACCGCATCCGCAGTAGCATGGTATCTGTTCGAGCACGTCAGGGTGTTTGGTGGCATATGTGTAGGCGTTAAGTGCCAGAGCATCTGTATACACATAATCCGGGAATTTTATTTCAATGTTCGCCTCATCCTTGGCAGAACCTCCATTGAATACAGCATACGCTATTGCAGCAAGCAGGATTACAGCCGCTGCGGCTATCATCAATGTGTTGTTTCCCTTCTTTTTAGTAACTATTTTATTCTTATCTGTCCGTTCAGGTCTCATTTTTCAGTCCTCTTGTTAAAAGCGCTATCTCGTCAATCGTGTTCAGGAACGTCTGGTTGTCAACATATCCGGGCAGCCTTTTTATCTCGGTGCCGTTCGCGTAAAGGAACAGTTCCTGGGGATTACCG
>CBFFLL010000023.1:0-7457 GCA_965642175.1 Candidatus Methanoperedens nitratireducens | reverse complement strand
CGATACTATCGTAAAGTTATCTGAGAGTATCACAATAATGCTCTTGTTCGTGAAAGACTCCTCTTCAAATTTCTTGCACCAGCCGCATGCCTCAGACCGGAAATATACGAACAAAGGCCTGTCCGTTGTGTTGGATTCCTCAAATGCGGTCGTGAGGTTAGTATGGAATTTGAGGTCTTGTAACCTCAATTTTTCAGAGTCGGGTACAAGAGTGTCAAGACATCCCGAAAACAGTACGATCAGGAGAAGGAATACCGGTATCCATTTCTTAAGGGCCATTGACTTTACAATAGGTGTAAAGTAATATAAGGATTGCGGTAAAACCACAGGAAAAAAAAGAACTGAATTGGTCTTAACACTAACTTTTCTTGATCCTCGCCACTGCAAGCCTGATGTCATCATCCTTGACAGTTGTCCTTCCTGCATGTTTTGCCAGTGTTATTGCTTCGCGGGAAACATCAATTCCATAATCTTCAAGAACTCTTGCAAGTTCGATGCCTGCTCCTTCGCTTACTCTATCTGCTCCCGCCTTTCTGATGATGCGCTCAACCGGCGCAAGTGGAAGAACGGGTGGTACATGTTGTGTCATTTATTTTCACCTCTTAATTAAAATCTACGATTACTTATAATTGAAAATAAAAGTATAAATAACTTTTCAGACAGAATAAACAGTTAATAGGCGAAGATAGCCCTTTTTTCACATGAAATTCAAATAATATCACTGATTTCGGGCGCTTGCAGCAATAAAATCGCGTACGAGCTTTGCGCCAAGAAGAGCAGTTCCACCCGAGTCATACTCCGGGGCTATTTCTACAAGGTCAAAACCCACTATTTGAGGCGACAGACATGATATGACTTCCCTGACATCGCGCGGCGTTATCCCATAAGGTTCAGGTGTCCCGAGCGCGGGGGCATAAGCAGGGTCGATGGCGTCCATATCCACAGAGAGGTAGATCGGACCCCTGATATCTTTTTGAATATCCTCGATCACGCTTTTTATTCCCTTTGAAATGACATCCTCAGCAGAGAACACTTTAATATTGTTTTCCCTGACATATTCGTACTCTTCACGATTTCCGCTCCTGATACCCACTGATGCATATTTATTGGTAATTTCCTCGATTATGTGCCTTGAGATGCATGCATGGCTGTTCTTCTCGCCACTGTATTCCTCTCTCAGGTCCATATGCGCGTCAAGGACAACGAAACCAATGTCAGGATATTTTGTTTTACATGCATTTACAAATGGGAACGTCAAGGAATGTTCCCCGCCCAGCATTATCGGTATCTTTCCGTCCCTGACATATTTTTCAGCGTGAACCGATATTAATTCAAGCGTCTCATCTATGGTTACGGCTACTTCAAGGTCTCCAGCATCGTGTATCTGGACATTTGCAAGATCAACATCAAAAAAATTGCTATATGTTTCAAAATTGTATGATGAAACCCTCATCTCCTGTGGGGCGAGCCTGCTTCCCAGCCTGAAGCTTGATGTGCCGTCAAACGGCACCCCACAAATCACATATCGGGCTTTGTTATAATCAGAGTTTGCGTCTGCAAAAAGAGTATTTGGCATCTATATACGCATATCAATTTTCATTTTTCCCATTGAAATAAGATAGGAAATATCTTTGCCAGCTTCAACTTTTCCCTTCAGTTCTTCAGGGATCTTGATTTCCAGCGTGGAATAGTCCGAATTGTCCATTACCTGGGCCACATCGCCTGAAACAGAGAGCACCTGCCCATTTTTCCTATCTACGATAGGTACATAGATCTTCTCAGTCACCGGGGCAATTATCGACCGTTTTGTACCGTCAAAAATGCCAATAGCATCTATCCTGGATTTTGCCGAACCGTGCTTCCCTGTCTTTGAATGTGTCATGCTCTTGATGACGCAGGGTTCATCATCGATTAGAACATACCTTCCTTCTTTTAATGAGCGTACTTCTATTTGTTCCTTCATTGTAATTCTCCTGCCTTCAAGATACCTTCTAATATAATAAATATGTCGATGATTTGAATATCAGGATAATATACGGGCTATGGAAGATAAAACTCAGATATCCAGTACTACTCTTGCTACCCATTTATCGCCTATTTTCTTAACTTCAAGCAAATGATAGGTCACAGCCTTCACGTCAGACCTGAGGTTATGCTTTTCCCGGTCTATCTTATCACCCTTTGCCACGCCTTTTAGTATATAAACATCGTTCTTTTTGATATTAACGTCAAATACGCTGAAAAGCAGGGATTCAGAATCCTTAAGGAACACGAGCTCAGAGAGCCAGTCAATGAGCAAACCGTCGACAGCTTCATTTTCAAGCATGATTTCGTGGGTCAAAAGCGGCTTCACGGTTTTTGTGTCTGCCATGACCTCAAAAGTAGCCACTGCGGAGTCCCTGAATACCTCCTCCAGTGTGCTCCCTGAAGCTTCAAAAGCAGCGTCAGCACTGGATAGTTCTTCGAGATATCGAAAGGGCATAAAAACAACATATATCATCAGTCCCTATTTATAGCAAGCCCCTCAACATCTGTAAAGTCCGGTCTTAATCTTAATTATCAATATCTAACTATCAATCATTAGCGATTAATTATATATCGAAGCATATCAAATATATATATACATGGAGAAGAAAAACATGCATAGATTAGAAAATCGGCTATTAAGAGACATAATGACAAGGGGTGTAGTAACAGTGTCTGTCAAAGCAAAAGCAAAAGAAGTAGCGTCATTGCTGAGCAAACAGAGACTGTCGGGAGTCGCCGTGATCGGCAATGACGGCGTGGCAGTTGGCGTGATCTCAGATATGGACATTCTTAAAGTTATAGGTAAAGAGAACTGGGAAAATATTACTGCCGAGTCTATAATGACACCTAATATCCAGATAATAAGACCAATGTGCACACTTGGGGAAGCGGCAAAGATAATGAGAGAGAAATCTATCCACAGACTGCTGGTCTTTTCAGAGCACGGTGTGGGCGCATCCGATAGGCCCATTGGCATATTGAGCGCAAGCGATATAGTGAGGGAAGCGGCAAGAGAAAATCCAGGTAACAATTGATCAATATATTGAAAAAAATATTATAATGTATTAATGGATGTGGAAATACTTGCTTTAGGTCCATAACGTCATCGTTTAAGTGAATAATTGAGAAATTGCACATGGATCGTGCGGATGGGCGCGCAGATCTTGATGATCCGTCCAATCCACGTATTCCATGTTCGATTGTATCATATTTTAAAATAAATAAAATTTTTTTATATGTTTGTACGTTTTATCAAAGTATAAATGCGTTTTTATATTAGTTTGAATTCTTCAGTGAGAGGTGCAATCCATCGCAAAAATTTATATACTTGAGTGATAATCATAATAATTACAAAACGGGTCAAAAAACGGGGTGAATATTATGGTTAAGAAAGATAAAGCAAAATTGGACATTGGTGAACAGTCAAAAGATAAATACAATATGTGGTCAGGGAACGGTACTGATTTTTTAAAGATGTGTGGTGATTCCCAGATGAAAATATGCAATTCATGGGTTGAGTCCATGGAAGAACTTTCAAAGAAAGCCAAAAATATTTCTTCGGAGGCAGTACCGGAAAAGTATAAGGAATTCTATGATCTATGGACAAAGGTGTACGAGAAAGCTTTTGATAACTTCTTTGAGGACAAAGCCAACATTCGATGATGCAAGACAGTTTTAAGATGGAATGCCCCAACTTTGATCCAATTCGTGAATTCTTCAATGCGTGGTCGAGGACATGCGAAGACTCCTTTGGCATGTTCGTGGGTTCCAAATCGCAGGGCGAGGTGTGTCCAAAGATCACTTCGTGGTTAAAGACCAGATCGCGTCTTGAAAGCGGGAGCACGGGCAAACTTAAAAAGACATTCTAAAA
The DNA here is from genome assembly GCA_965642175.1 of Candidatus Methanoperedens nitratireducens. Classification (GTDB taxonomy): domain Archaea; phylum Halobacteriota; class Methanosarcinia; order Methanosarcinales; family Methanoperedenaceae; genus Methanoperedens; species Methanoperedens nitratireducens_A. Next base: position 3,559 of record CBFFLL010000023.1, on the reverse strand, counting down.
CTGGAGTTGATTAATATATGAAGGTCAAGGACAAAGTAATTATTATCACAGGCGCTGGAAGCGGGATCGGGAGAGGGACGGCGCTGCTGTTCGGCAGGGAAGGGGCTAAAGTGGTTGTGGCGGATGTGAATGAGAAAGGGGGAGAGGAGACGGCAAACGAGATCAGGCTGAACGGGGGCGAGGCGTTCTTTGCCAGACTTGACGTTTCCAACAGGGAACAGGTAAAAAATGTCGTTCAGGAAACGATCAAAAAATATGGCAGGATCGACGTGCTGATAAACAATGCAGGGATTATCCAGGATGCCCTTGTCGTAAAAATGACCGAGGAGCAGTGGGATAGGGTCATAAATATCAATCTTAAAGGTCCTTTCAACTGCATACAGGCTGTTGTGGGGACTATGATAGAACAGGGAAGCGGCGAGATAATCAACGTATCTTCAATTGTGGGATTGTACGGAAATATCGGGCAGATAAACTATGCATCTTCAAAGGCCGGATTGATAGGCATGACAAAGACCCTGGCAAAGGAACTAGGGAAAAAAGGGATCAGGGTAAATGCCATAGCTCCCGGGTTCATACTTACTCCAATGACTTCTGGCATCCCGGAAAAGATACTTGAAATGATGAAGGAAAAAACCCCTCTTAAGAGATTGGGGCAGATCGAGGATGTTGCTAATACTCTTTTATTCCTTGCTTCGGATGAAGCGAGTTTTATTAATGGCGCGGTCGTCTCCGTGGACGGAGGGCTGCTAATATAATATGTCTGGAAAAATGTCCGGGGGAAACAATGAGTTGCCCTTGTAACCGGGGTTCAAGGGGAATAGGGAGAGCGATAGCTCTTCGGCTTGCAGAAGACGGGGCAGATGTTGTGGTGAATTACCAGAACACAAAAGAACATGCACAGAAGGTATCAAGGCTGATCGACCAGATGGGTACGGTTGATGAACTTGAAGAATTGAAAACCAGGATAGTGCGGATGGATGGCAACGAAAAGGCAAAGGAATTTACCGGGAAGAGCTTCCGAGGTCGCAGGCACTGTGGCTTACCTGGCATCGCGGGACGGGGATTACATTACAGGTCAGGTGATCGATATAAACGGGGGGTTATACATCTAATAGTGAAAAAATTAAAATAGTTCATATTAATCGTTATAAATAATAGTAAGTTATATATACTGAAGAAATCAAATTATACATGCCAAAAACGTATAATATAAAGAGATGAATCAAATGGCAAACAATGGGTTAGTGGCAGATGAATTACGTAATGCCTTAATTAAGGAAATGGACCGTAAGGTTTCCCTTCCCAGGATGGGATCGCTTTCCGAATATCCGGTTGACACTGGAGCTTATTCAAAATTCAGTGTCCTCAGAAGGAAGGAAGTATCCGAAGATCTTGACGACATAAATGCTGAAAGGGCAAGATATCTGCTGAACATAGACGACGCTTTGATCGAATTGCTCAGATAAGCAGGCGTAAGTAAGAAAGAGCAATATTGCATAAAGTAGCTTTGTTTTTTTTCTATTGGGTAAACCCGAAAATGAATAATGGGGTAAGGTAAGATTCAACAATAGCCGCTAGTAAGAGCAGGGGGACTATTATTTTAATATAAAAAATGATGCCCTGTTTTAATTCATGCGACAGGTCATATAACGTTTTAAGATGCGTCAAATATAAATATGCAGCATGGCCAAGCCGGAAGCCGATACCTACGCTTATAAGTACCATGGGAAGTTCGATAATGCCGTGAGGCAGGATCGCAGCGATTACAAAAAAAGCGCCCTGCTTCCTGAAAAAAAATTCTACCAGTATGCCAAGAACAGCCCCGTTGATGGCTGCAAAAACAAATGGTATTATTCCAAATCCTAAACCCAGCACAAGTGCCATAAAACTGGTACGTACATTGTTCTTGAAAATTTCCAGCATCATTTCGAATGGGTCAAGCGCGGTAAAGGCTCCAAAAGTTTCCTTGAGCAGATCAAGCAGTTTATCAGGGACAGCAGGGTATATTGCCGATATCAGTATGCCGAATGCGAACGAAAAGCCAAAAACAGCAACAGCGGCAAGGATGTATTTTCTTGAAGAATATAAATATTCAATCTCCTTTTGCATGCTATACCCCAATCATGATACGCAGAGTATTTCTTACTGCTGGCGATAAGCCCAGAACGAGTATGACAAGTTTCATAAGAGGTATGAGTTTTTTATCCTTATCGTCATCGAACTGGCGGTCAAGCAAATAAAATACGGGAATGAACACAAGCAGCTTGAGTGGAAACATCACAAGCGCCGGGTGGTCAGTGAAATTCCCTGCCATGTCGATGAAAAACGTCGGAACAACGTGCTTCTCATAATAACCCAGCCAATCCATACCCACGAACGTGGACGATGCGTCAAGCAGATGGGCGAACAGGATGGAGATATTGAGCCTGTCTGTGAGAATAGCAAAACTGAACCGCCGGGAAACAAGATATACTACACCAGTCGAGAGGATACCAAGGGTCAATATCGCGATACCGTAATCGAGGTGCTTCACTTCCCCTATGTACAGAAGAATTGCGATATTTACAAGCGTCCAGGCTATACCAGCGGCGCAGAAAAACCCGTGATAGTCCTTTATTTTCCCGTTACTTTCAAGAGCCAGGGTAATTGAAAGAACGGATATTGTCACTGCAAAAATGACGAAATAAATGATTGGCGTAACGAAAAGATACTGTAACGGCGGCAGGAATAAACCGGAGTCTTCAAGCACCCGCAGCGACGAGCCTGCAAGAATGTAGGGAGTGACCGATATTATAAAACGGGTGTCGATCTCAACTTTGAGTTTTACAAGCAGCTTGAAAACCCCGAACAGGCTTATTCCCAGCAGGATAGCGTAAGTCACGGTGTCCACTGGATTGTAGGAAGCGTCGTTGACTATGCCGTTTATGAAATACTTATATATATACTGCCAGAAAGTATCTATTATATTCATAGCGAGACCTTATGAAAAACAGAGAAAATCATAAGAATAAGTGGATGGAGCTTCCGAGGATCGTAGATGTTGGTCATGGGGTAATTCATGATACTGGTAAAGTATGTAAAGACCTTAAACTTTATGGGAATGGACTTATAGTTGCGGGAAACTCTACGCTTCGGGCAGCGGGAAAGACTGCTGCATCATCCCTTGAAGAAGCAGGTTATACCGTGAACACTGTTGTTGTAAAGACGCCTACGCTTGAGGAGGTAGCAAAAGTTGAGAACAAAGCAGGCGAGGTAAAAGCTTCATTCCTGCTCGGAGTAGGGGGCGGGAAGGCAATAGACATTGCCAAGCTTGCGTCCATGCACCTTGACCTGCCGTTCATAAGCATCCCCACGGCTGCGTCGCATGATGGTATCGTTTCCTCCCGCGCTTCGATAATAATAGAAGGGAGGGCGGTCTCTGAAGCCGCGCATACGCCTCTTGCAGTGGTTGCTGATACTGCGATCATAGTAAAAGCGCCGCACAGGCTTCTTGCATCAGGGTGCGGCGATATTATTTCAAATTATACGGCAGTTAAGGACTGGGACCTGGCGCACA
>CBFFLL010000022.1:20780-21688 GCA_965642175.1 Candidatus Methanoperedens nitratireducens | reverse complement strand
ACAGGGTGATTTTAAAGGCGCAGGAGGAGGGTAATTATACAATAAACCTGAGAACTGTTTACAACGATGATACCTTAGGTGCGCCTACTAACTCTGAGCAGATAAACGTTACAAGAAAAGAGGGAAGTCAATTGTATATTATTTTACCAATAATTTTCATTATAATGGCTGTTGTGATATTGACAATAAGAAGACATAAAGAATATTCATATTGAGGATAAATGTTAAATATACTGGTAATTGGCGTAGGACAGTGCGGAAACAGAATACTTGATTCAATAAACAAAGAAGCTTTTGGCGGCGGTGTGCTTTCTAAATATTATGGTAAACAAAAATTCATAAGCCACGTTGAGACGATCGCTATAAATACCGCAGTCAATGACCTGAAGGAACTGAGATTCACAAAAGCGAAAGACAGGATTCACGTTCCTTACCTTCACGGCGTAGGGGCGAACCGACCTGTTGGGAAAAAATGCTTTGAAGATAACAAAGAACTGCTTCTTCGCGCTATTGAGGAACGCGGCGATTTCGATGTGGCTTTTGTTATGGCATCTGCATCTGGCGGCACTGGTTCGTCATTTTTACCTATCATGATAGATGCAATGAAGGCACGATATAAATACAATGTCTACGGGATCGTCGTCCTGCCGTTCCGGGAAGAGGGGTCTATCTATCTCCAGAACTCGGTCTTCTGCCTGAAAGAACTCATGAACGGGAGTTCGGATGGCAACATAATTGTGGATAACCAGTTCCTTAAGCATCTCGGGAAAGATATTAAGAGTGCTTATGACGAGATCAACAGGACTATTGCGGAGAGGTTCCTTTTCCTCCTTAAGGCGCTTGACAGCGAAATGATGATGGTCACTGATCTGGGGGATTTCAAGACCGTTATGTCAGGCGGATCAAAG
>CBFFLL010000022.1:16335-20770 GCA_965642175.1 Candidatus Methanoperedens nitratireducens | reverse complement strand
AACTATGGGATATGGAGCTGGTGACAAAAACCTGCCAGTTAAGGCTGTCATAAAACACAGCCTTTCGCATGCAGGTCTTCTCTTTGAACTTGACCCATATAAGGAAGCCACAAGGGCAATGATAATAATAGAGGGTGACAAAAAATACCTGGATATCAATGATATCACAAACGAAGTCGAAAAACTATCAAAGGAGATAGGTCAGATATTCAAGGGTGTCCTGCTACACCCGGGTGCGAACCCGAGAGTGCTGTCTGTACTGTCGATCGGGGCCTCGGCAGAACTTGAAAACCTGTTTAATATAGGTATAGAAGCCTTACACATGGAACGCGATAAAAAGGAAATGGTCGCAAGGCAAAACGTGAATATCGCTCAGAAACTTGAGGGTCTTGAGCCCCTGTATTAAATCGAAATGTTCATATCATTGGATGCAGTATCATGACACATGGCAAAAGATAAGAAGCTTGTACAATCGGATATTTGCAACGGGTGCGGGATATGTGTTACGGTCTGTCCTACGAATACGAAGATGTCAAAGGCAGAGGATTTCAATATCGATAATGCAAAACTTGCTATTTATGTGAGCAACGGTCTGGCAAAAGTGGACTACGACGCCTGCATCGCCTGCGGGATATGTACCAAGAACTGCCCGGTGAGTTCGCTGGCAATGGTCCAGATATAATCTTTTTCACGACATCGTGGAGTGATTGAAAAAGAGTACATTCCACTTCGCTCGATATAAATATCTCACAGGATTTTCAACCGATGTAGCTTGTGCTTCCCCTGTCAAATCCCGGAACAAGTTCCATTCTCATATCATCAGGCTGCCACGCGGCGCCAGGATACACGAGATTATTAAAATAATGCGCAGTGTCCTTCGCTATCCCTGTTGCGATGTGCTCGTCCCCAAACACATCTCTTGTGATCTCAAGTACCATCTTCCTGACCCCGCTTTCGTCGAGGTACCCCAGGGTGTGCAGGTACTCATGCAGCAGGACATGGAATATATAGGGTTTGTATATCTCAGGTCTTGTTTCCTTGATCCTCTCAAGCGGTATTTTATTCATTACTATGACATTGCTGCCGACCGGATAGAAGGCCCCAAAAAATCCCTGCGGGTTGTTTCCCAGGTTGGCAAGCCCGAGCATCAGCCCTCCGCGGCTCTTTCTCCTGCTCTCCCACACAGCAGTTTTCACGACCTCGAAGATGTCGGCGAGGGTTTTTGTGGTTTCAAGGCGGGTGTGAAAGTTTTTTTTCATTCTATTTGTTTTTGTTTCCATCATTATCCTATTTAATACTTTATTATTCGTCATCTTACGAACATACGTATATATGATTTATACGTAAATAACTTTTGGTCGTCGTTTTAATACTGGATGTGATATTATAACTCGTATCATGCATGATACTTTAAAAAAGTATTCCAGGAATCATCCTCTAATAGTATCCCATATCTCAAAAAAGCCGATGGAAATTTGTTGTTCTTCAATTGAAAATTGTATTTATTGGAATATGCAGAGGTCAAATTTAAGGGTTTTATCTGGCCTCTGATAATATCATGTTTTTTTTACCGCGCCCTTCCTTCTCTTTTTCATCTGCGACCCACACACAGGACACTCGTCCCCCTGCGGGAACCGCCTCTTGCACCCGATGCACTGCTTTTCCCAGATGAGCACATCCTTTATCTTCCTCTGTCCCGCAGGCATGACTTTGATCCCTAACTGGATGGCAGTGTTCTGTATAGCGAAATCATCGGTTACAAGCACAGTTTCTTCCCTTTGCGAATATTCAAGCGCCTTTGCAAGGATATCGATGTCTGTCTCAGAAAGCTCCTCGCTGTCCCTCGTGACGCCGGCTTTTGTCTTAACCTTCTTTTTAAAACTCTGAAGCGGGGGCTCTACCCTGACGTTCATTAATTCCAAAATTGTCAGGGAATTTTCATCGTGCAATTCTTCTACAACGGAGGGGACAGTTAAGAAGCTCCCCTCAAGGCGTTTTCTGATGATAAAAAGTGAAGCGTCTGCGATATGGATCATGTTTTTTTGCGATTATTTACGAAATTTGACATAGATTACTTAGAATCGATCTCATTCCCGTACGCAGTTCCCGGCGTAACCGCTGCTGCAATCGCCGCAACTATCAGCGCCTTATAGACATCAACGCCTATGAATGGAAGCGCGCCAAGCTCAAATGCCCTCTGTGCATTCACACCCAACACAAGCGAAAGCTGGACAACTCCGAATATATATATCAGTGCGATACCAAGCAGCATGATAGTGAAAAGCCCAAAGTAACTGCGCGATCTTACATACCTGTCGGTGAACCAGCCTATCACCAGCGCCGCTGCAATAAATCCAACGATATAGCCGCCAGTCACCCCGCTTAACACATCGATCCCGCCCTTCATGCCGGTAAACCACGGCAGACCTGCTGCTCCAATCCCGGTGTATAAGCCCTGGCTCAATCCTCCGTACCATTTTCCCAGTATCACTCCTGATAGAAGGACGGCAAACACCTGACCTGTTACTGGTACGGGCGTGAACGGCAGATAGAACCTGACCTGGGCGAGAAGTCCTGTAAGGCATGCAAAGCCAAAAGCGAGCGCGACCTTGTTAGCAAACGTGGACTCAAACCGCCACTTAAAGAAATTATACTTTAAAGACTCGAATTTTCCTATAATATTTCTTATTTCGTTGTTGAATTCTGACATGGGCTCACCTGTTGTAAACTATTTTTTTCACTAAGGTTTACAATCCATATAAACATTACCGGGGTTGCATATAAATACTTAAAACGCAATAATAACTCACGGGAGAAATGTATGGAACTGATCATAGTAAAAATTGATGCGCCAAAGGAAACAAACCTTATACTCGGACAGACGCATTTCATTAAAAGCGTCGAAGACCTGTACGAAGCGCTCATCACATCCGTCCCTGGAATCAAGTTCTTGCTTGCGTTCTGCGAGGCTTCAGCTAATTGCCTTGTCATAAGCGATGGTAATGACGAAGAACTCAAAAAAGCCGCACAGGATAACGCGCTTGAAGTTATCATTGCTAAGACAGAACAGGGCAGGGGCATACTTGGCGTAATAGACGGTGATAGCCCGAAAGGCATAGAGACAGCAAAAGATGAAGCTGAAAGGAAAAAATTCCTTAGTTCCATCGGGTACAAGAAATAATGGGAAAAGATCACATAAGGGTCAGGGTGCCTGCTACTTCTGCGAACCTGGGTGCAGGTTTTGATGTATTCGGCATAGCTCTAGGATCCCCGGCAGATATAATTGAAGTGATAAAAAGCGAAAAGATCGAGATAGAGGTCAGAGGAGTTGGCAGAGAGCATATACCCACTGACCCGCGAAGGAACACAGCAGGGATCGTTGCTTCCATTCTTGAAAAACCTGTAAAGATAATCATACACAGGTACATACCTCTTTCAAGCGGTATGGGAAGCAGTGCCGCACCCGCAGCAGGGGCAGCGATCGCATTGAATAATATGTATGACCTTGGACTATCCCGAGAGGAGCTTGTCCGGCTGGCGGCGCAGGGTGAAAAAGCGGCATCTGGCGTTCAACATGCTGATAACGTGGCGCCTGCCATCTGCGGCGGTTTCGTAATAGCGCATAAAGACAGGGTAATCTCTTTGATGCCAGAGAACATCGGAATAGTTGCAGTTCACCCGCAAATTATCGTTAGTACACGGACAGCTCGCGCGCTCCTGCCCAGAAAGATGTGGCTTGGTGATGTTTCATTTAATACGGGAAGCGCAGCTTCTATGGTCGTGGGAATGATGAAAAGCGACATAGGGATGATCGGAGAAAGCATGGAGAACAGGATGATAGAGCAGGTGCGCTCAAGGCTTATCAGGGGATACTCACAGGTCAGGAAACGCGCGCTTGAAGCGGGAGCTGCCGGAGTGACAATAAGTGGTTCAGGCCCAACAATGATCGCTGTATGCAGGATGGATGAAAGGGAGAGGATAGCGCAGGCTATGACGCAGGCTTTTCAAGAAAAACATGTCAAAAGCGAGGCATTCATCACAACTATTGGCAAGGGTGCAGAAATCATTTGATGAATTATCAATGTTAATAAAAAATAAAAAACTTAAGGGCACGATCATGCCCTATATTTGTAATAGATAACGAGATATTTAAAAAAAAATTAGTATCTCTTTGGTTTATGTTTCTGGTAGCAGTCCCTGCAATATACCGGTCTGTCACCGGATGGTTTGAAAGGTACTTCGGTTTCCTGGTTGCAATCTGCACAGGTTGCCTTGTGCATTTCTCTTGGTCCGCCAAAACCGCCGCCACTTCCGCCTCGGAATCCGCCGCCTCTTCTATCGTCGCCCATATTTATTTCTCCGTATATTTTATTTTTCTAATACTGAAATTCATCTATTAATTCAATATCTCTTTGGTTTATGTTTCTGGTAGCAG
>CBFFLL010000022.1:0-16235 GCA_965642175.1 Candidatus Methanoperedens nitratireducens | reverse complement strand
CGCCTCGGAATCCGCCGCTGCCGCCTCTTCTATCGTCGCCCATATTTATTTCTCCGTATAGTTTATTTTTCTAATAAAAAAGTCCGGGGCATGATATATTTCATATCTATACCCATTTATCTTTTACTGAAATTCATCTATTAATTCAATATCTCTTTGGTTTATGTTTCTGGTAGCAGTCCCTGCAATATACCGGTCTGTCACCGGATGGTTTGAAAGGTACTTCGGTTTCCTGGTTGCAATCTGCACAGGTTGCCTTGTGCATTTCTCTTGGTCCGTCAAAACCGCCGCCGCCTCTTCCGCCTCGGAATCCGCCGCTGCCGCCTCTTCTATCGTCGCCCATATTTATTTCTCCTTATGGTTAATTTGTCTCAAGGGCTGCTATCGCGAACTTTCGCAAGACCTTCTCAATCTTTATCTTGACCTGGTCTCCGACTTTTGTCCCGGGCACAAAAATTACAAAACCCTGGATCCGCGCGATTCCATCCCCTTCTCTGGCTATGCCCTCGATAGTTACATCGTGGACAGCGCCTGCTAAGACAGGAGCATTTTTATCTTGTACTTCATTAAACAATGTTTTCCCTCTGTTCAAATATTCAATCAACCTAAAAGAAGCACACACAGAGGGGATGTACCCTGACTCTATTAGTTACCTGTTAAGCCAACTGATAGGATGTTATTACCACCTGAAGATATATATAGTCTTGGTTGCATGAAAAAACGGATATTTTATGTCTACTGCATCTGTTTTTAATGCTGTTTTCTTGCCAGGTCATAATAATATTTCAATTTGCAGCTATGCTCTGTCTGTTCTGTAACAAAATAAGCTTCCTCAAGTGTTTTTCCGATAGAGAACGTGCCATGGCTAAAAACGATGATGCTTTTATGTCCGAACCTTGACTCCACAAGTCCGCGGTCAACGAGCTTCTTTCCGAATATCGAAATGTCATGCCACATAATTATTTCCTCTGAACAACAAAGAAATTTTATTCGCTATTTTTATCACTACCCTCAGGTTCAGGAGATCTTGAGAAATCCCTGAGTTTCTTATATTCACCAAGCGGCATGTCTCACCCGAAAGTAAATGCTGACGGACATAGACTGTTCAAAATACAATCTATGCATAATGGTTTTTTTGCCGCGCAAACCTTGCGCCCATGATGTATCAGAAGCAGTGAGAAAACATCCCAGTCTTTTTTCGGGACAAGTTCCATGAGGTCTTTTTCTATCTTATCAGGATTTGTATTTTCAGTAATTCCCAGTCTATATGAAAGTCTTTTTACATGAGTGTCAACAGCTATCCCCTCCACTTTTCCGAATGCGCCTGACAGTACGATGTTCGCAGTTTTTCTTGCCACGCCTGGCAGTGTGAGTAATTCTTCCATGGTATCTGGTACTTTCCCATCGAAATCACTTACAAGGAGCGCACACAGTTTTTTTATGTTCTTTGCTTTGTTCCTGTAGAAACCAGTGGAGTATATCTCCTTCTTAAGTTCTTCCTGCGAAGTCGCAATATAATCATACAGCGACCTTTTTTTTTTGAAGAGTTTTCGTGTGACTACATTCACTTGTTTATCGGTGCATTGAGCTGAGAGAATAGTTGCAATGAGAAGTTCAAGTGGGTTTGAGTGCCTAAGTGCGACACTCAAATCTGGATTTTCTTTTCTTAACAGTTCGATGATCTCAGAAATTTTTTCATCCAACATTATTTCCAATTATTTGATGCAAGATAATTAAGGCTTTTGACCGATATATTTAAATCTGATTAACGTATAACTGTAATAATATAGAATGTATGGAGGAAAAATAAATGGTAACTAAAGCAAAAGGATTACCCACAGCAGCTTCGTGGTGGAAAGAGAGAAGAAAAATTATGAAAAGCTTTGCAACTAAACCGAAAAAATCAATAAAGGCGAAATCGAAGACTATTGCGAAAGCAAAACCGAGGAAAGTTATGAAAGCTAAAACAAAGACAGTTTCGAAAGCAATACCTAAAAAGGTAGTAAAAGCAATACCTAAGAAGGTAGTAAAAGCAATGCCTAAGAAGGTAGTAAAAGCAATACCTAAAAAGGTAGTAAAAGCAAAACCTAAGAAGGTAGTAAAAGCAAAACCCAAGAAAGCAGTTAAGTCAACTAAAACCAAAAGATAAACTGCTTCATATATTCAAGTGGCTCTGCAACTTAAGGCAAGAAAGCCCATTGTTGCATTCCACTCCTTTTTTTTGGATCAGTACTTTGAAAGTTTCACCCAACCCCATCATAAGCGTTTTAATGGGAAGCAATTTTTTCCAGTAGTTCACCGGGTCTTTTTCCTGCAACTTTTTCAGGTATTCATCGATCCCCAACCCCATCATGAAATGCGCCTGGTCTGTGAAACCGCACAGCTCAAGTCCGTTTTTCCCCCCCCAATGAGAAAGCGCCGAGAAATTTACGTGTGATGTGATATCCTGTTCTCCTGGATGTCCGTATGGGTTTTCGTTCACAGTATGCCTGTAATAACACATGAGGGTGCCCCTGTTCCTGTACTCCTGGTATAATTCGGATGACGGATAACCATAATCTATCGTGATGACAAATCCTTTTTCAAGTATCTCGCCAAGTTCATGGACCCATTTTACAGCATCAAGGTTTACCTCGGTCCTGTATCCTTGATGCAGGACAACTCCAAGCTCTGCGAAGTAATCGTTGAGTTCATCTGAAGCAGGTTTAAGGACCTCCACGAAACCGTCCTTATGATCCACAAAGACTTCCATGAGTCCCTCTTCCATGACCACCTGATGAACCGGGAATGCATCTACGAGTTCATTGGAGAACACGCATCCGGTCATTCCTGAGAGTTCATCCAGGGAACTGTACCATCTCGCATTCTCACCGAGCCTCTCCTGCTGTTCTTTTCTAAGAGCAGGGCTTTTTTCTACGATGCAGTAATCAAGGTCCTGGGATAATTCGGGGTTTCCTTTGAGATACCTAAGAACATCCATTGACAGAAGTCCGGTTCCTGCTCCCATTTCCACGACAGTGAACTCTTTTTTACCAAGGATGCGCCACATCTCTTCAATCTGCACGCCAAGCAATTCACCGAATGCAGGGGTCAGGTTAGGACTTGTGTAGTAGTCCCCTTTTTTCCCGATCTTGTCTTTCTCTGATGTATAATATCCAAGTCCGGGGTAATATAGAGCCATTTCCATGAAGTCGCGAAAGGATATCGGACCGTCCTGGTGGATTTTCTGGATTATTCTATCTGATAAGGACATTAATTCCTTATTTTATTACCTGTGTAATAAATCCTGTCTTTAAAGTGAATCTGAATCAAACATTTTATAAATTAAGCGATCATGGTTAGGGGTGGTCAGAGGAGAATCATAATTTTAGTAATAAGCTTGATGTTCGTTTCTGATCAAAAATACAGGGTGAATAAAATGATCCAAGAGCAAAGGAATATGGATGAAAAGTCACAGAAGTCATATTTGTCTGATTTCTTGAATAAAGTAGTTGTTTGTGAAACCATGAGTGGGAAAACAATGACAGGTATTTTGACTGGTTTTGACAAGTATGAACTTATTTTAGTGGAAACCAAGGATATAAAATCGAAAAAACCGATGAAGATAATTGTATATAAACATGGGTTGGTCAGTGTCAGGGAATTTGAGTGATTTTGACAGGGCGATCGAAGACGCGAATAAGCTCGTGCTTATTGGTTCTGCCCTGAAGACCGGTATATTTTCAGCGCTTACCCGGGAAAAAGATATCGACACCCTGACCCGCGAACTAAACGCAGATAAGCGCGCCATGTATATCGTACTTGAGGCGCTTTGCGGTATGGGATACACGGAAAAGAGAAATGAAAAGTACATCATCGCGGACACGGCGCGTCCCCTCTTTATTGAAGGCGGTGACGAGTATGTGGGGGGCTCCCTTCCGCATTTCATGAATAAAATGAAGGCATGGCTTGAGCTTCCTCTAATAATAAAGGGGGAAAAGCAGGGAAGAAAAAAGCCTGAGTCCATATCAGTGTTCATGAATGCGATGGCTTCAAGACCTGATGCTTTCGTTGATAAAGTGGTTGAAGGGTGCCTGAATAGAAAGAAGGACGCAGGGAATGTTCTTGACCTTGGGGGAGGGCCCGGGAAATATTCAAGTGCTTTTGCGAAAAAAGGATTGAAGGCAGTCCTATTTGACATGCCTGAGACCATAGATCATGTAGGCAGGGAATTCGGGCTTGCAGGTATCAGGGACCTGACGATCAAGAAAGGTGATTTCACGGACGACGAGTTCGTGAATGAATTCAAAGAACACTCATTCGATATCGTGTTCATGGGAAATATTACGCACATCTATTCTGAGGAAGATAACCGGAAACTCTTTTTGCGTGTCGGGAAACTGCTCAAACCAGGCGGGATGGTAGCCATTGAGGACTTCGTTCGCGGAAGAAGCCCTTCAGCTTCGATGTTCGCGGTGAACATGCTTGCAAGCACAGAAAGAGGCGGCACATGGACAGAAGCGCAGTACAGGGAATGGCTTATTGATGCAGGATTTAGCGGCATCGAATTGCTCGATGTGGATGGCAGTGAAAAACAGCTTATCACGGCTTTCCTGGGGACGATTTGAGATCGCGCCCAGGAACCTTTTAAAAGGAAGATATGCTGTTTCGGGCTGTGGCTGCAAACACGGGAAGCCCTCATATCGGGTTTATCGGTTAATTGCTAACTTATCGTATTTGGTTTTCAAGACATTTCATCATTGTTCATCGGGTTTGTTCATGAAAAACTTATTGATATATACTCCCATATTTTATTTCATGCATAACACATATATGGGTGTGGTCTCTCAGTAAACTACAAATAAAATAAGGAATAATTATTATTCAAATAAGGGGGTTCAATCATGAAAGTAGATGAGATATTAAAAACAGTAACAGAAGAAATAGCCAATATGATCTCCACGAAAACCGTTATCGGAGAACCTATAACATTGGAAGGGAAAACAATAATACCCATCACCAAAGTGAGTTTCGGATTCGGGAGCGGCGGCGGGGAAGGCAAGGGAAAAACAGGTGAAGAAGGCTTCGGCGGGGGCGGAGGAGGCGGGGGTGTTATTGAACCGGTAGCTTTTCTTGTCGTGTCCATGGAAGATGTGAAACTATACTCGGTGAAAGAGAAAGGGATAATATCGCAACTGGCTGAAGTAATTCCTGAGATAATGGAAAAATGCAAATGTAGAGAGGAAGAGGGTCAGAAAGAGGAAAAGTCAGGGTAAGGTTAAAATCCAAAAGCGGTCTGGTTGATGATTGCTTTTATAGTTTCGGTTATCGCATTACTGGTGATTGCCATACTGTTGTTTCCCGTGAACTTCTCCTTCAATTCGGTCAGGTCTGAAGGAACTATAGATGGAAGCTTTGGTGTAAGCTGGATAATATTTCTTTTCAGCTACGCTCTTAAAAAAAAGCAATTAGAAATCCACATCTTTGGAAGAAGAATATATTGTCATATATCTCCTGAAAAAAAACCTCCTGAAAAAAAGCCGCAGGTGCTGGAACCTGAAAATGAAACAAAGAAATCCGGGAAAAATCCTCCTGTCAGGGACTTCCTGAATATGATCGGGCCGCTGCTGCGGCTTTTCAAAGACCTGGTCCATGCCTTCAGAATAAAATATTTTCATATTGATATCACTTATGGGCTGAACGACCCTGCGAATACAGGGATTCTGACAGGATTTATGCACGCAGTCCGCTGTTCATTAAAAAAAGAAAAAGACTTCAAATTCACACCGGACTTCACAAAGCAAGTCCTGGGCTGGAGTTTGAGGTCAAAAGCATCCATTACTCCAATCAAAATAGTAATACCTCTTGTAAAGTTCGCAGCCAACAGGAAAGTTTTGAGATTCGCGCTGCAAAATATAACTTAGTCTGATATAAAAATATAAAAAAAGTAACCGGAAGGCTTATTAGTATCAAAATCAATTGATTTATGGAGTAATGGAGTTGTTTTGTTCTTGCTGGTCAAAAAATATATTTGATAGTTATTTATGGCACGCCATTCATGACGAAAAATGGGTATTGAGTTGACCAACAGGAATATTGCGGTTTCTAAATCGAGATATGGAGGTTAATTATCATGGAGAAAAGGGAGATTATTATCGGGTTAGGAATATTAGTAATACTGCTGGCGCTTGCAGGAACAGTAAGCGCACATCCGAGTTCTGGTTGTACGCCTTCAAATTGTCATAATTTTGATGGAAATTTTTTCTACAACACCCACAAATTTGACGGTATTTCAGCACCAACTGCAAGTACTAGTTGTCCTAAATGTCATGTAAATCCACCTGGTGACATGAGTATGACATCGAGTGGCCAAAATTACAGCAGCATCCACAGATATAATGATTCAATACTGGCTTCAGAAATGCTTTCTGCTCCAGCATGCTACAATTGCCACGAAGATGTAAATAACAACGATTTTACCAAACTCTCAGGCACACCAACTTATCTCACATCTACCACATGCGAAGCCTGCCACAAGACGAAGTACGATAACTGGACGAACACATTGCACCGCGTCATGTTAACGCCAAAAGATAAAGCCATGGCAATGGGTCTTCCAGAACCGGAAGTTAGCTGGGCGAACATATCCTATGTAATCGTAACCAAATTCGAATTTGCATATCTCAACACAACTGGATATTTCCCTGCCCAGAATGATGCTTATGAAACTGAAACTGAAGAATGGGTAAATAGCAGCCACGCAGGCGGTGCATACGGCACCTGTGGAAGCTGTCATAATACTAACTGGAATCCAAGCGGCGATAATACCTCATTACCAGGTTTTTATGGTAACTTCAGCGAGCCTGGAATAGCCTGTGAGAGATGTCATGGAGCTGCAGGCAACGGACATCAGGTAGTTGTTGATTATTCAGGGGACCAATGCCTTGAATGCCATGGGGGTAGTCGTCATGGAACTGGCTGGGAAAATGGTGCTCATGCACCACCTCCATATGAGATAGGCAGCAATTGCATGTTCTGCCATTCGTCCTTTGATCAATACAAGAACCAGAATGTGACCGAGGAGAACGCAACAGGCGTATCGTGTGGAGTGTGCCACAATATCCACGATATGACAGATGAAAAATATGCAGAGACATTCTCAGAAGGTATTTTCAATGCAGCAACATGGTCTGAGGTCGCAGATTCAAAATTAAGTTTCTTCAATGCAACAGCGAGCTTTATGAGCTTGACAGGTGGTTCAACAGGCACACTGACCGCTGGAAACGATATCTTCGATACCCTCGTTTCACCTGCCCTTTTATACCCGGGTACTGATACCAGTAGAAAAGATGCAAGCTATGGTACTGAACCAATAAATGTCACAGGCCCTGTTTCAGAAGTCTTGTGCTCAATGTGCCATTACAGACATGGATTAGCCCATACAGCAGAGGTTAATCTTACACATTCCAGAATGAACTATGAACAAATTGATTGGGCAACCTGTACGGACTGCCACATGGCGGGTACAAACGCAATTGTGGGTAAAGATATGATGAAGATGCACGCGAACGACCCATTGACTCCAAACTCCTGCGGAGGCACCACAAAATGCCATACTACAAGCGCTCAGGACCTCAACAAGAGTTCACATTCTATAGTTCCAATAATAAATGAATGGAATCAAAGCTTACACAATGATAAAATAAATGGAGGTTTTTTCGAAAACGGCACCAGCCCTCGTGAAAGAGCTAGCTCTTGCAGCAAATGCCATTCTCCGGTTAACTGGAATCCTGCTAATGAAACCTCCATAGTAGGGGCTAATGCTTTTAAGGGTATAACATGTCAAGTTTGCCATAACATCCACGATATGGGCGACTGGCTCAAGAAGACTATGGCAATGTTCGGAACGCCAAAGGCCTATGCATGGTATAATAGGGACGCAGTTGTCGCAGCAACGGACTCAGAAGGAGTGCCAACAAGGTACAGAGCAAACTATTCCATGATGGCAAACACAACAGAGCTATGCGGTAACTGTCATGCTAACATCAGAGAAGGTAGATCAGCACCCGGGTGGGCAAGTGATACCGCCACTACTCCAATAAGGCCACATGGTTTCCCGGCAAAGGATATCTTTGAGGGCTCGGTGAAACAGACAACGTTTGATTTCGAATGCATTGATTGCCACATGGCAAAAAAGATAACCGATCCGACGAATTTGACCGAGAAAGTGCTCCCTGACAGCCAGAAGGTAACAGGTCATTCTTTCAAGGTGAACGTTCCTTTACTGCAGAACGACACGTGTGCAGAATGCCATGATGTTGGCGATATAAGCACCAGAATAGAGGTCATACAGGCAGATACCCATGAAAAGTGGAATGCCACAAACATAACGGTAATGAATGCATTGGCAACAATTAATGCCTTTTCGGGTCCGAAGAACCTGAGCCGTGATCTGATCGCCGAAGCATACTGGAACCTACGAATGGTGTCATCAGATGAAAGTTGGGGCGTTCATAATCCTAATGGGACGAATAAGCTGCTCGACAACGCTACAGCCCTGGCAAATGAATCATTAACAAAGCTGGGGGAGGCGCAAAAAACAATAACAGTTTCGCCGTCAACAGCCACACTAGCCATAAATGGGACTCAGGTATTCAATGCAATGGCCCTTGATCAAAATGGAGATCCAATGTCAGAGATAACCATAGTCTGGGCGAGCAATAATACAGCTGTCGGAAATGTATCTCCAATAACAGCAACCACCGATGTGTCTGGGGGTGCAACTACAACATTTACGGCAGGTGCTGCGGGAATTGCGATGATAACCGCAAATAATGACACAGTCGAGGGAAGTGCAAATGTAACTGTAACTGTATCGCCAGCCCCTCCGACATTGACAATAACGGTATCACCGCCAACAGCAACGCTGGCAATAAATGAAACTCAGATATTCAATGCAACAACCCTGGATCGAAATGGTACTCCTATATCAGGTATAACCATAGTCTGGGAGAGCAATAATACAGCCGTCGGAAATGTGTCTCCAATAACAGCAACGACCGATGTGTCTGGAGGTGCAACTACAACATTCACGGCAGGTGCAGAGGGAATTGCAATTGTAAATGCAACGAATGGAACTGTTTCCGGGAGCGCAAATGTAAATGTGACCACTGTGACGCCACCAACGAATGTAACAATTGCTATACGTACAATTGAGAAGGAGTCTCTACACCTGGGGGAATCAACCAATATTACTGTTGATATCAGCAGTAATATAAGCCAGGCATTAAACCTTCGTGAAATTATCCCGGCGGGATGGAATCTGACAAGAGTCACTGATGATGCGGATGCTTTCAAGAGCAGCACCAATGAGTGGATATGGTTTGATGTAAAGCCAGGAATTCATAGAACAGTTATCTATAGACTAACTGCGCCAGACAATGCTTCTATTGGAACATACCACAATAACGGAACTATAAGCAGTTCAACAGGAGTGATAGCAGTTGTAACGGGAGACAACACTATTACACTTGATATTATAGCATTTTATAGAAGACTTGGCAGTGATTCAGATAAAGTTGAGACAACGGATGTGTTAACGGCCGTAGAGGATTGGAGAAATAACACAGTGCCTGCTGGATTTGAACGCGCAATAACAACACAGGAGGTGCTTGCACTGATTGAAGAATGGATTGTAAGTTGAGACTAAACAATCAGGACAAAATCCACGCAAATCCCGCCACTTAAGCGGCGGGATACTTTTTACTTTTTTTAACGTATATCTCACCCTTTGCCATCGGCGAGATGAAAACAGTTCCAGGAAAGATCGATCCAAACATTATAAAAAAATATGCAAATGTTTTGATAAATGAGGAAATACTTACCCGAATTAAATTGTTAAGAAAACACTCCGATGCATATCGATCAATTGCCAGAAAACCCGATCTTATGAAAGCTATTGACCTGTAGCCTTGAATGGTTATAGATAATGGTTTTTTTTATAAAAGTGAGGTTTTGTAGCCTATTAAAGTCGGAAGGTCAGGTATTATGCCATAAAAAAGGTCTTCAATAATGTCCCTTGTTTTTTGCTCGTGAATTCAGGAACCCTGCAAAACATTTATCAGGATTGCAATTAACAAGGAAAAGCATGAAGCTCTTTGTCCCCTCTCCTGGACACATCAATAGCCTTAAAGAATTATTGAAGGAAAAAGATAAGATATATAGCATTTTCATGGCAGGCTCCCCGGACTATATAGGCACTGGTAGGAGCAATCTTGCCTCTCCGCAGCTTGAAGAGATCGCAGCGCAGACCGAGTACGCTCACAAGCATGGGGTAAAGATGGAACTTGTGCTGAACTCAAGCTGTATGGGAGGACGCCAGCTTACGCCTGAGGGTTTCAGGATCAATCACTGGTATATAGAACAGCTTGCGAACATGGGAGTTGATTCCATCGTTGTGGCTGATCCCTACCTTGTAGAAACAATAGCAAGGGACTTTGATGATGTCATGGTCGTTGTTTCAGTGCTCGCGTTCGTTGATTCGCCGCAGAAGGCGGAAATGTTCGTCGATCTCGGCGCAGATTCCATCGTCATCGATTCCAACGTGAACAGGCACTTCGATGTGCTGCATGCCATCCGGGACTCTGTGGATTGCGAACTAAAGCTGCTGGTGAACGAGGGCTGCCTGTATCGCTGTCCTTTCAGGTACGCGCATTTTAACTTTTTCTCGCATGCATTCGGGCCAGAACCAAGACCAAACGTGCTGGACGATTATTATTATTTCAAATGCCTGGAACTCAGGATCGAGGATCCCCAGCAGATTATCAAATCTCCCTGGATAAGACCTGAGGACCTAAAATTGTACAGGGATATCACGGATGTCTATAAAATAGGGGGCAGGACTCATTTTGTTGACTGGATACTGAACTGCGTTAACGCATATTACAGGGAAAGCTATGACGGGAACCTGATGGACCTTCTCGACTGCCCAAAAGAATTGAAAGACCTGTTCTATATTCCCAACAAGAGCCTTGACGGCGTACTTGCGAAACAGTGGATGAACTGTAAAAAAGTATGCATCAAATGCGGCTACTGCAAAGCCTTTACGAAAAAGGTCACTCAGGTATATTCAGGAGGCGGGACTGAACTTGCCGAACTTACGCCACTTGATACATTCACGGTGAAATCATGATAACGTCAGAACTTTTAAAAAACAGAGCAGGATTTGAAGAAAAACTCAGGAAACTGATTGGTAGACCCATACTGTTAATAGAGCTTGACATATTTGCCCTGCCATGCGGATGCACAGGGATCACTACCAACATGCGCGGGCTTGAGGTCGATGACCTTGAGGTGTTCGGGCCGCAGATGCTGGCGCTTGTGAAGGAGATGGCAGTGAATCTTGACGTCAAGCCTTCGGTTATATTTGCGCGCATTGTGCCCGGAAGTTCTATCGTTGCTTCGCTTAACTGGCGAGTGCTGTGCAGCAGGTGTTATCCTGATTTCGCGCGGGGTGAGGGGAAGACGCCAAGACCTGACCTGTATATGCTGCAGTTTGAGAGGAGAAAGTGATTTATTCTCAATAATAGATAATTTATTAATGCAAACTATATCAACCAAATCAACCATTTACACATTTATGACAATAAACGTGCACTTGAGAAAAGTTGACGAAAAGCGATACAGACTTTTTAAGAGCGCTGCAGCAAAAAAAAATGTTAGCCTCAGCAGAGCATTTGAAGAAGCGATTGGCATATGGACATCAGATTCTGATGAAATATCAGACGAAAAGGCAACAAATGACCTGATTTACAAAAAAATGAAAAAACAATTAGAAAAGAAGTATCCCGGTAAGTATGTTGTTATCGCGGATGGCAAATTGCTTGGAGCAGAGGACTCTCTTGAAAAAGCATGGTCTCTTTCCTCCCCATACAAGAATGCCCTGGTGACAAAAATCTCAAAGAGGCCGTTGCGTGCAAGAATGTTTGGTAGTTCCCTGAGAATTGCTACGAGTGAACGACATGAATTATGATTACGAGAGGATTTTTGATAAAATTCATCCTGTAATCAGAGGCACTCTGATGGGCCCCATTAAAAATCAAGAGTTGACCATGATGGTTGATACAGGATTTGAAGGGTATGTCCTCATTCCCTCAAGATTATATGAGAAACTTGGTTTTCGAAAATATGAGCATTCTGCTTTAGAATTTCCAATAATAGAAACAGTCAATGGAATGATAATGAAAATGAGGAGCGCCCCGGCAAAACTCTGTATTGGAAAACTTCATATAGATATTGACGTATGGACAATGCCCGAATGCAATGAAATCCTTCTGGGCCTTAATGTTCTGGATGAACTTAAAGTGAAACTGAACGGACCTGAAAAAGTTTTGGAAATCTTGAATTCAAAAACCAAGAGGTAAAGAGAATGCGTTCAGGGACACTGGATTTGTAGGGATATATATGGACCTCACACCCCTTCTCACAACCTTCAGCCTCATCGCGCTTGCTGAGTTTGGGGACAAGACGCAGCTTGCAGTGATCGCATTATCTACAAGATACGATAGGAGGAAGGTTTTTACAGGAGTTATACTTGCCTTTGCCCTTGTTACTGGCCTTGGCGTACTGGTTGGAGATGTGATTTATAGATTCATACCCCAGGACGTGATACGGATACTCGCAGGGTTGCTGTTCGTGGCTTTTGGAGTCATCATGCTGTTATCAAAAGAAAGCTGCGAAACAGAGGATGCAACCCCTATAGGCAATCCCCTCCTATCCGCATTCAGCATGATAGCGCTTGCAGAGATGGGGGACAAGACACAGCTCTCAGCCATTACACTTGTGGCAAAATATGAATCTCCGTATCTGGTATTTACAGGCGCGCTGCTTGCGCTCGGGCTGATAAGCCTGGTTGGAATATTCCTCGGCAAAAAGCTGTGCGAGATCGTGCCGTTATCAAAAATAAAACTGGGCGCAGGCGCACTATTTATACTGTTCGGAATAATGTTCCTGGCTGGATACTGAGTATTGAGCTATTTGCCTGCGATCTTTTTGCTAACCTCGGCTATCCTTTTTCCAAGAGCCCTTGCGACCACGATGTCATTC
Organism: Candidatus Methanoperedens nitratireducens; assembly: GCA_965642175.1. Lineage (GTDB taxonomy): Archaea > Halobacteriota > Methanosarcinia > Methanosarcinales > Methanoperedenaceae > Methanoperedens > Methanoperedens nitratireducens_A. The sequence goes on along the minus strand of CBFFLL010000022.1, from coordinate 3,152 downwards.
TCTATCGGCGATCTATCAGCCATTGGTCCTGAGACCGAGAACGCCCCGTATGGGGAGCCGCCGCTAACCTGGTCAATATAGAAAAGCGCCTGTTCAGAGTACGGCACGCCCAATATTATCATGCCGTGGTGGAGCAAAGGCACCATCGAGGTGATGATGGTAGTCTCCTGACCTCCATGCTGTGTGCTGGTGCTCGTGAATACTCCAGCCACCTTGTTTATCAGCGCTCCTTTCATCCATAGCCCACCGGTTTTATCGATGAAGTTGAGCCAATAGCAAAATCTCCAATCTCCTTTATTTCTTAATATAGATTAACATCAAGACCTATTTTTTTAAAAAATTTCATAGCAGAGTTTTAAATTATATTTAAACATCAAATAGAAAAGATTATGCCTAATTAGAGCTATATTATAGTTGCAAATCAAATCATAATAAGTTTAAAGAGTGTCGAAGGAAGAAAAAAACATGAAGAAGTGTTTCAACGAAAAATTCCAGAAAAAGTGAAAAAAATTAAAACTCGCATTCTATCTATTTTTCAGACAAGACTTACAGATTTTTCAGGAAAAATAATAAGGATAATAAGAAAATGCCGGGAAATCGTATGTGGAAACGTGCAAATACTATTCAAAGAACCGGATCAAATTCAAAAAAAGAGACATCAGAAGAACCATCCGATTTCAATTTATCAAACGAGGCTTACTGATTTCTTAGACGATGTCATATCTTTTGTCAAAAGAAAAATAAGACTGCCATAAAAGACTAAACCCGTCAAGGTAAACGAAGAATACATCACAGATAAACTACCTGATGATCAGAGAACAGCCTTCACGGAATATAGAAATTTTCATGGTTATTTGGACAATATTTTCACATTGAATCCATCACTTGATAATTATTTCATGAATTTACAATTAAAATCGGGATATGAACCCCAACAAGACAGTGATTTTCTCAATTTGAATAATATTTTAAAATTAGAAGTTGCAAGATGCAAGCTTGGTCGTCCACATTTCAATTCATGGATCAATGAGATCAATTACAATGAGTCTCTGAGAGCCGAATTAGGAATAAAAAGCAAACTCAAACTAAATGAGCGTTCTTATAAAAGAAACTTAGAAATCGTCAGTTTGAGTTTAAATGAATATGCAGATATTTTAAAACAAGAATGTAGAGACTTAAATCTAATTAGAGATAAACTCTGGATATGGGATAGAAGATTTTTTGAATGTAATTGCAGCGGGATTAAAGATAAACAAACTGGAAAGTTTTCAGATCCTGATCAGGGCACCAAGTGCATTCAGGCGGTTGTCTGTTTGAGGGATTATATGAAATTTTTGGGATAATCAGGTTTTTCTGGGGTTTATTTTAGGATTTAAAGCAGTAATGTCAGGTTTGCCTGAGGCTCAAGTAATTAATAAAATTGAAAAACTCTCTCACAGACAAAAAGAGTTGTCTTTTTCTGATCAGGAATATTCCTTACTTTTGAATTTAGAAAAGAACTTCGGAGAGGAGAACGAATTTGTTCTGGATGTCAGAGAGCTATCCGATAGATTACGAGATCATATCTTTGAGAACTGGGCTGTGCAGCAAACAGCAAGAAAAACCGTTGAAAGGGATGTCCGCCGTTTTGTGCGCAAGTATGTTAAAAGACATGGATTGAAGCTTGACGAGCTTATGGCTCATTTAATTGAAAGAAAACATAATGAGAAATTCTGGAAAATCGTATCAAATAAATTCAAAAATTATGAAGAAAATGAAAAAGAACTCTTTGAATATTGGTTTTTGATCCAGACAGTTGTGAACAATAATAAACCATAAGGTTTTATAAAGTATTATGCTGTATTCGGCTCAAAAGGAAGTATATTATGGAAGTCCAGAGACCCCGCGGCACGCGCGATTTTATGCCTGAAGAGATGGCAAAGCGAAGATTTATTGAGAACAGGCTACGAGACGTTGCTGTGCGCTGGGGATACGGAGAGATAAAGACCCCGACATTTGAGAACATCGAGCTTTTTACGCTTAAGTCTGGTGAAGGGATACTTGGTGAGATATATAACTTCAAGGACAAAGGCGACAGGGAGATTGCGCTTCGCCCTGAGCTTACAGCGCCTGTAATAAGGATGTACGTGGAGGAATTGCAGAGGTCTGCAAAGCCCCTGAAATTCTATTATTTTGATAACTGCTTCAGGTACGAGCGCCCGCAGAAAGGTCGCTTCCGCGAGTTCTTCCAGTTCGGGGTTGAGATAATAGGCAGCACGCGTCCTGAATCCGAAGCAGAAGTGATCGCACTGGCTGTTGAGATGTTAAAGAGCGCGGGAGTGCAGGGCGACCTCCATGTTGGAAACCTGGGCATTGTGAGGACGCTGTTGAAAGACCTTGAAGTTGAGCACCAGAGCAAGATAATGCGTTTTGTGGATAAGAAGGACGATAAGGGACTTGGGGATTTCCTTGACCACATACAGGCGCCCGATGATATCAGGAGCAAGTTGTTACGCCTGATAGGACTGCGCGGTATAAATGCAGTGCATGAGGCGCGGGAATTACTTGGTGATATCGAGGCGATATCGCAGTTCGAGACTCTTCTTGACCTGCTTGATGTTTACGGTCTGGAATACCAGGTCGACCTCGGTATTGCGAGGGGTCTTGATTATTATACCGGCATGGTGTTTGAGATTTACTGCGAGGGTCTCGGCGCGCAGAACCAGGTGTGCGGCGGCGGTTCATACAGGCTGGCGCAGTTGTTCGGGGGTGAGGATACGCCATCGACAGGATATGCTATCGGTTTTGACAGGATAATGGAGATATGCGAGGTTAAGCCTGAAGTGCCGCAGCGAATTGTGGTCGTTTCTTTCGAAGATACACGAAAGGAAGCGATAGTGATAGCGCAGAAGCTTCGGGAGCAGGTGCCTGTGTACATTGATGTCATGGGCAGGAAGTTCAAAGACCAGATATCCTATGCAAATACCATCGGCGCAAGCCATGTTGTTATTGTTGGGAAGAACGAGCTTGATGCAGGCAAGGTGGCGCTTAAGGATATGAAGACGGGGGAGCAGGTGCTGGTAACGGTGGAGGATGTCCCCCGCGTCCTATAATAATTTCACTCAGGATATCTTATAAGCTCATACAGCAACCTCATCGCTTCCTTCTCCCGC
>CBFFLL010000021.1:19179-22178 GCA_965642175.1 Candidatus Methanoperedens nitratireducens | reverse complement strand
GGACAAACCGCTTCATCAGCAATGAAAGATGCAGAAGCGAAACCATTAACCGATGACGAACTGGAAAGGGTGATTCAAGAATTATATTTTGAAAAAGATCAAAGAGTAATAAAATCAGATGGCAAATTTAAGTTTGAGGGAAAGTGGTATCATTTGAGTGAAAATTTTGCCGGCAAAATCATTGAAGTTAGGACAACATTGAGGGGAATCGAAGTTTGGTATGAAGGTTCATTTATCAAGAGATGGAAATACTGGGAGTATATTATAAAAAATGATGTCGATTATATGCTTAAAAAGTACTTGTTATAGTACATTGGTGTAGTAATAGGTATAGTAATAAATGCCACTTTAATTTATAACATGAGAAAACCAAAACAAAAGAATATTTTCAATTAAGCGCAATTAGATCTATCATGATTTCTGATAACCCTATAATGGAGTTCAATGAGATACGCAACTCATTCTCCAATGATCAAATATAGCTATGTACTCTAAAATCAATTTCAGTGGCAATGGATTGGAAAACATACCATGACGGATTAAGAAACTGCCTTTTCTTCATTTCGATTTTATCCATAATAGTGATGTCATCATATTATTTTCCTGAAATGTCTTTTATTTCATACCTGCTTATCGTGGTATTGTTCCTTATTTTTAAAAAAAGACAGAAGCACGCCATTACCAGATGGGGCGGCAAAGGATCGCATAGATCAGGAATAATTTTTGGTTTTGTCCTGATATCCATGATCTTCATACTTGAACTTGGTCTCGGATGGATAAAGTTCGATGGGATCGTCCCGGGTGCTGTGAATATTCTGATAACAGGCGTTCTTTTTGAATTTCTGGTGTCGATAGCAGAGGAACTCTCTTTCCGGGGATACATCCTCCCCTGTATGGAAAAAAGCATTGGTAGGTGGAAGGCAATTTTCATGACCTCTGTTATTTTCGCTGCGCTTCATATTCCTTCTATACTATTCCTCGGTCTTCCTCCATTTAATGCCATCGTCATGTTCCTAACTGTAACAATGGCAGGCGTACTCCTCTCCCTGCTTTACTTCACGAACGGCCTGAAGACGTCTATCGGGTTTCATTTCTCATGGAACTTCTTCCAGTACCACTTGTTCTCTTTAAGGAGCGGACTTGGTATATTTGGCGTTACTGCGATAAGACCCGAATTTACAGGCGGGCAATCAGGCCCTGAGGCAGGGATACTCGGTCTTGTTGCTATTATTACCGGCATAATTCTTCTTCTCCTGTTTCCTGGACTACGTAAAGCATAAATACCTTTATGCAATTGTGGGTATTCATCACGATTGATTGTTATTAATTAATATATATATTATGTTATCGGAGAAAAAAAGACATGAAGGAAATACGAATACACGGACGTGGCGGACAGGGTTCTGTGACGGCTGCCGAACTTCTGGCAGTGGCTGCATTTGAGGACGGGAAATACAGTCAGGCTTTTCCGGCTTTCGGCGTGGAGAGAAGAGGCGCTCCGGTAACGGCTTTTGTGCGCCTGGACGATAAACCCATAAGACTGCGCAGCCAGATATATGAACCCGATTATGTTATTGTGCAGGATGCCACCCTGGTCGACGTAGTAGATGTAGCAAGAGGAACCAAACCTGAAGGGTTTATCCTGATCAATACTGAAAAAAGCCCGGAACATTTCAAAATGGAGACAAAAGCATCTATCAAGACGCTTGATGCTACAAAGCTGGCTATGGATTTCATCGGAAGACCAATAGTAAATACCACTCTTATCGGGGCTTTTGCAGGAGTTTCCGGCCTGATCAGACCGGAATCAATAAAAAACGCAGTAATGGAACGCTTCCCGGGAAAAGTCGGTGAGAAAAATTCTGCTGCTATCCAGGCTGCTTATGAAATGATGGAGGCTCAGCGATGAAACTTATTATCAAGACCGTCGCCAAACCGGGAAGCTCGAATGTCAACAAGACTGGAGCATGGCGGTCGTTCATGCCGATTTTTGATCATAAACTATGTAACAAATGCGGTATCTGCGCCATGTACTGCCCTGAAGGTGTGGTGTATAAGCTGGAGAACGGGTATTTTGAACCTGACTATGAGTACTGCAAAGGATGCGGCATCTGTGCAAATGAATGCCCCAAGAAAGCTATAATAATGGTACTGGAGGGAAAATGAGGACCAGGATGGTAGTGGTTGAAGGCTCTTATGCTGTAGCGCATGCTGTCAAGGTATGCAAACCCCACGTTATCTCCGCATACCCTATAACCCCGCAGACGCATATCGTGGAAGACCTTTCCCAGTTCGTCGCTGATGGTGAGATGAACTGCGAATACATGAACGTGGAATCCGAGTTCTCAGCAATATCAGCACTTATTGGCTCAAGCGCAGCAGGTGCGCGCACGTATTCCTCCACGACATCGCAGGGGCTTGCGCTTATGCATGAAGCGCTATTCAATGCTTCAGGAATGCGGCTTCCTATTATAATGACTGTTGTGAACAGGGCGCTTTCAGCTCCCATCAATATATGGAACGACCAGCAGGACTCGATATCCCAGCGCGATACAGGCTGGATACAGCTTTACGCTGAGGATGTCCAGGAGTCAGCGGATATGACGCCACAGCTTTATAAGATAGCAGAAGACGAGGATGTTTTACTGCCAGCGATGGCGTGCATGGACGGTTTTATCCTGTCGCATGTATATGAGCCAGTGATCCTTCTTGAGCAGAGCCTTACTGATGAGTTCCTGCCTGATTATTCTCCCGAATTTGTGCTTGACCCGAAAAATCCCATGTCATTCGGTACTTTTGCCGACCCGAGTACATACACAGAGTTCAGGTACAAACAGGAGAAAGCCATGGGTGTGGCATTAAAGAAGATAGAAGAGGTTGCCATCGAGTTCAGTGAGAAATACGGCAGGTATTACGGCGGGCTTATCGACTCTTATATGCTTGAGGATGCCGAGATCGTGATAATGGCGATGGGGTCTGTTATCGGGACGATAAAGGAT
>CBFFLL010000021.1:13000-19169 GCA_965642175.1 Candidatus Methanoperedens nitratireducens | reverse complement strand
GGGAGAGAACGTTGGCCTTCTTAAAGTCCGGTCTTTCAGACCCTTCCCGGCTGATGAGATCAGGAAAGCGCTAAAGAACGCAAAGGTGGTTATTACTCTTGACAAGAACATCTCTGTCGGCAAGAACGAGGGGGCGCTTTGCACAGAGGTCAAGGCGTGCATGTACAATAGAGATGCTCGTGTCCCTGTCATAGGCTTTATGCTCGGGCATGGAGGACGCGATATTCCAATTAGCACGATCGTAAAAATAATCAATAAGGCAAAACTTGTAGAAAAGGGTATATTTGTGGAAAGCGAATTCGCAGACCTGCGGGAGGATCTGGCATGAGTCTCCTGAAACCCGGTCACCGTGGATGCGCAGGATGCTGCGACGCTCTTGCAGCGAAATTCGTGCTTGATGCGCTGGGTGAGGACTGTATCGTCGTAAGCCCCACAGGCTGTCTTGAGGTTTTCACATCGCCTTATCCGGAATCTTCCTGGGGCGTGCCCTGGATACATTCACTCTTTGAGAACGCTGCTGCAGTTGCATCTGGTATCGAGGCAGCTTTAAAGGCGATGGGAAAAATGAACGATACCAGGGTCGTGGTAATAGGCGGTGACGGCGCCACGATGGATATCGGCTTGCAGGCTATATCAGGAGCTTTCGAACGGGGACATGATCTTATCTATATCTGCATTGATAACGAAGCTTACATGAACACGGGAATCCAGAGAAGCAGTGGCACACCGATGTACGCGAATACTACTACAAGCCCGGCAGGGAAGGTATCGTTTGGCAACCCGCTTAATAAGAAGAACATGCCTGCCATAATAGCAGCTCACGGTTCCCCTTATGTCGCAACTGCTTCAGTGGCTTATGCTCCTGATATGATAAGAAAAGTGAAAAAAGCGGCCGAGATCAAAGGTCCGACCTACGTGCATGTTCATGCGCCCTGCTGTACTGGCTGGAAGTTCGAGGGGTCAAAGACCATTGAGGTTGGCAGGCTGGCAGTAGAAACTGCGCTGTGGCCTCTTTACGAGATGGAAATAAGCGAAGTCACGGCTGTCAGGAAGATAAAGAACAGGAAGCCTGTTGAGGAATATCTGAAAGCGCAAGGGAGGTTCAGGCATCTGTTCACGATGGCAGGCGGCGCAGAGGAAATAAAGAAGATACAGGCAACCGCTGACTGGAACGTTAAGCATTTCGGGCTGGAATAAAGATAATTGAAGTTTATGAGAAAATAAAGACAAAAGGCAAATTTACTATCATCGTAGGGGCCATTCATAGATTTTGGATTTAGATAAGAGTATGGGCGGGTCGGCTGATGGGGTAAGGTTTTTATTACCACTACTTTTTATCAATAAATAAAAGAAATATAAATATGTAGGGGTATTACAGATATTATGGTCGCAATTAGAAAAAAGATCGTAGGAAAATATACCTATTATTATCTTGAGTACAGTTTCCGCGAGGGCGACAAAGTGGAGAAGAGAGATAAATATATCGGAAAGACGGTTCCTGAGAACATCGAAGAACTGAAACAAGTGTTCATTTCTCAGATTTACAGAGATAAATGGCTTGACCTGTTCGATAAAATAAAAGACCAATATTCTGCACAGGAAAAAAAGATCCCACAATCTGCAAAAGAGAAAGAAACTGAAAATTTCATGATCAGGTTCACTTATGACACTAACAGGATAGAGGGCTCGAAGCTGACTTTAAGGGATACTTCTCTTTTGCTTGAAAAAGGAATAACTCCTGATTCGAAGCCCCTGAAAGATGTGAAAGAAACAGAAGCTCACAAGTTAGCGTTCTATGAGATGATGGAGCTTGAAAAGGATATTTCTTTCAATGTTATCCTTCATTTTCATAAGAAATTATTTGAGGATACGAAAAAGGATATAGCAGGAAAGCTCAGGCAGTTTCAGGTAATGATATCCGGAAGTAGATTTATTCCTCCGTTCCCTGCAGAAATATATCCCTTGCTTACGGAATTTTTCAAATGGTATGGAAAGAATAAAGACAAAATGCACCCTGTGGAACTTGCAGCTCTCGTTCATCTGAAACTCGTGACCATCCATCCCTTTGCAGACGGAAATGGAAGAATAAGCAGGTTGATGATGAACTTCATTTTGAAAAGGAACGGATTCCCCATGCTCAATATAACTTATGAAAAAAGAGCAGGTTATTACCGCTCATTAGAGCGTTCCCAGATAAAAAAAGATGAGACTAGATTCCTGCAGTGGTTTTTCAAAAGATATTTGAACGAATTTGAAAGTTATCTCGGAAAATAAAAAACCATTTGAATAAATGCACAAATCAAGCATGTTAAATTCCTTAACCGATGACCAATGGAATAAAAGGAACCGCAGATAAACACGGATGAAAGCAGATTAAATGGGCAGAACGGCTTTAACTCCGATAAACGTGCTCATTCAAACACCTCCACCACAGGCGCATCATCTAATTCAGCCCCGCCAGTTTCAGATATTATGAGAGACCAAAGTTAGATAAGATAACATTTCCATTAATTAACAGAAGATTATGAGAAATTATCCCACCATAAAAGAAACTATCACCACTTTCATTAGCCAGAAAGTGCAGGAATCAGGCTCAAGCGGCGCTGTCATCGGGTTAAGCGGAGGCATAGACTCAAGCCTCACAGCGTATCTTGCTGTCGAAGCGCTTGGCGCAGATAAAGTCCTGGGACTGCTCCTTCCTGAAAAAGGCATCTCATCTGAACAGGATATCAACGATGCGATGGAGGTCGTAAGGCTACTTGGCATTGAACATAAGACCATAGATATCTCAAAAGTCTTAAATTCATTTTCATCTACAATCCCTGAATTCGATAAGAACAACCTGCTTGCAGGCGGGAACCTGAAGGCGCGCACCCGCATGTGCATCCTGTATTATCATGCCAACCTCATGCGCCGCATGGTTGTGGGAACCGGGAATAAGACTGAACTGCTGCTCGGGTATTTCACAAAATACGGCGACGGCGGCGTGGATATTGAACCCATTGGAGGTCTTTATAAAACACAGGTACGCGGTCTTTCGCGGCATATTGGCGTGCCAGCCCGCATCATCGATAAAACACCCACAGCAGGTCTATGGCCGGGGCAGACGGACGAGGGGGAACTGGGCGTCACCTATGAGGTCGCAGATAAGATACTGGCAATGCTGGTGGATGAGAAAAAAGAAACTTCAGATGTCAAAAAGGTTTTCCCTGCAGAACAGGTTGACAGGCTTATTGCCCTGATGAACGCTAATAAGCATAAAAGGCAGTTGGCACCATCTTCGTAGTTTCTATCTGAGGCGCCGATTCGACAGGATAACAGGATTTACAGGATAATTTTCCACGTCATCCTGTCAATCCTGTTTATCCTGTCTGAAAGTTATAAATCGCACTGATCCGTGAAAATCCATTGAATCCGTGTCATCCGTGTTCCGTTTCAATATCTGACCAGCGGTTTTGACAGGTGCCTCCTCGCGCATGGCGGGACTTCATAGAACCCGGTTGAAATATTCCTCTTAATTGATTCGATAACCTGTTCTTTCGCTTTCGCCCCGCATTTCTCACACCTTGTGCCCTGTCCGCTTCCCATGGACTTCATCCTCTTTCCGCAGCATAAGGGATTACGCAGTTCATTCTGGTTCAGACCTCTGAGTTTGAGTTTTTCAAGGTTAAGCGTCCCATCTTTCACGCTGCCGTACACTGTGACCTCATCACCTGCGCGAAGCTGCCTTACAATACTTCGAAAACCTTTCGTGGGCTCAAATGCCACGCATTCAATGGATGCAGAGCCATTTTCGATCTCAAAAATAACATGCCCACCCACTATGGTTTTTGGAGGTTTGCGGATCATACCATCGAGAATGTACGAGCGTAAGTCTATCACTTCTCCTATCTTCGCTCTCAAAAGGTGCATGTCGGTATTCTGGTTTGTCATATAAACGACATATCGTTCAACCGGCTCGCTTTTGATAAAAGAATACGCCCGACGCACTGCAAGTTCGCTCTTTCCCCTGATGCCAAAGAGGATCGGGTCAGGGGAATGTGGTGCGAACACGATGCGCCTGTTCTCATGATCCACCGTATCCCACGTATCAGGCTGCTCTGCCGCTTTCCATACAGAATCCTCGTCTATCTCCCGCGGTGTGCCCCAACGCTTTTTTTCCCTGTACGTGATAAGCTCATAAGTGATATCAGGAAGACCGGTAAGAGCGAATCCTGCGGCTGCAAGAGCCCCGATAAGGCCTCTGCCATTCTTGAATCCTTTGTGGCTTATCCCGTAGAGCTCCAGTAATTCCTTCGCTTCTCGTATCTCAAGCACATCCTGAACAGCCCTCAATGAAAATGCGGCGAGGTCTTTTTTCATATCTTCTGATGCTTCCTCGATAAAAACCACCCCAGGGTTTGTATTCTCTGCGCAAAATTCCCCCATCTCGGAAACGAGATCAATGACCATCTTCCTGACAGTTCCGGCGTGCGTGCTTCTATTCAACTCGATAGGAATTGCCATGGCAGCGTTTCCGCGTGTCTTATATATAATATTCGGGTTCAGTCGGATAAGCAATGGGTATCCTTCAACCCTTGCGAATGAAGCAAGTTTCTCGATAAGCACGGCTGCAAGGTACGTGGTACACATTCCTTCCTTTGAATCCGTATCATCAAGTCCAATTATCATTTTCTTCTCTCTCTTATTCAACAGGATAATAAACCTTGTCAGCTTCATGAAGCATAAGTATATATATTTGCATAATAACAATCAATTTAATGAATAAGGAACTGCTAATCAACCGGGTTGTCGCAATATTGAGCAAAGCGGGCTTTAATATTTCTGACCGCTGCGATATCCGTCCGAGAAGTTTTGACCTTGCTGCACGACGGGATGACTTACTGCTGTTGATAAAAGTGCTTTTTAACATCGACGGCCTGAACGAAGAGACAGCCGGTGAAATGCTGTTCCTCTCAAAACACCTGAATGGGAACCCAATAGTCATAGGTGAAAAATCCAGGGATCATTCACTTGAAGCAGGTGTCGCATATCTCAGATATGGTGTCCCTGCCGTTGATATAAACACATTGGATGATTATTTTACAGAGAACATACCACCCCTGGTCTATGCTGAGCATGGCGGGCTGTATGTAAATATCGATGGGACTATCCTGAAAGAAGAGCGCATCAGGAAAAATATCTCTCTTGGCTCCCTTGCATCTTCACTTGGCGTATCAAGAAGGACAATAAGCAAGTATGAGGAAGGGGAAATGGCAGCAAGCGTGGATGTTGCCGTCAGGCTAGAAGAGAGGCTTGACAGGGGATTTGCGGTAGCCGTTAACCTGTTTGAAAAACGTGAACCTCATACCCCGAAACATGAACACGTTGAAAAAGGCTCATTTAACATTCTTTCCCAGCTTACAAATATGGGATTTGACGTTCTCACGACTTCTCAGGCGCCTTTTGATGCAGTATCTATTCCCGCAGATCGCAGGGACGAAAATGCAAAAATACTCACCGGTGTTGGTGAATTCACGACAACGATGGTCAAGAAAGCGCATCTTATGAGCAGCATATCCGAAGTCGCGCTAACGCAATCCCTTTTGATAGTACGGGGCGGGAGTAAAATAAGGAATATCGATCGGACTGTTGTAGTTGAGGATACAGAACTGAAAAAATACAGCGACAAGGATGACTTAATTAACCTTATGCAGGAAAGAGGACGCAGAGTGATGGTATCATAATAATTAATGCGTATGTAAAAAAGGGATATGTTCATAATAAAACTGACAGACTGCGAAGAGTTCACAGCAGGAGACGGCTCACTGCTTCGAGAACTCTTACATCCTGATAAGGCTGACATCGCTATCAGATACAGTCTTGCGCATGCGATCGTAAGACCGGGAAAGATCACAACGCTGCATGGCGCCGCGAAGATGAAGAGATAATGTAAATATGCAGGGTTATGAAATTCAATATAAAAAGATATAATGGGGAAAAAACGTGGTTCGATACTTTTGATGTGAAACCCAGACCGCACATGTCCGTACTTGAAGCGTTTTTCCAGATACAGGATGAGCAGGACAGTACACTTGGGTTCAGATATTCATGCCGCGGCGCGGTGTGCGGTTCATGCGCCATGCTCATTAACAAGAAACAGAGGCTTGCATGCCGGACCCAGGTATCA
>CBFFLL010000021.1:8684-12990 GCA_965642175.1 Candidatus Methanoperedens nitratireducens | reverse complement strand
TGTTCGTCGAATTCAAGACCTCTGTTCTTATACTGCTTATTCTTGTACTGCCGCATGCATTGAACGGTTTTCGGGTTTTTGCTATAGACTTTGGGGTCGGGGAAAGAACGCAAAAAATACTGTTCTGGATGCTTGTTCTTATAGGGATCCTGGTGTTGATCTGGGGTGTACCCTGAAAAAACCACCCTGATTTTATAATAATATGACTTCCATATTATAATATCAAAAAATTACCAAAACGTCACAAAAACGCAATTTTTGTCGGCGCAGAGGTTAGGAGTGGATAAATAAATTCTTGAGAGTGGACGAGTTGCTCAATAATATTCGGGCCGTTCGTGAGGCTGATTTTTTTTTCAAAAAAGTAAGAATATGTGATGTGAAACTCACATCACGTAAATATTTACTCGCCTTCCATGAATGGGCTCTTGACACCTGTCAATACTGCCATTACACGTACTCTGCCTGTTAACTGGTCATCGACCTTTGCGCCCCAGATAACTCTCTTGGTATTAGGGACTTTGTCCATGATCAATTCTCCGGTGACTGCGACCTCTTCGAGTGTCATGTCTTCACCGCCCACGATGTGTATGAGCACGCCGTATGTGGCTGACATATCCGAGATGTCAAGCAGCGGCACTGCAAGCGCCTGTGTGACAGCTTTTATTACCCTATCTTCTCCGTCGCCTTCCCCAATGCCAATAGATGACACGCCGCCGCGCTCCATGACCGCGCGAAGATCTGCGTAGTCCAGGTTGATGAGCGATGGCTGAGTGATCGTTTCGGTTATGTTCTTTACGAATGCGCCGACAAGTGCGTTCGCAACTGCAAGTGCTTCTTTCAGAGGAAGATTGCCTGCTACTTCTCTCAACTTTGAGTTATCTATAACTATGGTTGAGTCGCAGCTCTCGGAAAGCGCCTGAATTGCTTCTCTTGCTTTCTCTCTTCTGAACTGTTCGATCTTGAAAGGAATTGTAACACATGCGATCGTGAGTGCTCCGAGCTCCCGGGTTACTTCAGAAACTACTGGTATTGCTCCTGTTCCAGTTCCTCCGCCCAATCCGGCTACAAGGAAAACAAGATTCGTCCCATCTAATTCAGCTTTTAATTCTGATAGGTTCTCTTTTGTTGCCTGTGCACCCATTTCCGGGTATCCACCGCACCCATGTCCCTTGCATAATTTCTCACCGAGCAAAATCAATTTATCAGCCTTTGTCATTGTGCTCAGGTGATTAACATCAGTATTAGCTGCAATTATCCTGCCGCCAGCCATTCCTTTCTCTGCTATCCAAGTCGTAATATTACATCCTGCACCACCAAGCCCGACCACGGCCACGGATGGTTTTGAGGTTTTCACAAACTCTGCTAACTTTTCATTGACCATATTTAATAGCCTCCTTTGACTAATATTGTGGTTACTATCTTTACTCCCTTTAAGTATATAGATATTATTGATAATCATATTGATAATCACATAGATTTAATGATGAGCCGCGCTTGAGGTACGATTTATTTCTGTTTTGGAGGCCAGTTCTTCTCCATCCAGCCAGGGATGCGGCCTGAGTCAGGAGGTCCTATGAGCACCCGAAGTCCTGTCACATCCTCCACATCTCCCTGAAGCCGCGCCGCAAGGCCTGGCAAAATCAGTGTACTGTGCGTTGTTTTCTCCTTAAAACCAAAATTTGCCTTCTGGAAGGTATCATTTATCTTAGCTGCTGTAAGCTGCCCGCCTGCAACTGCTGCTTCAACACCAATACCGTCAGTATCCACGGCTGCAAGATAGCAGTTGATCTTATTGGATGAAAGGTCGCTCTCCACAGTATAATAGGTGAGAGCGAAATTTGTGGTAATTATAACAGGTGAATCCTTTGTTGGCGAGCCCACTTCATTCACACCAGGCGCAACTTTTACTGGCGTCCTTGGGTCTGTGTAAATGGTATCGCGAATGTGCACCTCTGGCAGCATCGCATACGGTTCAAGGCTGTGGAGTATCAATATATCCGCATACCTTATTATGAACACAGAAGCAAGCACTGTTTCCCAGTAAGAGGCTGTGACAGCGTCCTTATAGACAAGCCACGCATTCAATGGGACAGACATGATAGGATATGCGATATCCTTCTGTCTCTCCTTTATCCCTGCCCTGCGAAGCTTTACGAAACGCTCGAAGCTCTCTTTAAGCTGCTTTCCCTGCGGGTATGTGCCAGGGTCAAGTACAAGGTCTTTTATTCCCATCTCCTGGAACGTAGCAGCAAGGGATTTGAGCTTATCAAGGTCAGGCGAGAACAGAACGACCGGAACGTTGTAGTTTTGCGCAAGTTCTGCTACCTCTGCCCAGTTCTTCTCTGTTGCGGCATAGAGCAGCGGTCTTCTGTCTTTCACAATTTCAAGCGCGGCACGAAGAGCAGCGGGGTCAAAGGAGCACAGGATAAGAGGAAGTTTTGTGGTCTCAGCCACCTTTTTTACAGCGCCTGCGAACTTGACAGGGTCACCTGAAACGCATCTTATTGCCACCATGTCCACTTTCAGGAACTTTCCCACATAGAATTTCCTGAAGTTCGCTATCTTGTTTACCCTGTCAACAAGTTCCTGTTCAGGCATCGCATCCCAGACATCATAAGCAAATGCAGTAGGATCAAAGAATGTCAACTGGTGGCGATAAATAACGTCATCTCCTCCGATGTTCTTTGCATGTTCTCCTACGCCTATCGTGACCTGGCGAATCTCAGGAGCAAGGAGGCTCGTAAGTTCCGTGTACTTTTTCTTATACTCGTCCTTCAGGATAGGAGGGCAGTCCTCCAGTTTCTTTGACCTGTCGATGAGGTGAGCCGCAAAAGCCATGCACGTTGCGTCGCCGCATTCAGCACAGTTTATCTGGGGCAGGTACTTGTAGACCTGGAGCGGGCTGTTGAGTTTCATTATATCACCGCCGATATCCAGTTATCAATATTTACCGGTTCGTTTTCCTTTAAGCCGTATAGGGTCTGTGTTATCTCTTTCAATACCTGCACCGCTGTCGGATGCATCATCATGAACAGGTCGTTCCCTGCAAGCGATAATGTCAGTCCTGTCACGATCTCCCATATCGGTCCCCTGTATTCGCGGGGTCCCCAGTCCGTGTCCTCCTTGAGCGGAGATGAGACCATCCAGGATTCACGCGCTCCCCATGCGTTGGTAGTGCCGCTTGACATCGGGAAATTCAGTTCCGTATCGCCGGTAAGACCTGCAAGCCTTATCCTTTCCATGTTCGTGTAAGCATAATCAAGCCCGTATCCAAGCGCCGCTGTGGTAGGGTCCATGATGAGGTTCTCCCTCGCCACGCCACATTGCTTCATCAATTTCCGGTTCAGTTCTTTCTGCGCATTGATCTCAAGCTGCGTCCATGAAAGCACAACATGGTTGTATTTCTTTGCCGCCTCTGCTATCCGGGCGTAATCAAGGTTCAGGCTGGCGGATGCAAGCAGGCAGCGTTCACCCTCTGCAACTTCGGCAGCTTTTTCAAGTACTGCCGGGTCTTTTTCCGGATTGCCAGAACCGCCAATAACAATAGGCACGTCCACTGCCTGGAGGACTTCCTCCACGGTCTTTGCCGCCTCTTTTGGCGAGGTGTCCTTGAGGTTAGGGTCTGTGCTGATAAGATGTATCGTGACCATATCCGCCCCGAAATCGCGAACGACTTTCTTTGCCCATTCAGCAGGGCTGTTTATAACGTCCTCGTAGTTTGACTTGACCGCCTTTGCCATATTTATCGGCATGTCGAAAACGTCCATAGTTATATGATTTCTGTGAGGCATGGGACCGTCAAAGTAATAAGGAAGCGCATTCTCTCCACCAAGTGTTACTGTGCTTTTTCGCGAACCGCCGTCTGATGATGTGGCTCCCAGAACGACTTCCTGGATAGGAGTTTTCCATTCCTCGTTCCTGGCTACGCTGAATTTTGATTCTATCAGCTTACTGAGCCTGGCCGGCTTTTGCTGGAGAGCGGCGCCGGGCAACTGGTCGATAGGATAGCCCAGGATCCTGGAAATATTCACCAGGTGGAATGCTATCTGCGCGGTTTCATGCCCCAGCGCGTAGGCCATCTGTGGATTTAGACCCATCTGTCCAAGGTCGAGTTCCACATCGCCTTCTATCTTTACCCCTTCGAAAGCCTCGATATCAAGGCCACCGAAAAGGTTTCCAAGCTCGGAGAGTTTGATTTTTTTAGTCATTTTTAATCCCATTTGCCATTATTAATCGTCCATGATAGGAGTTGCTACATATATATTTTTAGATAAACTTTGTAACTTTGCTCATGGATAAATATTTC
>CBFFLL010000021.1:8088-8674 GCA_965642175.1 Candidatus Methanoperedens nitratireducens | reverse complement strand
TAATAACACACAAAAGGGATCAGAAAAATGGATAAAAGGAGAATTACCAAATGTATTATTTGGGGCTGTTATTTTCTGGATTGTTATTTTCTTCGTGCATCAGGTACTTGAACGCAGATCTTCTGATTGAACTTCAAATCATTTTAAGATATATGTGTAATTATTGAGGTAACGTGCGAATTGGAATTATCCTTCACGGACCCGAAATCGTGGATGAGGGTGGAGCAGAGCGGATAATCCGTATTTTGTTGAAAGAACATGACGTCACTGCAAAACTTGGCGGAACCATGGGGCGAACTGCGGTGCTGGACGCAGGGCTTGAAGAACTGATCGATATCTCGCAGGGGATGACGCCCAGTCAGACAATAAACGCACTAAAAGATAGCATCGATGTTGCAGTGCTGTTGAACCACGGAAAAAACCTTGAAACGGGGCTGCATTTCGGTCGGATCGTTGCCTCAAAATTGGGGTCGTTGATACCGTTTGTCCACATAGAGCGCCCGGACATTGATGGCAGGATAATATATTATGATCGGCGGGGAAAGAACTTCGCGGAACTTTTCAGGAGTATCCTTATGAAGCACGG
>CBFFLL010000021.1:3481-8078 GCA_965642175.1 Candidatus Methanoperedens nitratireducens | reverse complement strand
GAAAACAGATATATCAACCTTGCAGCAGCAAGGGTGAAAACCGGGAACATCAGAAGAAGCAAACACAGACCAGAGATTAAAGCTATGAAGCCCCATGGAGCCGGGGTTGCCATTATTGACCACTGCGCCGAATCCACTTTCGAACTTGTAAAGGATGCCAGCCTGGTAATTACAGTGGGGGATGACACAACAGCAATAGCCGCCGATATACTGGCGCGTTTTGGCATACCCATAATAGGGATAACGGACGGCGACCTGGACGGCATACTTGATGATACAGCTGTGCCAGCAGGGTCGGTCATCATCCGTGTCATGGAAGGGTTTGATGATATCGTGGGAAAGGAAGTATTTGAAACAATTATGAAACGTGAACCGCAAATCCAATTACAAGAAACGAGGAACTTATTTGAAAGTATAATTGAGCTGGCTAAAAAATATATACTTGAAATAAAATACTATTAAAAAAAAATAAATAGTATAATCCGGATTATAATCCAGCAGTTATACCAAGAACTCCTGATTGAATGATGATCGCGACTGCGATTATTACACCAGCCATCTCAAGGGCAACCGCCACATTTCCCTTCTTGAGTTCTTCGAATTCATCGATCCCCTTGGTGAGTTTATCGAGCATATTCAGCGCGAGATATATAGCAGCGATCGCAAGTACTATTCCAAGTATTAACTGAAATAAACTTGCCATCAATGCAAAAAAGTCTCCCGCCAGTGCTTTTGATATTCCTGAAGAAACACCAGCCACGCCTGACTGAACAACTATGGCTATGGCGATAAACACGGATGCCACAAGAATACCTACAGCTGCGTTACCTTTAGCTATTTCCTTTTCTTCGTCTATTCCTTTTGTTATCTTTCCCAGTACTGAGAAACCAATATACAGTGCCACTACTGCAAGTATTATGGCAATAACTAATTGAATAATCCCAATTACTGCCGTTTCCAAAGACATACTTTTCCTCCTAACGCCTGAAGCGTATAACGTAATATTGATAGAAGGGTATTATATAATTATTGTGATGCCTTTACTCAAGAAGCTTGAGCGCTTTGTTCGGACATATCTTAACACAGAGCATACAGAGATCACACTTTTCATGAGATATCCTGGCAACCCCATCAATGCTTTCGATAGCCCCTGATGGGCATATATTATCGCATTTTCCGCATTTTTTGCATCCAATCACTGTAATAAAACCTGTCACTGGCATTCATAAGCTATTTAAGCTTACAGGTATAGATAGGTTTTGCAAAAAGTGTACAAAAGCCGTGACATCGGTTTTTAAAAACAAAACGCGTGATAAATATGCCAAGATCAATCCCTGAAATGATTAGAGGAGACTTTAAATGCGAGGATATTGCAAAGTGCATCCTCGGACTCAAGAACATCGACATCGAGACTTACAAATCACTTGTTGCAAAAGGACCCATGACAGCAGAAAGTCTGGGAGATGTACTGAAAAGAGAGAGAAGCACAGCTTACAGGTCGCTGCAGAATTTAATGGGGTGTGGACTTGTTCGCCGCGAAACAAGAACTATCAATTCAGGCGGCTACTTTTATGAGTATATAGCTATTGACCCGTGCAGGATGAAAGACATGGTGCAGGGAAATATAGACCTGTGGTATAATAAAATGAAAAATCTGGTCGCTGATATCGACAAAGACATCATGAAATAGGGAACAGGCTGCGGTACACTTCTTCGGTTCTCTCCCTGAATTCATCCTGCGAAAAACCCATCATTGCAGTGGCTAACATTGCGCCGCCAGCGCCCACCCCTTCCTTAACTTCTCCCTTCTCGTACATGCGAAGACCCCGCAGCCTTGAACTTCCAAAACCCGGGTCAGCCGCAAACGCCGTAATCCCAAGTAATTCGGTCATTTCCATGAAATTTGCAGTTCTGTCATCTGCAACATAACAGGTGGTAGCTATAGAGACATCCCTTTCCAGCCCTAGAGCTTTGATCATGCAAAGGACCGAGACCATCTGGGTCCCGCCAGCGAGGATGGTCCTGACATTTAGACCGTCCACAAGGCCTGCCGCCGCTGCCATCATCGGGTCGCCAAGGCATTCCACAGCGCGCATGGGCTGGTTTTTCAGGCTGCCAAACGTAATTCCTGACGCCTTCATTCCCTCGTTCACAACGCGTTCCTTGATTCCCACAGGGTTGTGGGGAAAACTTGATGAAACGCGACCGTCATAACCCAGTGCCCTCATTACTGCCATCGCGGTGGTGGTGCCGCCGGGAACGCTCTCGCCGATAATCACAAGGTCAGAGAGTTTAGAAAGTTTTTTTCCAAGGTCTGCTGATGTCCTGTAAATATCGGTAGCATCAACCACTGCGCGACCTTTCCTGATATCCCCCCCAGGGCGCGCATTCATGTCGATGAACGGTATCTTTGGCCTGATATTAAGACCTGCATTGATAAAAAGACAGGGTATCCCTGTAAGCAGCATTGAAGCCCTTGTCAGCACGGCTGGCGTGGGAGCGCCGGAAGGACACATCGCAGGCTCTGAAATACTGAAAACACTGCCTGTCTCAACGAGTTCTGCATCCGCGGCAGGTGTGTAATCAGTCATTTCCGGGGACTTTCCTGCTGCGGAAATCCCCGGTATCTTTGCTGTCCCCGTGTTCGCAAGGATGCATACGAACAGGGGTTTTTCGGAACTGATATCTGGATACGGTTCTACCCACATGGCCTAAAGTGCAGTTGAGGCTTCAATATGAATGGATGTGGGTGTCTTCACAAGGTTCCCTATCTTTGCGCCGACCAGATTGACGATCCCTTTCTCTGAAGCGATATCCACGATCCTCTGTGTTATTACACCGTCGAACACAACGCTTGCAATATCGCCATTTATGTCCTTTAAGGCAGACGCAAGGTCGCGTACAGGCACTTCGTGGATGATATTATTACTTTCATCGAGCATGCGCGCGCTAAGGCTACCGCTCAACTGGGATATATGTTCATGGAAAACATTCCTTTTTACCTCTTTTGGCGCTTCTTCCACCGGCTCCCGGACAGGTGTTTCGCGGACTGGTATCTCCCGGAAAGGTTTTTGTTTTTCAGGTTCAGCGATCTGCTCGATCAATTGTTCAGGCTCTTCATCCGGCTGTTCAATTTCAGTTTCGCGGGAAACTACAGGTCCACCCTTTCCGCCCATCTTTTTGCGCGATGCCTCCATTATGGCAAATCTTCTTTTCTTGCTCACCTGGTAGTAATCGAACGCCTGTTCGACAGGTATCTTCTGCCTCAGTGATTTAAGGATCTCCTTCTGGACGAGTTCTTCAACGCCTTTTCCATCCGGGGCGCGTGCAATGAAATCTATGTCTGCGACCTGCAGGAGTTCTTTGATGATAAGTTCTCCTCCCCTGTCGCCATCTGTGAAAGCGGTGACTGTTTTCTTCTTGCACAGGTCTGCCACGGACTGGGGCACATTGGTGCCGCCAACGGCGATGGCATTCTTAATGCCGTACCGCAGTAGGTTCAGCACATCAGCCCTGCCTTCCACTACGATTATGGCATCCGAATCAACTACATTTGGACCCATGGGGATATTCTCCTTCCCGTAGGCCATGATCTCTTCGATCCTCAACGATTGCCTTACTTCATCAGTGATCTCCTGGCTCTCAGGAAGCAACTCATCGAACATCTCAGACATTATCTGCTTTGCCCGCTCTATCACTTTCTTTCGTTTGGATGACCTGACATCTTCTATTTTTACAATGCCAATGTTCGCTATGCATGGACCGATCCTGTCAATTGTTTCAAGGCTTGCCGCAAGAACCGCGGTTTCGACCTTGTCCAGGCTTGATGGGATATCTATTGTCCCTGCAGATTTTCCCATGTTCGATTTGATATTGACTTCAAGCCTTCCGATCCTGCCGCTTTTTTGCAGCTCGCGAAGGTCAAGGTCAGCTCCAATTAAGCCTTCTGTCTGTCCGAATATAGCTCCGATGACATCAGGGCGCTCGATAACTCCGTCTGCTTTTATTTTAGCGTGAATAATATATTTTGTTGTATCTGAATTTTGCATATATGGTACCCTCCCTCAGATTAGCAGTTAGAAAATAGTTCCAATGTTCGGTTAGGCTAGGTCTGGCGTTTTTTGCCTATACTAATAATATATGCATTAGTACTTGCCTTCATTCTTTTGATCCCAAACAGGAAATTATTAACATTTGTGTATCGATTCACGGTTCAAGCCGTAAATCCAGAGTGATTATGAATATCTAACTACTTTTCTATGGATGATTATCGCATAAACGATGTTTCTATTTTCATTCATGCATATGACTATTATTGTATGAATACCTTTAAAAACGTTGTGGTTTTAAAATTTTTAGGGGGTTTTAAAATTTCTTAATCCGTGCCGTGAAGTTCATATCTGAGTTTCTCGATATACCTGCTGAGACTTTCAATATCCTTGATCCTCTTTTTCACAAGAAAGCCGATCCTTGCGCGGATGTCCGTATTTGGAATGATGCTGTAAGCATGGAGGTAGTCTATTATCTTGCGGGCGGACATACCGCCTTTCCTGTCCCAGTCCGTCAAAAGAACGATATCTTTACCGCGCCTTGATAA
>CBFFLL010000021.1:0-3471 GCA_965642175.1 Candidatus Methanoperedens nitratireducens | reverse complement strand
AAATCAAGCAGGGGCTTCTGGGAAGACAGTTTTATCTCTCCATTAACGCCAAGCGACCGAAGCGATTCCACGTCCTTGCGGCCTTCAACAACGATTATCGCCCCCGTATCTGACAGAACCTGAAGTTCAAGAATAAGCTCTTCAAGCTTTTCAAGTCTTTCAATATCTTCAAGAGTCCTTATGTTCATTTTCCTTCAATAACTTTAGAATATCCGGCATCTGGGCGCCGATGATCAATAGCGATTTTTTACTGTTAGTAAGGCCTGTGATGATCCTGACATCCCTGGAATTAACATGGAAAAACTCAGATAAGAACGTTTTGAGCTGTTCATTGGCTTTTCCCTTCTGCGCTCTTTCAGACAGCCGCACTTCGATACGTTTGCGCCATGGATTATATCCCTGCACAGCAGTCTCCTTTGCTCCCGGTGATATCTCAAGGTCAAGGACAACTCCAACATGTGTCTGCCTGATGGCATCTTTCATAATAGTTTAATCCGTTGGGATTAATATTAATTCTATGGTCACAATCATGAAATACGAAGGGAAGAATGCAAAATTTTTATTAAATCAATTTCATCCTCTTCCCGGCTCTCTCAAAGATGTCAAGAGCTTCATCAAGATCTTCCATTGTATGCTGCGCGGTCACGTTTATCCTGACGCGGGCTTTATCTTTTGCTACCAGAGGGAACACGATGGGCTTGGCAAAGAGACCTTCTTCGAATAGCTGTCTGGATAGCTCCACCGCAGCCTTGCTTTCTCCAGCCATGACAGGAGTGATTGGCGTATGACTGTGCCCAATATCAAATCCCATATCGCTCATACCTTTCTTGAAATACCGCGTGTTCTCCCACAGTTGTCGCAGGTGCTGCGGTTCATCCTGTATCATCCTGATGGCTTCCATGGCAGCCGCAGGAACCGAAGGTGGGTGAGCCGTTGTATAAATGAAACTCCGCGAGGTGTTGATAAGATAATCCCTGAGTTCCTTTCTTCCTGCAATGTAGCCGCCCAGGCAGCCGAAGGCTTTGCTGAGAGTACCCATATCAATATCCACTCTCCCTTCAAGACCAAACTGGTCAACGATGCCCCTACCATCCTTTCCAAGAACTCCGTCACCGTGAGCGTCATCCACCATCACAATTGCATCAAATTCCTCTGCAAGTTCAACTATCTGGTCAAGCGGCGCGATATCCCCGTCCATGCTGAAAACCCCATCAGTAACAATGAGCCTTCTCCTTGCATCTTTTGTCTCCAGGAGCGCTTTTTTCAAGCCGACCATGTCAAGATGAGGATACACCACCCTCTTTGATTTGGTGAGTCTCACTCCATCAATTATGCTTCCGTGATTGAGCTCGTCGCTGATAATTGCATCCTCTTCACCCATCAATGCCTGGATGGTGCCCCTGTTCGCTGCAATACCTGCGACGAATACAAGGGAGGATTCGGTACACTTGTATTCTGCCAGCATCTCCTCAAGCTGGATATGTATCTCCATGGTGCCTGCTATTTGACGCACCGCGCCGGTCCCGAAGCCCCATGTGTCTATTGCTTTTTTTGCAGCCTCCCGCAGGCGCGGATGGTTCGCAAAGCCAAGGTAGTTATTGGTGCACATTATGATAACTTCTTTTCCATTCAGCACAACCCGGTTCTTCTGCTCAGTCCCAAGCACGGGAAGCTCTGAATACAGGTTCCTGTCCTTCAGGTCCTGGATCATGCCTTTTAAGAAATCCATTCTATTGTTCATTCATTCTCGCCCCATTCAGTAAGTATCCCTGACAAACTATATATATTGTGCAACATGACATCTATAATAGTTTTATAGGGGAATCATGAAGGCAGTAAGGAAGACAAAAGTTGGACCTGGTCTTGAACTCGTGGACATCCCTGTTCCAGAGCCGCAAGACCACGAAGTGCTTGTGAAAGTTAAAGCATGTTCCATGTGCGGGACTGACGTGCATATATACAACTGGGAGCACCCCTGGTCAGAAGGGAGGATCAAGCCTCCAAGGACTATTGGTCATGAGGTATGTGGTGAAGTGGTTGAGATTGGGGACGATGTAACCCTTGTTAAAAAAGGTGACCTCGTATCTGCTGAGTCACACATCTTTGACGGCAAATGCATGCAGTGCAGGATGGGGAATATGCATATCTGTGAGAATCTAAAGTTTTTCGGGGTTGACGTTGATGGGTTCTTTGCAGAGTATGCGGTCATCCCTGAATCGAATGTCTGGAAAAATCCTCCTGAGATGCCTTTTGAGATCGCTTCACTTCAGGAATCGATCGGGAACAGCGTTTATACGGTTTTCAGCAATGACGTCACAGCAAAGACAGTGGCTGTTTTCGGGGGAGGACCTACCGCCCTTTTTGCAATAGGCATCTTGAGGGCAGCAGGGGCGACACAGATCATATCTGTTGCCGGCTCTACTCTGCATCTTGATATCGCACAAAAGATGGGCGCGGATGTTATCATAAACAGGCATGAGAAAGACCCGGTTAAGGAGATACTTGCTCTTACAGGCGGCAGGGGGGCCGATGTTTTCCTTGAAATGTCGGGAAGCGCAAGCGCTCTCAATCAAGGTCTCAAGACATTGCGGCCCACAGGTCGCGCTTCTATACTGGGACTTCCCACAAAAGATGTGAGTATCGACATGTCAAAAGACTTCGTAATGAAGGATATCACGGTGCGCGGTATATATGGCAGGAAGGTCTGGGATACATGGATAACGACTTCCAGGCTTCTTTCGACCGGAAAATTTGATCCTTCTCCTGTGATAACCCACAGGTTAAGGCTGGATGAGTTCGAGAAGGGATTTGAGGCTATGAAGTCGGGTGAGTCGGGTAAGGTCGTGATGACGCCCTGAAGCATAGGGGTTGAACTTCCAGACTGGTGTGATTTCGAATAAAAAAAGTTTTTATAGAAACACAATATTCATATTCATTGCAGGATTTTTTATGCTCATCCATGAATTTTTTGAAATGATGGCGCTTCTGGGATTAGTTCTCTTTATGATTGAGTGGCTTAAAATATTGAGAAAAATTAAAAAAAAGCAGCAAGTCTAAGATTTATAACAGAACTCGAATTATTCATACTTCCCTGCAGTTTAAAAATTCCAGGAGTACTTCTTCAAGCTGGTTTTTATCCGAATATGATTTTGCGGTTACATACCCTGTACTATTCCCCAGCACCATCGCTGATGCATTTGTTCCTTCCTGATACACGCAAAGTACAGGCTTTTTATGCCTGGCAGCATGGCATATCTCGTATCCCACGCCAATAGACGGAACTGTGATCTCAGCCACAACACGATCGCTTTCTTCTATCCAGTTAGCGTCTTTTTCGTATATCTCCTGCTCTGTCATTTTAGCCTCCACTTTTTCAAGACCCTCAGCAGCCACGTGTTCGCTGATGACAGTAAAATCCCTGGATTTCAGGAATCGGATAATGTACTGGTACGTTGGCACCAACTGGCGCCC
>CBFFLL010000020.1:9177-22234 GCA_965642175.1 Candidatus Methanoperedens nitratireducens | reverse complement strand
TAATCTACTGCCTGCCGATGTATTTCCAAGAGCCACTGAGCATGTGCCTGAGATCATCAAAATTACAGAGAAAATCATAGAAAACGGGTATGCTTACCATGGAAAAGATGGTTCGATCTATTATGATGTCTCAAAATTCAATTATTGGGGGAAGCTCTCACACCGGAAGCTCAAATCCGGAAAAAGGAAAATAAAACGCGACGAATGGGGTGAAGATTCTGCCATATTATCGGATTTCGCGCTCTGGAAATCGTATGAGGACGGGGATGGGGATGTTTTCTGGGAGACAGAACTGGGTAAAGGAAGACCAGGCTGGCATATAGAATGCTCTGCTATGTGTACGAAGCACCTGGGCACGCGTTTTGATATACATGTTGGAGGCGTGGACAATATATATCCGCACCATGAAACCGTGATAGCGCAGAACTTCGGGGCATACGGTGAGAACCCTTCAAAATACTGGCTTCACACAAGGCATCTGATGATAGATGGAAGGAAGATGTCAAAATCCACAGGCAATTACTACACGCTGAGCGATCTTGAGGGAAAGGGGTACGAGCCTATGGCGATAAAATATCTCCTGCTATCGAAAAGTTACAGGAGAAGGTTAAATTTCACCTTTGAGGGGATCGAGGAAGCCAGGGAAAAACTGGAAAAGATACAAAGCACCATCGAACGACTGAAAAACTCAAACGGCATTGATAATGTGGAAAAGATAGCCATGAGATCCCTCAAGAGATTCGAAAAGATCATGGATGATAACCTTGATACCGGCAGGGCGTTAAAGGTTATGGAAAAGCTATCTGATATGGTCAGCGGGATGGAACCTGATAAAAGATCAAGTTCAAAGATAATTGAAACCTTAAAAACAATGGACTCAATACTTGGATTGAGCCTGTTCAAACCCTTCTGATCTGCATATCGCGCTTCTTTGGCTGCAACTGCATAAGCAGCGTCTTGAGCTTTGCATCATCGATCATGCCGGTCAGCCTTCCACTCTGGGCAAGAGAGATCAATTGCGCTTCAACGCTTGCCACAAGCTCGGGTTTTGTCATCTTGAGGGTGTTCAGGCGCTCACGGGCTTCGGGCGTGAGTATCTGTCGCATTATGGTAGCTTTTTTTGCTTCATACTCTGCGCGCGCCTGCTCCTGCTGGGCAGCCTGAGCCTGACCGCTGTACTGCTGCTGCTGCATCTGCTCAAGCTTGCGCCTTCTTAACTCTTCGAGATCTTCATCCATTTTAATACTTTGCCATAGCAGGAATTGTTTTTATCAGTTCTATTTTTACTTCGTTCGCTGCATTGTCCATGAAGGACTGACCCTGCGGCGATACTGATCTTCCAACTTTCTGGGTTTTGATCAAACCTGCCTTCTCTAGCTGCTGTAGGGCTTCCCTTGCGACAGAGCCGCTTCCTTTTGAGAAATGCGCAGGTCTTACGCCGTTCCTGTGCTTTCCGCCGTAGAAACTCCGGAGCCTCGATATGCCGACCGGCCCGTCAATATAGACACGTCTTAAGATCGACGCGCATCTTACGAACCACCAGTCTGCGTTATCAGGGGCGAGTTCTTTATGTGCGCCAGTCTTTGCAAAGCGCGACCATTCCGGTTGGTTTATCTTCTTTTCATCCTTTAATTTCTGTGCCACGTTATTTATGAACATTTCTGCAGGTACGTCATATACTGTTGTCAATGTTAATCCTCCGTAAAATCATCTTTAGATGTAATGGAAATTGTCCTCTTTTATCCCCTGAATTAATTCAGGGGGCTTATTTACTTATCGGATAGTATTTACCCTTTTCGGCGAAATACCGCGGTATTACCCCTGACCTCAATAAGTTCTGAACCTGTCATGTTAGCAAGTTTTTCCGCCATTTCATGTTTATCCTTTTCATATAGGGCGGTTTTCAGGAACTTCACTTTAATAAGTTTTTTGTTCTTCAACTGTGTTCTTAACTCATCAACGACCGCTTCTATGCCGGACTTGCCTATCTGCATGGCAGGTTCGATCGCTGTGGCGCTTTTTTTGTGTTCCTGTCTATTCATTCCAACAACTCTTTCAATATTTTTGCCGATTTATCAAGTTCCAGAAGTATCAATCCGAGACCCACCTCTGGACTCACAATAACCACCAGGAGCGCATTAGGTCCTGCTCCAACAGCTATCAGTCGCCCCTCTGAAGATTCAACAATGACCCTATTGGGGACTCCTTTTCCAAGCTCTGTGGAGGCGGTCTCTGCCGCACCAAGCATTGTAGCTGACATTGCAGCAAATGACTCCGCGAACTGTTCTTTCTGCATGCTGGATTTGATAAGAAGCCCATCGCGGCTTACTGCAGCGCAAGCTTCCACACCGCCTGACTTCTTAAGGTCAGAAAGCAATTTATCTATCAGGTCAATGGTATCAGTCATCAGAGCCCTCCTGTGATCTTATCTATCAAGACTTCGAATGCCTCAAAAACACCTTTTTTATCTTTAGCCACAACCGGTACAATCGGGATGTCGTGGGGGAGGTTGAATTGTTTCCTTATTTCTTCCGGGGCAAGAGCGCCAGCCAAATCCTGCTTATTTGCTATTAGAACATACGGCAGCCCATATGATTTGGTGATTTCAAGCATCTGCTTTGCACGGACAAAATCCGTGGGGTTCGTTGAATCCACGATAAGAAAGACGCCCATGGATTCGCCGCTTAGCAGTTTTATGATCGGGTCGAACCGTTCCTGACCTGGTGTCCCGAATATATCAGCGCTAAAACCTTTGTAATCAATATGCCCGTGGTCAAGCGCTATGGTCGTACCCATCCTGTCAACCGAAATCGCTCTAGTTGAGAGCGCATGCACAAATGTGGATTTTCCAGAGTCGAATGGGCCAGTGACAAGTATCTTTGGTATATACAGCTTTATTCCACCTGGCCTCAGTACCCGAAACAGCATGGATTTTTTTATTTCTTTTGTCCAGTCAGCCTTGAATATCCCGAAATACTGCCCGAAGATAACCCGCTCTGATATCCCGCCTACAGATATGACGGCATTGAACATGTCCTCTTTTATGGCTTTCAATGTTTCTTCTGAATACGGCCATGCTGTGAAATTATAGACCAGCACATGGTCATACAGCTTTGCCATCTTATTCCATGTCCTGACAGCTTCCAGGGTCTCTTTTTCACCGCAAAGGTCTATGATCGTTGACAGGGAGCCAAAAACAATTGTGCTCGGTGGCAATTCCTTCATTGCATCAATTATCGTTTTACTGAACGCTTCGATATTGTCGGGTTTTGAGACCACGTATTTTTCATTTGAAGGCGCGCCTATCAATGAATTATAAGCATCAACAAAAAGGAACCTGTCTTGAAACAGGTGAATGTCCCACCCAAACTCCCTGAACTGACCCTTTATGATGTCGGGTGTGGTGCTTGAAACCACGAATAAACCTGTCCCTCCCTTTTTAAGAGAGCTGTGAATTGTCTGCAATCCGAAGATTTCACCCTCTACGCCTGGCTGGATATAATAGACAAGGGTCTTACCCTTTGGTATGCCTCCATCAAGGAATTCATCCAGTTTGGGGATACCGGTTTCGATCATTCTATTTTCTCCCTACTATCTTTACGTTAGCCCCTTCAATTTCATATTCAAACCAGTTAGTGGGTTTAGGGGAAAGCCCGACTACCCTGATAAAATATTTATCATTTTCAGATTTGATCTCTATCATCCCGTCAAAAAGTTGTTTTAAGGTCGAAATAGCCTGCTCATCATGCATACCGCTTTCGAGCACATAGATACCCATAGAACCGGCAGCTTTAATGCGTCCGGTAAAAACATGCAGGAACCTGAAAACCGTCTGGATATTCGAATACATCAGTATAGTTGATAACGAATTGATATGAAGCTGGATTTTCTTTGTATTCTTCTTCATGTAAAATTCTTCAAAGAACTGGCTTATCTTCACGCCAATTCCAGTCAGATCAACGGGGCTGCTTGCTATTTTGATGTTTTCATTTTCGACTGATGCACCGCCAAGAGTTTTTGTTACGCAATCAACTATACCGATCCTGGAAAGGGGGAGCGTAAGTTTTTGTTCCTTGAACCATTCAAGGATATGGGTCGCGGATTCGCGGGTCGATACTGTTATTACTGCATTTTCATTTTTTGCAGTGCCGTAATACAGTATAGAATACAGGATAATCTCTTTTCCGCACATTGGCGGACCTATGAACATAATATTCGAGCCTTTTTTTATACCCCCGATAACAGCATCCAATTCTTTTATACCTAATGTATAATCACTCATAATCTTTCCTTAGTGTAATGATAATACTATTTAAATTTTAGTATATATAAATAACCGATGCAACATATAATAAGGTGTCATAAATTAACTTATTCAATTGATAGTACAACATTAAAACCTATATATATAAAACCTTGCTTTCTTGTGATTCACAAGGGTGCACGATCTGCAGATCCTGTCAAGATCAGCTTTTTCATTGCCGAAAGGTCGGATGAGCATGTCTGCACCCACTTTTTTTGCTATTTTTGCTATTGCTTCCTGCATTTCTATCGGAGGTCTTATTGAATATATGAGGGAGGCATTCATGTAAATTCCGATGTCATGATCAAATATGTCATCCCTGCAAAACCTGACCCCTGCATATTCCTGCTCGTTTATGTCAGTAACGACCACGTCTAGCCTTTCCTTTAATGCAAGCGCAACATGCGGCATGCTTCCCACCCCTACTTCAACAACTTTATTCCGGTAGTTTTTTAAAATATATTCTGTAATATCCTCATAATCTGAGATCATTGTGGATAACATATCGTCCGTATTTAAGAATATATCGAAAAACTTAATATTGATAATATTTGATATAATGTAAGGGAAAAAAACGGGATAATGAATAAAACAGAAGCATCAAAACTGAAAGCGATATTGTCTATCGCTTCGATAGACATCACTATTGAGTTTGACAGGTATGCAGCTTCATTTTACAAGAACTGGATAATAGCTAAACGAAATTTTTTTACGGTTTTTGAGGTAATATTCTGGCCATTTATCAGTCTTATGTCGATAGGACTGATGACAGGTTTCTTATCGATCGAACAGGATAAGATATCGTTCATACTGATAGGAGCGGTCGCCTTCAGCATTGTCCAGGTTTGCCAGATAGATATTGCATATGTTATGTTGTTCGATATGTGGAGCAAGAGCGTCAAACACACCTTCATAGCACCGGTCAGTGGCAAACACCTTGTGATCGGGTCACTACTGTTCGGTATGCTGCGTTCAAGTATGGTTTTTGGTATCCTTGTGTTAATAAGTTTCTATGCTTTCGGTTTTAATTTTCTTGCTGCGGGTGTGATACCAGTTCTTGTATTCATGGCCGGGCTTTTCCTGACCTCGGCCTCTGTCGGTATCCTTGTTTGTATATCAATCCTGACTTTCGGGCAGCGCGCAGAGGTTGCAGCATGGACGATCACTGGAATTATGATGTTCGTGTGCGGTATTTATTATCCCGTGTCGGTGCTGCCGGAAGGCTTGCAGATAATCGCACGCGCGATACCGCTCACATATTTCCTTGAATACATGCGCTCGTTCTACGGCTCTGGTGAGGCGAACCTGGTTATCGGGTTCGGGCTTGCGATATTTTATTTTGTCGCGGGGATATTTGCTCTTGACAGGGCGATAATTGGCGCAAGAAGGTCGGGCATAATGCTTCGGCTTTCGGAATAATTCATATCAAACATGATTTACCATATCCATTACCCGTTCTTTCAAGAAGTTATATTTACCTTAGCAGGCATTTGATTTAGCATGTCAAGAATAGTAATTTTAGGTCTTGGAAGCGGGGGTTTTGCAGCTTCTCTTGCGATACGAAGGACAGACCCTGAAGCGTCTATAACAATTATCGAGAAAAGTTCCTACGATATGTTTTCTCCATGCGGTATGCCTTTTGCAATAGAAGGTATCATAGGTCTTGACAATTTGAAGTTCTCACTGCCTGAAGACAAAAAAATAACAAAACTCCTCGGGCATGTTGCTCTTGCAATTGCCCAGGCTGAGAAAAATATCGATGTAAAAAATATAAATACCGGGGATATTCTCAAAGTTCCCTTTGACTCACTGATTATTGCCCTGGGCTCTTCGCCCTTCATTCCCCAGATAAAAGGCGCGAAAGAAGGTCTTGGAAAGGGTATTTTTGTACTTCACGACATTGAAGATGCCAGGAGTATTATAGAGTATGCAGGAAGATCAAAAAAAGCGGTAGTGGTCGGAGCAGGACCCATTGGTCTTGAGATCGCTGTGGGTTTAAATAAGAAGGGCCTTGATGTTACAGTTGTTGAGATGCTTGCAAATGCCTTGCCCCGCGCCCTTGATAAAGATATGGCAAAATTAGTGGAAAGCTCTGTTAAAGGGGGCAGAATAAGACTGATCATGAATAAAAGCGTGAGCATTATAAACGGCTCACCTGTCAGTTCTGTAAATGTGGGCGAAGAAATCATAGAAACAGATATGGTCATTCTGGCTTCAGGCGTGAGGGCGAATGTTGATATCGCAAAAAATGCAGGGGTCGAGGTTGGAAAATGGGGAATCAGGACGAACTCGCGGATGGAGACAAATATAAAAGGGATATTCGCAGTTGGTGACTGTATCGAGACCGTGAGCCTGATCGACCACAGACCCACCTTAATGCAGTTATCAACAGCAGCTTACAGGCAGGGGATGGTCGCAGGAACAAATGCTGCCGGAGGATACGATACATACGAAGGGGTTCTCGGAACGTTTGTCTCGCTAGTCGGTGAACTTGAGGTTGCAGCGACCGGTTTTAATGAGTTCTCTGCAATAGCGGCTGGATTTGAGACCATTTCAGGAAAAGCATTGGGGAAGAGCAAACCGGAATATTATCCAGGTTCAAAAGACATAACGGTAAAAATAATTGTGGATGCAAAGACAGGAAAAGTGCTTGGCGCCCAGGCTGTGGGCGAGGGCGCAGGGGCGCGCATTAATGTGCTTTCTCTTGCGATACGTAACGGCATGGACATTTATTCACTCGCCCGGACAGAGATGGCTTACTGTCCGATGCTGGCAGAGAATTACGATGTGCTGAACAAGGCTTGTGATTTCGCGGTGAGAAGGATGGGCAGGTGAAATGATACCAGAGATAATCGTGGGTGTAAAATTTCTTTGGTGTTGTTCCAGATAATCATATATTTTCTCGTAGGACTTTCTCCAGCATTTCGAACCTCTCTACCGCCTTCTCCTTACCCGCAACGCGTCTTATTATCGCTCGTCCGGTATTGAAAACAATTATCTTTTCAACCGGGGAATTTGTGAGAACCATCATCTCTCCATCTGGTGTTACCTGCACCCCATCAAAGTGTTTCTTAAGTTCCTCCACAGCCTGAGCGGTCATTTTTACAATTCCAAGCTCAGCCTCCCCGCTGAAAAGGTCTTCCTCTCCCCTTGTGAAGCATGGCTCGATGGTAATTATTTTCATTCTAAATGAATGCCTCTACCTTATCCATGATCTCAACCGCTATCTTCCGCTTGGTGCCGCTAACGCGCCTTATGCCTGTATCTATCAGATATACTTCGTTCTCCTCTGTTCCCATCCCGCCTGAAGAAACGTCATTTGCAACTACCATGCTCAGTGACGATCCCTCCATCGAACTTTGCGCCCGCTTTATCAGTTCATCCTCTGTAACTCCGGTCTCAGCTTTAAAACCAATTATCTTAAGGTCAGGATATTTCCTGCGCACCTCTGTTATGAGCTTGGGCGCACGCTCCAATGTAAGTGTGACATCTTTTCCCGACTTTATCTTTTCTTTAGAAGGCATTACTGTAAAATCAGATATAGCAGCCGCGCTTATGAGAAGATCGCATCCCTTACCCACCTCTTCGATTACAGTTTCTGTCATATCTTTGGCGCTCTCAACGTTAAACTCACATATTCCCTGGATGCCCATGCAGCCCCTGTGGACCAGTATAACTTCGGCGCCTCTCCTGAAAGCCTCAAGCGCCAATTCCACCCCCGTTTTCCCGGATGCGCGGTTGGTTATTATCCTTATCGGGTCGATCGGTTCAGCAGTCGCGCCACCCGTGATAATAATACGTTTTCCTGTAAGCGTATTCTTACAGAGCGCCCTTTCCACGCGAAGTACGATCTCATCCGTGGAAGCAATTTTTGCCGCGCCTTCGTCAAGTACCGGATTGATGAACTCCACCCCGAGTTCAGTGAGTTTTCCAATATTTTCGATAACGATAGGATGGTTGTACATGGACTCATGCATCGCAGGAACTATCATTATCGGGATACCTGAGCCAAAAGCCGTTGTAGCAAAGGTCGTGACCGTTGTATCGTCAATTCCGCGAGCAACTTTCCCGATGGTGTTAGCTGTACAGGGCGCGATAAGAAGAAGTGACGCCTTACCGCCGATGCCGCAAAATCCCACATGCTCCACTCTGCCAGTTATTTCTGTGATAACATGGTTTCCCGTTGCGTATTTCATCGCCTCATGATGAAGTATTTTCTGCGCATCCTTTGTCATCACCGCATGCACGTTCGCACCGTGACGCATGAGTTCACGCGCAAGCTCAACGCAGCGAACAGCGGCGATGCTGCCTGTTATGCAAAGAACGATGGTCCTGCCGTCAAGAGAACGTGAAGATTTTAATACGCCGGTCATATCTTTCATGTATTGTCTAAAAAGATAAGAATGTTTTGATTGAACATATATCGGTTAAGGAATTTAACCTGCTTCTATGTACATTTATTCAAATAGTTATTAATTTTTCATGTTTTCGGGTTTATTTATAAATAGAACATGGATGACACGGATAAACTGAAACCTCAGTTTACACGGTATAGGGCATGCTTTGCATGCCCTTCTTTTAATTTTTGACGGATTTTCACGGATACGAAATCCGTGCGTATCCGCGACATCCGCGCAATCCGTGTTCTATCACACGGTTTTTCTCTCAAACGATGACGAATGAAGAATGCTTATGTCCTAGCAAGGATGTTGTAGATACGAACGCAGATCGATCGCACACAGGTACAATAATGACTCTCGCCCTCATCGCGCCAACTTCAGTTGAATCAAAAGAAATAAGACGCAAAATACATCTGGAGCCGGACGATGAGCTGAAAACCATTTTTGAAGGAGAGATAGAAGGCAGAAGTATCATCTTTACACACTGCGGCGTTGGAAAGGTCAATGCGGCACATTCCGCTACTGTGATATTTGAGAAATATGACGTGGACGCGCTGATACTATTTGGCATTGGGGGCGCGTACCCGGATTCAGGACTTAATATCGGCGACATCGCAGTTGCAAAGAGTGAGAACTACGGGGAGGAAGGTGTTATGACAAAGGATGGCTGGAGCCCCATGGAATTCACAGGTTTTCCATTATTGAGGAAAGAGAAGGAATATTACAATAATTTTCCTCTGGATACAAAACTTGCTCAGATTGCTGTAAAAACCTCAAAAGATTGCGGTTTTGGTACAAAACATGGTAATTTCGTAACCGTGTCGCAATGCTCGGGAACCCGTGAAAGCGGAGAAATCATAAGGCGGCGATTTGGCGGCCTCTGCGAGAACATGGAAGGCGCGGCTGTTGCGCATATCTGCGCCATGTACGGCGTCCCAATGGTTGAAGTCCGGGGCATTAGCAATATAATCGAGGACAGGGATATTAAGAGATGGAATATTGACCGTGCGGCTTTGAATTGCAATAAAGTAATTATGGAACTTGTCAGGAAATTAAAATGAAAAAACTCTCCCTGGGCTATTCCCCATGCCCCAACGATACGTTCATCTTCTATGCGCTGGCTCATAAAAAAGTCAGGGGCAGCGTGGAATTCTCTGAAACCCTGAAGGATGTGGAGACGCTTAACAGGATGGCGCTGCGTGGGGAACTTGATGTAACAAAGGTCTCTTTCAGCGCTTTTGGTCATCTCTGGGAGAATTACTGTCTGCTGCATAGTGGAAGCGCGCTGGGAAGGGGCTGCGGTCCCCTGATAGTTGCGAAGGACAGGATAAATATTGCAGACCTGGCAGGGAAAAAAATAGCCATCCCTGGAAAAATGACAACAGCTTACCTGCTATTGCAGTTATTTGATCCTGATATCAGGAATGTAGTTGAGATGCCATTTGACCGCATCATGAACGCAGTGAGCCTTGGCACAGTGGACGCCGGACTCATAATACATGAAGGGCGGTTCACCTATCCGAAATACGGTCTTATGGAGCTTGTTGACCTTGGAGAATGGTGGGAAAGGGAAACAGGATTGCCTATACCTCTTGGCGGGATAGTTGCGAAGAGAAGCCTTGGTGCGGATGTAATAAACGAGGTCGACCGGATCCTAAAAAAGAGTGTTGAATTTGCGTTTGCGAACCGGAGCATGACGCGCGGGTACATTAAGGAACATGCACAGGAACTGGATGATGAAGTTATTGACCAGCATATCGGGCTGTATGTGAATGATTATACACTGGATATAGGGGATGGAGTTGCTGCTGTGAGGGAATTATTAAAAAGAGCTGAGAAGTTAAGTTTAATTCCTCATTCAGATAAACCGTTGTATTGCGATTAAATCAACTCCCGACTGAGATTAATCACTCTCAGAAAAACTCAAGCTATGATGCGTAGCATAAAAAGCCCAGGTAAATCTCACTCGACTTCCGCCGCCATCTCTATCAGTTCATTCACCACCGCGACCGCCACCGGCGTCCCGCCCCTTGTCCCCACGCATGTGATGGACAGCACTTCAAGCCCCCTTACAACCTCTTTCGACTCAGCAGCATTCACAAAACCCACAGGCGTAGCCACAAATAGGGCAGGTTTCAGCCCCCGTTCTATCATTTCGCATACAGTAAGCGCGGCGGATGGAGCGTTACCGATAACTATTATGGAGCCATCAAGCTCTTTTTCAAGCGCCAAAAATCCTGCTGATGTCCTTGTCATGCCTGTCATATGCGCCATCTCTTCTCCCTCATCAAGCACGCACTTCACTTCGCATTTGTGTCCGCGCTTTGTAATGCCTACCTGCGCCATCCTGATATCGGTGAATATGGTCGCGCCTCTCTTTATCGCTTCGATGCCTGCTTTTATTGATCCGTCACTGAACCGCATAAGATCGGCAAACGCCAGGTCGCCCGTAGCAATCACGCAGCGCTGCCGTATCCTGTCCTCAGGTGAATCGCCCTTCACGAAACTTCGCACTATTGTCCTGCTCTTTTCGCTTATCTCAATTGCTTCTTTTGTCCTTGCGCCGAATTTAGTATTCATATTTTCTCTGGTATCCCCTTGGGGTTATTATTCTGTTATTCCACAATTTTGATTCGCTGTTCCCAACAAGCACGAGTGTGCTCATGTCGATAATGTCATTGTACTCCATTATTTTCCCAAGCGTTGTCACAATGACGGTCTCTCCTTCCCGGGTCGCACTTTTAACAATACCGACCGGAGTATCATCGTTCCTGTATTGCCTGATTATCCCGATCGCTTTTCCAAAATTCTCCTTCCTGTTCCTGCTCTTCGGATTATATATGGCGATCACAAAATCCGCTTCTGCAGCGCTTTTGAACCTTCTTTCTATCATGTCCATCGGAGTAAGCAGGTCACTTAAGCTTATCACAGCAAAATCGTTCACTATCGGAGCACCGAGTAGAGAAGCTGCCGCGCTTACAGCGGTCACACCAGGTATGACTTCAATCTCTATATCGCCTGCTTTTTGTGCAACTTCAAGCACAAGACCCGCCATCCCGTACACGTTGGCATCCCCGCCGCTGATGATCGAAACTACATGGTCCATTGCCAGCTCGACGGCTTTTTTCGCACGTTCGACCTCACCTCCCATCCCGCTTCTTATGACCTTTATGTTCTTTATTACTGGCGCTATCTGGTCAAGATATGTGCCGTTGCCGATAATGTATTCAGAGCTCAGTAGCACGTTCTCAGCCTTTTTTGTAAGATGTTCCGTACCGCCCGGGCCTATGCCCACGATGTACAGTTTACCTTGCGATCGCGATAGTGACATTTCCGTATATCCTCTTTTTAAGCAGTAGTTCTTTTTCTTCAGACATGGCAAGCGCGGCAGGCTCGCACACGCCATTCAATCCCAGGGCTTTTGCCTTTGAACTCGTCGGTGCTTTGATCGAGTTGATGATATCATGTGGAACGAATTTAACCTCTTTTCCAAATGATGCGGCAGCCTCGATAATGCCTTTTTCATCCTTTTTGAGCGCCGCAGATGCAAAGCATTTAACATCATCGATCCCGGCCTCCACTTCAGAAAGCGCGCTGGATACAGCCTCGGTCACTTCTTTTGTGCTGACGCCCCGGTTCGTCCCGATACCAATGACCAGCCCATTCCTCTTAAGAACAGTTACATCATCGCTCACAAGCAGTATTTTCGGACCTTTTACGCACAGGACTTCAACATCCTTTTCCAGAAGGGCAGTGTTCACCTTTTTTGTGGATTCCCTGTTGACTATCCTGCTTCCAAGGGCTTTTGAGATGCTCTCAACAGATACCTTTCCCATGACCTCTGTGGCTGTCGTTATTACAGGAATTATCCCCATACCTTCCAGCCTTCGTGCAAGCTCGTTCCCGCCATGGTGACCGCCAAGTATAGGAATCGCGAAGTTCAGCCCTGAATCCACGACCACGACCGCGGGGTCTTCCCATTTATCGCGAACAATAGGCGCGATGTTCCTTACAGCTATCCCTGCTGCCATTACAGCAATAATAGCATCAAATTCAAAAGCCTGTTTGAACGCGTCCCTGGAGTATGGGATAATCTCTCCGCCCACGAATCCCTGTATCTTCCTTGCGCCATCGAGACCGCGCCCGAAGGCTATAATGGCAATTTTATCCATACAGGTGCGACCTCTTGAAGTTCCCAGGCGAAAGCACATTCCCGATAATTATCATTGCTGACCTATCGATCCCGAGCTCTTCGACCCTGTCAGCGATATCTCCCACTGTACCTCTGATTATCTTCTCGTCGTCCCACGATGCATGGTACACTACTGCCGCAGGCGTGTCTCTGGGATACGCC
>CBFFLL010000020.1:0-9167 GCA_965642175.1 Candidatus Methanoperedens nitratireducens | reverse complement strand
CCTCAGCTTATGTGTTCCAAGGTAAATTGCCATTGTCGCATTGTGACGCGAAAGTTCTTTTATCGAGTCCTTCTCAAGCGTCGCGCCGGCTGGTCTTGTGATGATAAGCGTCTCAGTGATGCCATTTAATGTAAGCTGGGTCTGAAGTGCTGCCGCCGAGGCAAAAAGCGATGTGACCCCGGGAATGATCTCAATATCTATCCCGTATTTTTCAAGCCCGTCTATCTGCTCGATTATAGCCCCATAAAGCGAAGGGTCCCCGCTGTGGAGCCTGACCACGGTCTTTCCTGCTTTTACGTTCTTTGCAAGCACACTTACTATTTCTTCAAGTTTCATGCCGTGGCTGTCCAGCTTTTCCCCGCGGACGCAATTCAGTACATCGGTGTTCACAAGCGAGCCCGTGTACATTACAAGGTCGGCTGATTCAAGAAGTTCACGCCCTTTGATGGTTATATATTTAGGATTTCCCGGACCTGCTCCAACAAAATATACGACTTTATTGCTCTTCTTTTTCTTTCTTCCCTTCCCCGCAACAAGAATGCTGAAATAATCGCCTTCGTTCGGGATTTCGCGGGTCACCTTTTCATTTTCCATGAAAAGGCGTTCTGCATAAATAAAATCATCATAACCATCTTTTACAAGTTCATCTCTTGTCTTTTCAGGATGTCTTGTCTTGAGCAATATTTTTGTTTCAATGGGTGACCCGTCGCTCACGATAAATGAACTCTCGATGCTTGTATCCATGCGCGCAGCCTGTGCGGTTATCGCGCTGACACCTGGTATTGTTGTAACTTCAACATCAGGATATTTCTCTTTAAGCGTCCTTCGAAGGTGCGAGAAGGTAGAAAAGAAGTTGGGGTCGCCAAGAACTGCAAATGAAACCGTGCCTCTTTTCGATTCCTCGGCCACTATGCGTGCATTGTTTTCCCACAGTTTCCTTAATTCAGCTTTATCCTGTATCATGGGAAAATCAAGGACGTGCGCTTTCGCATAAGGCGCGACAAGGTTTGCTGCCAGTTTTCCGGGGACGAAAACCTTTGTGCTTTCCTTCAACGCTTTTACAGCAGCCAGCGTCAAAAGGTCAGAACTTCCGGGCCCAAGACCAATACCGATCAACATTGTTTTCCTCCTACTATCAGGAATACAGGATTTTCAGGACGAAGCATTGTGCCGCCTGCAAGATCATGCCCCCTTGATATCTGGATGTGTATCAATTCGATGAATCTTTCATTCTGTTTCATTATCTTGATGGCTGAAGCAGCGGTTTCGAGCCTCACTGCGCTTACAACGAACCTCCTGGTTTTCCTCATTATTAGATCAAGCACTGTCTCTATGTTCTTGCTTCCTCCCACAAATGCGCAGTCTACGTCAAGCTCAGAAAGAAGCGCTGAAGCTTCGCCTTTTAGAGCCCTGATGTTCGTGATCCCGCATTCTTTGATATTTTCTTCCGTAGCGCTGATCGCTTCATTCCTGTTATCGATGGCGTACACCTGCCTTACAAGTCCTGCTGCGCTTATCGATACCGAACCGCTCCCGCAGCCTATATCCGCAAACACATCGCCTGGTTTGAGTTCGAGTTTTGATATAGCCACGGCGATTATCTCAGGCTGCGTTGGTGTTCCTTGTGGATATCTCATATTACCAGCTCAATATTAGTTGTGCCTAATCAATCTGACTTGATATAATGCTTGCTGTGGGTTTGAGCTTTGGAATGATGAAAATTAGATGAATTTTAGATTGAATTTTAGATATACTTAAATAGATAAATAACATTAATAATGATGAGGAGGAAACTCCCGGAGGAAACTGAATGAAGTTAACTAAACCGAGTCTGATTCTAGCAACGATTGTACCGCTCATTTTTGGAGTAATAATTCTTTATTTTTTCAAGTCAGCAATTGACGTACTTTACGATCTTAAAGGTTCTACCTATCTGATATATGATCAATTGGTCATCATAGCCATCTTCTCGTTCCTTGCTCTCACGGTATACTGGTTAGTAATGATGTACCTGATATACCTGCTGCAGGAGAACCTGATGACGCTGGATTCTAGCCTTGACAAGGCAGCTGATATCGGTTCAAAACACCTCTCAGAATCCAAGAGCCTGCTGAATCAGGTCATAAACATATTGAAAAGATACGAGTCAAGCGGGTAATAAGCTTACAGCTTATTACTCAATTTTTTTTAATCAACCAATTTCTTAGCGAATTCTATCAGTCCGCCAGCGTCCACTATTCCACGGACGAAGTCAGGCAGCGGCGTTGCATCATAAATCTGGTCATTTTCGGTGTTAATGATGAGCCCTGAGGCGAAGTCAACTTCAATGTGGTCCCTTTCCTCAATCTTATCAGTATCCTGGCATTCAAGCAGAGGAAGTCCGATGTTGATCGCGTTCCTGAAAAATATTCGGGCAAATGACTTTGCGATTATGCATTTTACTTTTGCTCCCTTAAGAGCGAGAGGCGCGTGCTCTCGTGATGAGCCGCAACCGAAGTTGAAGCCTGCAACAATTATGTCCCCATCTTTTACACCGCGGGCAAATTCAGGGCGCACTCCCTCGAAAGCGTGTTTTGCAAGTTCATCTGGCGTGTTTATTGTCAGGTATTTTCCGGGTATTATGGCATCAGTATCAATATCGTTCCCGAACTTCCAGACGTTTGAGGGGGATTTCAGGTCGGTTTCAAGGTTAACCGTGAGTTTCTGCTTCATGAGAGGCTGAATTGGCAGGATGGGTTATAATCTTTATTCCGCATAAACTCTTTATACAGCTTTACTTCTAAGGGCTATCGGAGATCGAACCTTGCTTAAGGATAAAATAAGAGAAAAAATAAAAAATATTAAATTCATTAAGCCCAGGATAAAGATAAAAAAAATACGTATTTCTGTGGCCATGGTAGCTCTTGCCACCCTTGCTTTATTGCTCATTTTCGCTTTCGCCCTGAGTCCCGGATTTTTCGGGGAGGGACAACCACGGGAAAAACCAAAGCCCCCTTCAGTCTCCATCGGATGCGATCGTGTGATCTGGAATGGCACTGAGCTTGAGATCATTGCGACAACCCAGAACATCAACAATCCGCTGTTCAACTGGACAGTGGACGGGAAAAATGCAGGCTCAGGTCAGAAGCTCAGGCAAAAGTTCGATAAAGGAGAGTATCTAGTGACGTTAATGGTAGCTTTTGATAACAAGACGCTGACCGCGAGTCAGACCACGATTGTTATCGATTCTACGGACGGCGTTTCTGTGCGCGACACTTTCACTTCAAAGAACCAGTGGGGATTCCAGACCATGTACAAAGGCAAAAAATACGGAGTAAAAGGCATAACGGTCTCTGTGGATCCCTCAACGCCATCTGAGGTGAACGCCTGCGGTTACCTGTCCTCAAAAGCCCTGATGGCTGGAGACTACACATGGAAAGCCGTGTACCAGGGTAAGACCATAGGTTCAGGCAAATTCAACATAAAGGAAGTGAACGAGGTAAAGATAACAGGACTGGATATCGCGAAGAGTTATACTGCAGGAAGCATGGTCAGCGCCAAAATAGTTGTTGTGAACTCAGGCTCCACAATTGTCACAGGATTTGAGATAAGGACGCTTGCGGTCAACAATAACTATGCCTTTATGGGCGACAAAGCAAAAAAAGAATATGTCGACCAGTATAGTACTGACCTGAAACCAGGTGTCAGCTACGACATACCCATCGGATTTACTATCCCTGAAAAAGTAAGCGGAATACGACCTTCAGGAAAATATACAATAACGGTATCACTGGTTCTGAACGGGAAGGTCGTGGATAAAAAAGTTGTTAACACAGAAGTCAAATAACTACCTACCGGGAAGATCGGTGTATCTGAGGCTTACCCCGGTCTCTGACATCCATTGTTCCACGATCACCAAGTCATCCATATTTAGCCTGAAAGCATTAAAGTATCCATCAGGGACGCTGCCAGGGTCAGAGACAACATAGTAGTAATCGAATTCACCAATGATCTCAGGCGTGACCGGGTCGATGATATAATAG
Source organism: Candidatus Methanoperedens nitratireducens (assembly GCA_965642175.1). Lineage (GTDB taxonomy): Archaea > Halobacteriota > Methanosarcinia > Methanosarcinales > Methanoperedenaceae > Methanoperedens > Methanoperedens nitratireducens_A. The sequence continues at coordinate 5,145 of CBFFLL010000020.1, read as the reverse complement.
TCCACGTCTTTGATATTGATTATTGGAAATGTGCTTCTCCCTCCCATTTTAACAGGGATGGCAAGAGCTGTATTGAGTTTGTCTGCTTTTCCCAATACTACTCTGGGTTCGAATCCGATGGTTTTTTTTAAGTGATACCACAACAACGAGGTCGTTCTGGGGCGTTTGAGTTGTTCTGCAAGCTTACCCCACCCGTTCGATTTTAGCATGCTAAGTTCACTTGATACTTTATCCATTGTGGTTTTTGGGATTATGGTTTCATTTTGTTGCGGGGATGCCGGCGTTTGTTGCTCTTGCTGCAATGATGATGCGGGTTTTTCATGGAGCAGACCGGACATCAATGCCACCATAATAAAAAACAGGACTATTACACCTGCGATAACGAGCTGTTTTTGTTTTTCAGTCATCATAATTATGACGTGGTGTGAGAAACGTTTTTATGTAAAGTAAACCATAACAAATACCTGTGATTCGATGAAGAGACTTTTTCCCATTGTTATAGTACTTCTGGTTGTTGTCCTGTCAGGCTGTACTGGTCGGGATACTTCAAGCGAGATGAAAGGGCAGATTTTTGAACGTGCGAACCTTAACATTAATGGGAAGATGATGGACATTCAATTAATGCCAAATGACGCACGGGCTGGAGAAAAAATCACAGCAAATTTTGTAGTAGGTAACACGGGCTCAGAGAGTATTAGCAGTGAAATGATCGAAATAAAGGCTAAAGCAAAATCTCTTGATGATTTTCTTGCAAATATTGCTGTTATGTTAATGAGCAATGAAAAGAAAACAGTAACCTTTTCAAATGATTATAGTGAAGAGATCAAACCCGGCATGATAAAACCATTCACTCATGATTTCCCCACACCAATGGAACTCAGAGACAGGAGCCTTTCAGGAATATACGAGGTCACTATTATCCTTTCTGTCAATGGACAGCAGGTGGAATCAAAATCGATGAATTTACAACTGCGTTCAGGAAAGCCAAGGGATGGTTCAAATACCCAGGCGAACACATCTTCTGGTACTGTTTCAAACACATCTTCTGGTACTGTTTCATCAACTTCCACACCCATGGTCACTGCATCAGCATCTCCTGCAACGACCGTGACCGCGGCGCCTACGCCTACACCAACGCCTGTAGCGGTTACTGTAGAACCAACTGGAAAAATTTATGTAACCAGGATAATGTCATACAAATTCGGTGAACCCAGTCTGTCGATTGATGCCGACGATACGTTGCAATGGTATAACCTTGATGATGAAACGATGACGGTTGCTGAAATAGATGGGAAAATACCCAACCAGTCAGTTTACTCGAGACGAAACTATAACTTCACTACCACTGGAACTTACAAATTCCAGTTATTTTATTCAAAAATGCGAGTAGATCCACCGGTCCAGATACTTACTGTAAAGTTGAATCAGAGCAGGTCATAAAAGTTAAATAACAGGTATTTCCTGTTCAGATATATTCCGGTATTTTTCCTTCAATTTTTTGAGCAAGTCCGACAATGTGATTTATATTGTCGGGTTTATCTTTTTTATATTTAGCGCTGAGCGCGGCATGAACCCTGTTTTTGAAAAAGATCAGATTATATGTAACCCCATCGCTCTGTTTCTTTTTTAACAGGATGGAAGATTCGCCAAGCTTCCCCGCTTTAACAGGACTTCCATAACCATTCTTTTTCAGGTAATGCACATTGGCGTCAAAGGCGATGTTCGCACCTTCCCTGCCCATATATGTGGCAATGACCTGAACAATCGTATCTTTTTTATCATGAAGCAAACAACTGAAACATCCTTCTGAAAATCCCCATTTCTTGAGGTCTTCTGTTGCCGCATAATTAAAACTGAGTTCTGGCTCACTTGTCAGCGTACACACATTCTCGTAAATCTCTTCTATGTCGCTTCCTGCTTCAGCGTGTGTAAGTGCGATATCTATTGAACGTCCGGTCATTTTATATTTATTAAAGCGTAAGTTAGATATGAAAGTATCGCATATCGGATGACAGTGTATAGTCCCATAATCTATCGGATGACAGGGTAATTTATTAATAGAATGGATTATATTATAAGATGGAGGCTGAAAATGTTCAAGGCAGTAATTGGCGCAGAAAAACTTAAGGAAGCTATTGAATCCGTATCAACACTAGTGGATGAAGCAAAATTCAAACTAAACACTGATGGGCTATCTGTCAGAGCGGTCGACCCTGCAAATGTCGCCATGGTCAGTCTTGACCTTGCAGCAGATGCCTTTGCATCTTTTGAAGCGACAGAGGGCGAACTCGGTATCGATCTTACTAAACTGAACAGTATAATGGAAATGGCTGATAAGGGGGACAACCTCGAACTTGAACTTGACGAAACTGCGCACAAACTGGTTCTCAGGATGCGAGGGCTATCGTATACAATGTCACTTCTCGACCCATCATCTATCAGGAAAGAACCTAAAGTTCCAACACTTGATCTTCCTGCGCACATCGTGATCCGCGGAGAGGACCTGAAAAGAGCAGTTAAAGCAGCTGAAAAGGTGAGTGATTACATGTCAATTGGCGTCAGGGGAGAGATATTTTTCATGGAAGCCGAAGGCGATACTGATAATGTCCAGCTTGAAATGACAAAAGACCAGTTGGTAGATTTCAAACCCGGAGAAGCTAAGTCCCTGTTCTCGCTTGATTATCTTACTGATATAAGCAAGATCGCAGGAAAAAACCCGGAAGTAATTATCGATGTTGGAAGGGATTATCCTTTGAAGATCAGGTTCAAGATCGCAGAGGGACACGGCGATGTTAGTTACATGCTTGCTCCCAGGGTAGAATCTGAATAGGACATGGACGTTTTCGGGTTTGCTCAATTTCCTTATGTCAGCGGGGCTTTAAAATATGTGGAAGCCTTAGATTTCAAACTCGATGAATTGTTTTTCGACCGTGTGTTCGGACAGGTGAGGGGACGGGGAAAGGAGCGCGTTCTTTCCGCGATTGGGGAAGGGATAAAGAAATCCGTGTGCACGGACAGGACAGGCGCTGAAAAGGAATTACTTTCGTATCCTGTTGCCAGGATACTTGTCTCATGCATCAACGATAACTACCTTATAAAGCGATATGCACTGGCTGAGGCAAAATCTTCCTATGAGACCTTAAAGAAACTTCCGGATATTGATCTTAAAGATTTTGCAGAAGAGTTCGATATCGCTGCAAAGATTGATGGGCGAGAGTACGTTATTCATTTTACCGATTACATCCGTCATGCAAGCGCTATTCATGAGCATGAATGGAAACTTATAAACCGGAAAATGGATCATGGATGGGTGCATCTCTCCAGGGAAAAACTATCTCGGATCATTGAAGAGGCGATCAGGAAGCGGATCGAATCAGGCTTGCCGCTTGATGTGCCTCCAGAGATATGCGCGGCTCTTGATGAACATGTTAAGGAAATACGTGCTGTTCTGGATGCACGCAAATCCGAGTTCGAAATAGGTGAGTTCAGTGAGATAATGCCTGACTGTTTCCCCCCATGCATGGCTCATGCCCTCTCAGGAGCGCAGTCTGGTGTGAACCTGCCTCATTCGATGAGGTTTGCTCTCACATCATTTCTACTGAATATAGGGATGAACGTAGATGGGATCATTGGATTATTCAGGGTCTCACCTGATTTCGATGAGGAGCGCACCCGATACCAGGTAATGCACATACACGGAGCGACAGGGACGGTCTATAAATCACCGTCCTGCGCGACCATGGTAACTTACGGGAACTGTATTGGCAAAGAACCCCTGTGTGAGAGGGTCTCACACCCCCTCGGGTTTTACAGGAAAAAAGCATGGATACTTAAAAAGATGAGCGCTTCGAAAGATGCTGGTGACAAAACATATATCCAGAAAGAAAGTTAAATATACTCCCAGATGGGCAAGAGATTGAATTTCTGGAAAAAGAGAGCTTTTAAAAAGCTTGTCTCGCAGCAAGGTGAGGGTCTCTTAATCTATACCAGGAACAACCCGGATTCAGATTCGCTTGCAGGTTCTCTTGCTCTAAAGCGGATCGCAGAACATTACAATATGGATGCTACAATTTATTATACCGGCGCTATCCAGAACAAAACTCTTATAAACATACTCGGGGACGATGTGACGAACACGCCAGTTATATCGAAGTCCCAGAAAGACATAGCTTTTGTGGACCTTTTGCCCACAGAGCTGGCAGGTGAAAAAATCACTCCAACAATAGTTATCGGTCATACGCTTGGTAACACGGAAAATATCAGATGTGAATATCAGGATATCCGCACCACTGATACAACGTCCAGCATAATGATAGACTATTTAAAAACGTTTGGCGTGGCAATAGACAAGCGGCTGGCAACCCTGCTTTTGTTTGCCATCAGGGAAAAGACAAAGACCCTGGTTACGAAATTTACGCTTGAGGATATCGAAGCATACTGGTATATCCACAGGTCCATGGACAAGGAGCTTCTTAACAGCCTTGAACATCCTTCAACAAAGATCGAGACTTTCGAAGATCTATCGCGTGCAATTGGCAATAAAATAATTAAAGGTGCTTCTCTGTTTACCACTGTTGGTTTTGTGAAGGACACAACTACCATCCCCAAGGTATGCAAATACATGCTGGATATTGAAGGGTTATCTACCGCCCTTGTATTTGCGGTAGATGCCACAAAGATATACGTTTACGCAGAATCCAAGAATATGGAGCTTAATATGAAAAATATCCTCAAAAAAGCCTTCGGGGATTGGGGCGATGTCGCAGGCAGCCCATTCCACGCTTCAATTTCCATACCTCTGGGGGTATTCGGCATCGCTGCAGATGTGGATTCGGCAAAACCGCTCCTTCTAAAATCTATAAGCGATTCGATATCGTCCAGATATTTCTATGTTCTTGGGGCAGAATGATGCCTGCCGTGGGCGCACATTGTGCACGCCCCTTGTGCTGTAATGCATTGGGAACAAACGGTTTTTCCACACAGCATACAGGTATGTAGTTTTCCCGGACGCCCACAGATACTGCATATCCCCATTACTTCCATACTCACCTCAAAAAAAATTAAGATGCCTGATATGGAACGTAGAATTCTTCAATAACCCAATTCTCAAGCTCTTGCATTTCTTTTTTTCCCCCCTTTATAAAT
>CBFFLL010000019.1:8271-22277 GCA_965642175.1 Candidatus Methanoperedens nitratireducens | reverse complement strand
AGGGGTAGTATATATGCAGCGTCCACAGGATATGTGAGAATAAACGCCAAGGAACGTTCGATTGCAGTTGAACCTGTAACGAATATCCCCCCGCAACTTGCAGTAGGGGATATTGTTGTTGGACAGGTCACAGACATGAAAGAATCTGTAGCGCTTGTGGAGATAGCTGGTATAAAAGGCAGGGGCGAGCGTGCGATAGTGAACGCAGCGGGCGCAGCAATTCACGTTTCTAATGTCAAAGACGCTTATGTCAAAGACCTGTCCTACGAATTTGCGCCTTTTGATATAGTGAAAGGAAGGGTCCTTGACCTGCGGAACATGCGCCTTTCAACCGTGAACAAAGAACTCGGCGTTATGAAGGCTTACTGCGGAAACTGCAGGACTGTTCTGAAAAGAGAGAATGATAAACTCAAATGTCCCAACTGTAAGAGAACCGAAACGAGGAAAATGTCTTCTGATTACGGGACAGGTATAATTTAGGTGAGAACATGGAACTTACTATAGTAAATAAGACGGATAACGAGATCAGCATAAAGGTGGCAGGAGAGTCGCATACCCTCCTGAACACGCTTAAAACAGCTTTACTTAACAACAAGCATGTTGAGATAGCCACATACGATATCAAACATCCCACGATAAGCGAACCTATACTTTTTGTGAGAACAGACGGCGCCGACCCCATAGAAGTGATAAAAAAAGCGTCAGGGGAACTCGTCAAGGAATGCGATGAGTTTATCAAACTATTCAAGAAGAAGACGAAGGATTAATTAACGCTTTATATTCTTCATCTATAATGTTATCCAGAGCTACACCGTGCTCCAGCGCTACCAGTATTGCGCTGACCTCAATTTCAACGAGCTTTGAGAGTTCGTCCCTTTTTTTATTTATAAGCGATATCACCCTGCGTTTATCCATTCCGGTTTCTGCTGTGATGCGTTCAATTATCCTATCAAAGATCGAACGCTCCTCCTCGAAAACACCTGGCTTGAATCCATGAGGGGGCTCTACAGAGGAGAGATCAAAAGCAGGATGAATAATATCCCCCTCTCTTTTTAAGAGTCCGGCTTTCTCTGCCTCCAGAACTACTTTTTTTGCCTGATCTGGAGAGAACCAGTTCAGGTCAAAAGAGAGCGCAAGTACGAACTCGCTCTCTTTTAGTGAGTCCTTTCCCTTTCTCTTGAAAGGGACTGAAACAGTATATATCAAGTCGGTCATTTGGGGGCGTTCTTTATGATCTCATTAACAATGGTGTCTGCAATTCTTCCGCTTTCTGTCCTGCCCATGCCGTCTATGTGGTGAACGTTCATCTTGAGTATCCCACTATCGAGACTTGTTCGTACAAGGAAGGAGTCTCCCTTGAACGGAACGCGGTCGAACTTGTCATCAAGGAATGAATATTTGAGGGTTACCCTGAAATCTATAGTTCCCTCATTTGTAACATCCCTGAGTACGGATTCGATCGTGTCTTTATTGAGGGAAGAAAAATTTACAGTTCGGTCAGTTATTTCAATGCTTATGCTTCTCTTTGCCTGGACAGGGCGCAATTTCATGTCTGGTGAATCGGTTATGAACGTTCCGAACTGCCCGTTCATCCCGGCCATCGACCTGACAATGAATGGGAGGTCTGACTGAAAATTATATTTTCTCTCAAGTTCTGGCTTATGAGGAAATTGATGATAAATGCGTTTCATATTATTTCTGTATAATCCGGGCATCTTAAAAGCTTTCTGCTAAGCATTAATTATCCTGTTGGTACATTAAGAGGTATATGAAGTACGATGTCGCGGTTGTTGGCGCAGGTCCAACAGGTGCTATCGCATCGAAATATGCCGCCAGGAACGGGGCGCGAACGCTGCTGATAGAAGAGCATTCAAGCATAGGTTCTCCTGTCCAGTGTACCGGGCTTATCAGCAAGGCCGCACTTGTGCAATGCGAAGTCGGGGAAGGCAACTTCGTCCTATCCAGAATGAAGGGGGCTTTTGTGTATGCGCCGAATGGGGATGAGCTTACCATACGGGGAAAAGATGTTAAAGCATACGTGATTGACCGAAAAGTTTTCGACAGGGAGCTTGTGGAACACTCTCTTGATGCAGGCGTTGAACTCATGTTGAAGACGCGTTTTATGGGGTTTCAAAATGGCGGGATCTCAGTATTATCAAGTGGTGTGATAAAGGATATCCAGGCAGACATCATTATCGGGGCTGACGGCATTATGAGCAGCGTGGGCAGGGCAGCAGGGCTTCCCAGATGCAAGAAATTCCTGTCAGGGATACAGTTCGAGGCTCCATATCATGCCAGGGACCCGGAATTTGTGGAGATATTTACAGGAAATAACTTCGCGCCTGGTTTTTTTGGATGGGCTGTGCCTTTTGCAGGAATGGCCCGGATCGGTCTTGCTAAAAATATGGGTGATAAGCTGGCATTGAATTATCTTGAAGAACTTATTAAGCATCCTGTGCTTGCTTCAAGATACAAAGGTTCGCGCACAGAACATGTGGTCGGAGGCATGCCTCTGGGCCCGCCTGATAGAACGGCAAAGGAGAACGTTTTGCTCGTTGGCGATGCGGCAGGGCAGGTGAAACCCACGTCAGGAGGCGGTATCTATATGGGAGCGGTGTGCGCAAAGATAGCAGGCGAGGTTGCGGCGCGGGCTGCGCGAAAGGAAACCGACACTGGAGAGTATGAAAAAAGGTGGCGCAACGCGGTGGGAAGGGAGCTTTCGATAGGGATGATCATTCATAAGAGCCTTGGGAAGTTAAGCGATGAAAACCTGAATGAGTTCATAGGGTTCCTGAACCGTCCCGGGATGAGTGAGCGCATCACGAAATACGGCGACATGGACCATCCTTCCGTGCTTTTGAAGGAACTGCTCAGGGGCGCTGATAAGATGCGGATTGTAAGGCTGCTTGGAGTTGCGTTCAAGACGCTGTTTTGAATGACGGATTTTAGAGACTTTTTATTATTCTCGGATTTTACTTGATAACATCCACCAGCGCAACCCTCTCCAGCACAAGCTCTGGCAACTTGTCCTTCCCCACAGCTTCAAGCTCCTCATTCGTTATACCGAAAACTTTCATGAGCGCCTCTTTTTTAGACACATTATATGCAAGCACATACTCATGTATTATTTCATCAAATATTTCATCAAATCCCGGCAGTTGTGCCTCTCCAACAGCCACGAGCACGATATTGTTCTCACCCTTATGTATCCCCAGCTTAACTGCCCTGCTTATCTGGCGCGTGCCTGCTGCATACAGCATTATTTCCTTGGAGAGGTCGTTCGCGATAGCGGTTCCGGTCTTGAAAGAATTTATTGCTTTTTCGACCGCGAACCTGATGTGTTCCTCACCAGCGATCTTATCAGCGTCCAGCGCCTGAAGGGTCAGGTTATTTTCAACGCTGATCTTTTTAAGCTTATGCAGGAACTCTTCCACGTCATCTATGGATACCTTGCCTTCAAGGATATGTATCATCAGTCTTTAAACGGGGTTTTTCATGAAAAAGGTAGCGATGAAAAAATAGTTAAACTCAGAAAGCAGTAGTTAAAAGTATGATTCTTGAAGAGCTGATCGCAAAGATTGAAAATGTGAGCAAAAGTGAAGTGAAAAAGGCCGCCCCTTCGGACGCCAGGGATATCCATCAAATCATAATGGAGTCAGTTCCCAGAGGTCCATACGATAAGATGGTATTGGGCTACCTGACCTCCCTCTGTGCTGAACGCATGTATCCAGGGACTTTTGAACTCGATGTGAACGGGCTTGACTATGTCGGTTTTGAACTTGAAAAAGGCATTATCGCGGTTGAAGTGGCCGGGGATAACCTGGGTTCGTGCATGAGACTTGGAAAGATAATCGCCAAAAAAGCCGGCGATGAAACTGGAAGCTCTATGGTTGGCGGTGAGATCAATGCGGATGAAATAAAAAGCATCGGCAATACCCTGGGCGGCAAGATTAACGTGAAAAAGGTCCACAAGGTATCAAAAGACCAGGGTGCACAGATCTTTATAAAAGGGGTCAAGTTCAAACGCGGTTTCCTTGACAGGTTACTGGGACGATGAGCCGAATTTCACGACAGGACATGCCCTTGTGCATTTCCCGCAGCGCGTGCATTTACCGCTTATTCGTGCAGTTCCATTCACTGTGATAGCCCGCGTCGCGCACTGCCCGACGCATACTCCGCATCCTGTGCAAGCCATGGCGCGAAGGATCGTCTTTTCTGCAAGCCATATCAAATCCCGTGCCTCATCCTCGTTTGCGCCCCGCGCCACAACTGTGCCGCTTGCATAGACATGGACATTGTTCTCTTCTGTCTGCGCAATTATAACGCCGTCGATCGAATTTGTTTCTCCGATGATATCAAGAAAGCCGGTTTCAGATATTTGCTGGAGGTTTAGCGGTGTGCCAAAACTGCCCTCTGCTGTCATGCCGCCTGCCCTGCACGGACGATAGCCGATGGTCATGGTGAAGTGGACTGGTTTTTTGCTGCATTTCGGGATAATATTTATGCCCTTCTTTTCCGCTATCATCTGAATGGACTTTGGAAGCACCTGCCAGCGCCAGAATCCATATCTTACCCATTCTTCAGGCAGTCCGCTTCTGGATGCATAGTCAAGAAGGTATTTTTCAAGTTTTTTACCAAGCTCAGGATGGATCTCGGATAATCTTGTGAAATCTGCCATGCTTGCTGAAGGACAAAGCCAGCACCCTATCCTGTCAAAACCTTCCTCGTATAAAGGATTGTATTTTGCCTTCTTCCAGAAAAGATACAGCCATACGTGAAGTGCTGTCCAGTTCTGGATCGGCGTTGCTCCTATCTGGTTCCCGACCCAGGGGTTCTTCCAGATGTGGTCGCTGTTGGCTCTTACCTCGCTCTCGTATTTTCGCTGACCGATGAAAGAGAGGCAACCGTTCTCGTAATTATTCTCGATTATCTGTGTTATCGCGCCGAGCTTGCATACCTTGCAGCACCATCTTGCCTCGACAGTGGGTGGTCCGAAATTGTCTATGGAATTCCAGAAAGCTTCACCTGAGGAGTGTATCTTCAGCGGCAGCCCGAGCTCTTTTGCGGTCTGTTCAACGTTTTCCACGGTCTCACGAAACTCAAGTCCCGTATCAGCGAAAAGAATATCGAAATCACATGCAGCATCGCGTACAAGCAGCAGGGTCACAAGGCTGTCCTTTCCTCCGGAGTATGAAACCGTGACCGGTTTTCCTGTGGTTTCGGCGACATTCTTTATGAAGTTGTGCGACTTTTCCTCAAATTTTGTTAATATCTGCATATTTGCTGCAACTGCGTCGTCCCAGGTTTTTTCTCCTGCCTGCGGTTGCGTCACTGGTTCGGGTTTGCCGTTCCAGCGCGTTTTTACAGCCATGCCCTTCTCATGTGTGAGCATACGCCGCGCGTTCATGCGCGCCCTTCCTGTGGCGATGACTTCATTTTGCGGCGTCAGCACGATCACCTCATCGTCCTCGACTATGCTTGCCTCCGCTTCATTCACTCCAGGCGCGAGCACAGAAGCGCCTTTTATTAAAAAATCAACCGCGCCCTTATCTACCACGAGCCATTTCTTCCCGCCAACGAGCCGGCGCGCTCCTTCAAGCCTGGGAATGAACACCCATTCCATCCTTTCAATCTCAAAACGCAAAGCGCCCATAATCGCGCCGTCAAATACCACTTCGTCCATCCTGTCCTCATAAGGCGCCTTGTTCAGCACCACGAGCCTGCCTTCTGGAACAAGCCTGATCCCGAATTGTTTTTCTGTTGTCTTGTTTATAAGGTCGATATCATAGGGAAATGCAGGTCTGATATCACCGGGCGGAGTTATTTCTATCTTTTTGGTGGCTGCCCCGCAGGCGCAGGTCTTACCCAGTACGGGAAGGTTGCACAAGCGGCACCAGTATAGCAATAACTCGCCGAGGTAATGGGTCATGGGTCTTGTGTTATAACAGGAAGTATTTATAAGTGGCTTTATATGGAGTTTGTATTACGTTGTAATACGATTCATAATTCTTCTAATGTCTTACTGATCTTACTTTCTAGTTCCAGTATTTTCTGTTTAATTACTTCCGGCTTTTCATATTGAACTTCTTCGTATTCAATCTCCCTGTACTTGGAAATGCTCAGATCATAATCATTTTCCTTGATTTTCGTGAAAGGCACAAAGAAACATTTGGCTTTCCTGTCTTCGAATTTTCCTTTATCCCTGCTCTTGAATTTCTCAATAATATCAGGTATGTCACCTTTTCCATCAATGAAAGTTCTCTTATCATCGAGGCTATAACCATCAGATGCCATGCCATAGAACCAGACCTTTTCTGTCGGCTCTCCTTTGGTAAAAATAAGTACTCCTGCTGACACTCCTGCATATGGTTTGAATACTCCGGAAGGCATTGAGATTACAGCATCCAGTCTGCATTGTTCAAGCAGTTTCTTCCTGATTTGTTGATGGGCATTTGAATTACCGAATAATACCCCGTCAGGTACGATTACAGCACATCTTCCACCACTGGATAAAATATTATACATCAATTCCAGGAAAAGGATCTCGGTTTTCTTTGTCCTGATAGTGAATTTCCCGCTGATCTCGGATTCGTCTATGCTCCCTTTGAACGGAGGATTGGCTAACACGACATCATAATGATTTGCCTCATTGTACCTTGTTGAGAGCGTATTGATGCTTTTGATGTTTGGATTGTTTATCCCGTGCATCATCAGGTTCATCAATGAAATCCTTGTCATTGTCTGGTCAAAATCAAATCCATAAAATGTGGATTCTCTTAAAACCCCCCATTGTTTTTCATTCAATTTATCCCCCTTAAAATTAAATTCATTCCCGTGCTCATCTTTTTTGATGAATTCAGGAGATGTATTTGACTTTAATATATGCTCATAGGCAGCCACTAAAAAGCCAGCAGTGCCGCAGGCAGGATCGCAGATGATGTCCCCGATTTTCGGACCTGTGCATTCAACCATCATTTTAATAATGTGCCTCGGCGTCCTGAACTGACCGTTTTTTCCTGCGGTTTTTAATTCTGAGAGAAGATATTCATAAATATCGCCTTTAGTGTCCCTGTTCTGTTCCTTTATATGCATGCCATTAATGATCTTTACAGCTTCAATGAGCAGCGATGCGGTCGGGATTGTGAAGACGGCGTCTTGCATGTATTTTGAATAAAGGGAATCTTCTCCGCCCAGGTTTCGCAGGAATGGGAATACCTTGTCGCGCACATGCTCTAATATCTTATCTGCTGGAAGATTTGTCCAGTGCGACCATTTGCAGCCTTCTTTACCTTTAAAGAGCGATTCGTATTTTTCATTTGATAATTGTGCGTTCTGCTCTCTTGCTATGTCCTCATCTTCTAATCGCTTCATGAAGAGGAGGTAGGACATCTGCTCTATCGCTTGCAATGGGTTTGAGATGCCGCCGCTCCAGAATTTGTCCCAGAGCTGGTTTATTTTGGATTTTAGGTCTGAGTCTAACATATTGATTTCCTTTTCGTCTTTTGACTTCGAATAACCACAAGTAAACGCGAATCCGATGCATTAAATCTGCGTTCATCTGCGTTTATCTGCGGTTTGTTTTTCGTTCTATAGAGATTCATTTCGCCTCCAATTCGCCGCGAAATGCTCTCTGCATCAGGACATTGAAGAAGTTTTCGATGTGCTGCCTGGATTGTGTTTGATATTTCCTCAGTTCTTCAATCTCATTTGCAAATAATCCAAATTTATTTTGCAGGTCTGTTGGAGGAAATATAAACGGAATTGATTCAAAAATGCCTTTACTTAACATGCCTTTCATAGACTGAGTTGAAAAATTTTGAATATACTCTTTTGTAATCAAAATTAAATGATATAAGAAGAATTCATTCATTTTTTTATTTGGAACTATCGCATTAATTTGTTGATTAAATGCAACTTCTCTATCAGCTATTGCCACATTGCCTATACAAGATAGACTTCCTGCAATACAAGTAACTAAAACAGAACCTTTTGGTACTATTCTCCCTACTCCAGCTCCTGCTTCCGAAAGCATCTCTTCACTTTTAGTTAAATAAGTATAAGGTGTGTTGATGTTATCAGATTTAATCCATTCGATATATTTTCCATAGTATTCAGAATTCATTCTTGGCGGCGTATTTCCAGTCATTACTTTTCCAAATTCCTTCAACGCCCTTTTTTCCCACTTTTTAGGATTCTTTATTGGGTCTCCAAACATCTCCAAAAACGTGCTCTTCAAAAACCTATCGGTCAGCCCATCAGCCTCTTTCCTCCACTCCCTGAGCTTTTCTGCTTTTTCGAGGACGGCAGCGATTTTCTTCTGGGTGGGGAGGGGTGGGAGGGGAATTTCATGATTTCTTAGAATTGTTAAGTTGATATTATCCTGGGTTGCATGACTCTTTTTTGCTAAAATATTGTTTTTTTCCGATTGCAAACAATGGTAAAGGTATTTTGTCTCAATAAGTGAATTATTTGGTATTATTCCTGCAATCGCTTGATTTGTTGTTGCTGATATTTCTAAGATACCCACAGCGCCCAAAGTTGCAAAAATAGAGTAAACAATAGTTCCTTTCGGAAATATTTTAGCTGAAGAATCATCTAATCCTTTTTGAGTAATTTTTTCTTCAGAATAATTTATATAAGTTTTTTTTAAATCCGATATTTTTAGCCATGGGATAACGCCATCATTCCAGTATTCTTGAACATTTCTTCTTGGAGTTCCGCCCGCTGAGATATTTGCAATATCTGATAGTTTTACAAATTTCCATCCATCCGGCAACTTATTCATATTTCTCCCCTCATAGTCCCGTCCGTCACCGAATCATTTTCCACCCTACTTGGGAATAGTTCAAATTGAATGTCCCGGCTTCTATCGCTCAATGAAACGAAAATTAGCCGCAGATGAACGCAGATAAACGCAGATATTTTTCTGTAAAATTTGCGGTTGTTTTGTTTTATTTGGTTTTGTTTAATTATTTCCAATTCCTCTCACTATCCTTTTTATTTCTACTCTTGGTTTGCCGAAATTAATAAGCAGGGGTCGTCACCCGATGCAATAAATCTGCGTTCATCTGCGTTTATCTGCGGTTTGTTTTTCAATAAACCCATACAAGCATGATCTTGATATTGATCAGCGGATTCAAATTTATTTAGTTCCCACAGATGCAAAATCAGTAAACTCATCTTCCCGCCCTCAAAATACCACTTGGCAAAGGCACAAAATCAGTTTCCTCAATTAAGTGGAATAGTTCAAATTGAATGTCCCGGGTTATATCGCTCAATGAAACGAATATTAACCGCAGATGAACGCAGATAAACGCAGATATTTGTCCGAATAATTTGCGGTTGTTTTGTTTTATTTGATTTTGTTTACTTAGTTCCAAATCCTTTCACTATCCTTCTTATTTCTACCCTTGGTTTGCTGAAATTAATAAGCAGGCAGAGCTTTAAACCTGTGATTTTGAGGTAATTCAGGCATTGAGCAATATGGATATCATCGAATTCTTTGACTGTTTTTAACTCGATAATAATTTCATTCTCAACCAGAATATCTGCAAAATAATCCCCGACCAATTCATCCTTATAATAAACTTTCAAAGGCGCCTGTTGTTGCGCTTGTAATCCTCTTAATTCAAGTTCTACATTTAAAGCATTTTCATAGACTTTTTCAAGGAACCCCACCCCAAGAATATTACTGACTTCGAATGCCGATCCTATGATTTTCTCCGACAATTCATTCAATTTGCTTTCATTTGTGGTTATCTGTGGTTCCATATTTTTCAAAACCTTTATTATCATTAATTACAATAATTATGTGACGAGTAAGTCCTGTTGAAAAGATGACGGCTCAGGATTGAGTTCAGGATTGATAAACAGGGATCGTCATCCGATTTATTTAATCTGCGTCTATCCGAATCTCTCAGCAATTTGACATTTTCAAAAAATTCAAGTATGATATTTCTAAATATCAACAAAGAGTTTTCGTCTGCCGATTTAATTAATCTGCGTTCATCTGCGTTTATCTGCGGTTTGTTTTTCAATAGTCCCAGACAAGAACAAGCTTGATATTGATCAGCGGATTCTAATTTTTCCAGTTCCCCATAATGAAAAATCACTAAACTCATCGTTTCTTCCTCAGAATCTCACCAGGCACAGGCACAGAATCCTTCTTCATCCTGCCGATGAACGACGCCCTCTGCTCCAGCCCTTTTTTAATCATATCCTGCAACTCCTCCAGAAAAGCCGGAGAAACATTTCTTAAAACCTCAACATCTTCACCATTATCCAGCACGACCGACCAGATGAACCTGTCATTTTCCTTATCATAATCAATCTTATTCTTCCCTGCAACGGTATGCGGCACAGGCACTTCAAGCTCCCGCAAGATCAGCTCCCTTATCAGAGATGCAGGAGAAACGCCCTTCTTTTCGCAGAATGATTTGAACAGAGTAATTTCGTTCATTGGCATCTTGGCTGAGACTGACTTAAATTCCATAATCAGGTATAAAAAGGCGGATTTCTATTTAAATCTTTTGTGTCAACCCATGTTGACATGAAAACTGCATTAGACAGGATTCACAGGATTGGTTATGTAACATCTTAGTTGTAACTACATATCTATTTACTATTTTTGAAAATATAACGACCCATCGCCATAATGTCGTTTTTGGCAAATCTATTTGGTTCAGTTCATTGAATGTATGATTGATATTTTTATAAGACATTCCATTATAATAGTAAGTCAGTGTTTTGATGATATATTCTCTGGGATACTTCATTTTTGGATAACAATCTGTTCCCGCAAATTTACTGTTACAATTTTTGCAAAAATAATATTGCGTGTTCTTGTATGTGCCATACATGCTAACGTTATGTGAGCCACATATTCGACAGGTTATATCACGTTCAATTGTAAGTATCTCTTTATGTGCTGCCATTTAATTCACTTTTTTATCTGTTTCGCATTCACCTTTTAAAGGAATGCCTCTCTTTACATCTTTTATTATTTTTCTTATTTCTTTTACAAAGCGCTCGTGTTCCGCTTCAACATTTTCAAAACAATCTTTCAAATTGCTAAAGTCTTTACTTCTAAGAGCAGTATCTATAGTTTCGATAATCATTTGTTGAATTTCTCTTGTTTCTATTTCATTATCACTACCAAATAAAAGATAGTCTCTATCGATTTGCCACCGATTATTTCTATATACAACGATAAAAACATTATGAATTCGGTCTTTGTCGATTGGATGTTCATAAAACCATATAACACTACACACAACCTGATTTAAGAGATGTTCTGTAAAATATTTTGCTGGCGGTTTCCCAACCGTATTCCATTCCATAATTTTAGGAATCTTTTGCTTGAGTTCACTCATTATTTTTGATTTCAGGTCAATTGCAAACTGTTGTGCTTTAGCATCGTGTTGTTTGATAAGAGATTCTATGTTTTCATAAATACCCCACACGTTTTCATATCCGCTTTTTAGGTAAGCATCAACATCATCAGAATACATAGTGTAATCTTCCGTAGTCGGTAAGTCCTTGATTTGAAGGTGTAAATCACATTCGACAAAATCAAAACCAATTTTGGTATTCGCTCTAAAGCTCAGGTTTTCATTAACTAATGTCTTTGAGTAGTCAAGCTTTTCCTTTTCCTGCTTTTCACGCTTTTTAGCTTCCTCTTGCTCTGAGTTCTCACGCTGTCTAGTTGTCTTATCCGCTCTCCATTTGAGAAAATTAATAATATGACCCACAATATCAGACTTCCAGAGCAGAATTAAAATGATGACTACAACAATCCACAAACCACTTTTTACATTGTCGAATATCGTATTCCAACTCATGAAGTTCTGATAAAACTAACCTATTCTTATACCCTTCCACAAAGAAGTTACGCAACCCACAGGATTGCTCTAACTTGGAATATCTTGTTATCCTGTCAAAAAATTATTGAACATTGACCACTCATCCATAAACCCGCACGCTGCTTATCATATTCTTAATCCGGGAAAGCTCTGCGCGTGGCACGTCAATGATAACGCGGTCATCCTGCAACTTATTTTTCAAAATCTTCAAGAGAGTTTCTTTTGCGGGCACATCAACTATATTTTTATTCTTATCAAGGCGCATCTCCCCCAGAATCAATAAGCCGTGGGGGGTTTTTGCCAGGATTTTAACATTCCATGTGCTCTGCCCTGCATCATAATAAACATCACCGGCAGAAACTAATTCCCCTATATTCTCAATGAGATATTCTTTTGCAGTTTCATAAATTTCTTTTTGCATCAACACACCTTAATAGCATTACATTTCTCAATTATTCCCTTCAACTCTCCCATCTGAAAATAATCCAGAGGACGTTCTGCAGAAAGCGGCTCCTTTGCCAGATCAGAGAGTTCAATATATTTTCTGGATGCGAAGACTTTCTTTAAAAGTTCCAGGAATTCCAGTTGTTTTGAGCTATAGTTGCTGTTCTTGATTATGAACTCATCAAATTTCAATTCAATTAATACTATTGGATTGTTATTCTGAGTCAAGCCCATAATTTCACGCAAAAACACCACGAAATCCTTTTTCTGGTACTTCTGGATACTCTCAATAGTCATTTCAGGTCTCAGTTCAGTTAACTGCTCCTCCAGCTTTTTTAATTCAGAGGAAGTTATGCCTTCACCGCTCTTTATCTTATTTACAAACGGGTTTTTCTCCAGAAACTCCTTCAGCCTGCTGTCCTCTTTTATTTCTCTCTCATACTTTTCCCTGCTCAAGACTAAATCTGGCGCATCAATTTGAACGATTTTCCGTTTATCCGGCTCATAAAACTTCATCAACGGCGCCAGTTCCCGTACCATGAATTCAACATCATCAAAGGTCAAATCTTCCCAGAATTCATCCTGAAGAACTTTCATTATTTTATCTCTGTTGTTCCTGATCTCGTTCAAATTGTCTTTTCGAAGAATGTTCCCCGCCATTTCCTGCACATATTGTCTGGTTTTTTCTATCTTATCGAGTTTCCGATCTAAAACATAGCCAAACAATTTCTCGGTATTCAGAATGAACGAGGAAATATTAGGATTAGTCCCCTGGTTGAGAATCATGAGAGGAGAAATTTCCTTCTTTAATGCATCAACATATTTTTCAAGATTAAAAGAGTTCTTTTCAATTTCATATATAATAGGCAATTTCTCCCTCACAATAAAAGATTCCTTGTCAAGGGATTCGATAGGCTCCATAATTTTATCAGAAACCATTTTCTTCTGGTTCTCATCAAGCTGTTTTTTTGTCAATTCGCCTGCCTTAATACCCAAAGATAATACTTTTGTGTCTATGATTTCTGCATTATACGGAACTAAAACTTTATCCTGAACAGCTTCGTCATATGAATATTCAACAGTTGGTTTATTCTGCTCACATTCGAATAATTCATAAGTATTCTTGGTTTCATGCTCTCTCGGAGTGGCAGTTAGACCGATCTTGATAGCATCGAAATATTGGTTAATCAGATTATTCTTATCATAAATCGACCTGTGAGCTTCATCAAATACTATCAAATCAAAAAATCCCGGGCTGAATTTCTCGAAGAGCTTTTTTGGATATCCGCCCATCAATGTCTGGATTGTTGAAACATAAAGTCTGGCACTTGTTGTAAAACCTTCACGCAAATCAGCTACAGGTTCAGTAAAAAACTGTTTAAATCCATTGGATTTAGCCTGATTGACAAGAGGTATGCGGTCAGCGATAAACAATACATTGCGTATCATATTCGCATTGATCAGCAATTTAATTATTGCCATTGCCACTCTTGTTTTCCCGGTTCCTGTTGCCATCTGAACAAGAGCTTTTCGATGCCCTTGTGCAAAATGTTCGCTCAATGCTCTTACAATTTGAAAGTTTCTTGGTCTGTCAATTATGCGAGGGTCAATATTCACGTTTCTGGGGTCTCGCTTTTGATTATATAGATCACTTCTTCTTTTAAGGTCCTCCTGACTAAATGGTCCGCTGACTTTTCTTTC
>CBFFLL010000019.1:5245-8261 GCA_965642175.1 Candidatus Methanoperedens nitratireducens | reverse complement strand
GGTTAAAAAAATTGGAATCTTTCGGTTCACTTGTTTCTCTATATCTTTAGAATAGGTTCTTGCCTGAATTCTGCCCTTCTCTTCATCTAAAGAATAACGCTTGGCTTCAATAATTGCCAAAATAGTAAAATCTTCATCCAATAAAACATAATCAATAAACCTGTCGACTCCCTTCTCGATACTATCAACATTAAAAAGAACAAAATGTTTCTGGTTAAAATCTGATTTGACAGAATTTACTTCCTCTTTAATATATTTTTTTATCCATCCAATTTTATTTAATACTGGGTCAATGAATTTTTTTCGGGTTTGATTTTCGTTTATTAGCGAAATAATGTCATCGATTTCTGAACCCATATTTGAATAGAATATATTTCATTACTAATAAATTATCTTTTTTCTTCGTATTTCCCGATTTTTCAGTAAATAATACAAACCTTCATCTACTGCAGCAAAAAAAAACATAGACACATTTTGAGTGTCTATTCAGTATCTATAGATATTAAAGGAATTGATCCTCCTGTTACTTTAGGCAATACCCCATCCCATCTCATAACAGTTAAATAGTTGACGTACTGAGGGGATTTTGAGAGTTGTTCTTGAATAATTCTTATGGATTCTGCTTCAGCTTCGGCTTGAGTTATTTTTTGTTTTGCTTCTACTTTAATACGTAATAGGTCGTTTTCTGCCTGTAATGCCATTTGCTGTGCTTTTACCTTTAGTTCAATTGCAGTGTTAAATTCAGGACTGAAATCGAAATTAGTGATATACACTGTTTCAATTACAATCCCTCTTTGTAACATCTTTTCTTTTAACGACATTTCTATTGTATCTTTTACAAGAGGTCTTTGGGTAATCAATTCTTCAGCTTTAAAGTTTGCTGTAGCTGCTTTTACGACTTCTTGTATAGCAGGAGCAATAATTTTAGATTCATATGACACTCCAACTTCTTGATATATAATATTTGATTCACTTGGTACTAAATGATAATTTACAGCAACAGTAGTTCTTGTAATTTGCATATCATTCGATGCCGCGGTTGCATCAGTTTCGTACTTTTGTGTCTTCACATCCATGTTTATGACCGTATCTCTTATCGGGACTTTTATATGTAATCCTTCATCCCAAACATCGTCTTGAACATTTCCGAATTGTTTGACAACACCCCTTTCACCAGCATTGACAATAACAAATGGATTTAGTATTGCTACAACAATTATTCCAATCATGACTAAAAATATTATTTTCCCAGCCAAAGTTCCTTTTTCTTTAACTTTTTTGACTTCCGCTTCTATCCCATAGTCTTCCATATTAATCTCCTTTTAACATTTTATTACGTTCTCAAACACTTTCCAGAGTTTCTCCCATGCTCTTTAGCATGTCTCGATACTCTTTTAACGTTGCAGTTTTTATGGTAGGTCTTTAACAATAGATGTACATATGGATATAATGAATTGTTAGAAAAAAGAGAAAACATGAGTCGGTTCATCATGTTTCCCGATTCATCGGAGAGTCAGTGACTGAAGACTGAACTTAACTTTATGCGCCCCAAAGCACTAAAAGGTACCAATTAGGTTTGACGCAATAAAACAAACCTTACGCATATCTCTCCACTGTTATTTCCACATTTCGTTAATTTAAGTTTCAGATCACTTTTTCGATAAATACTAGCCAGTCCCCCTTTTCAATGGTAATACTGTCAAGTTCTGAAGCCGGGTATATCTTATCTCCTCTGTTTACCTCTACAACCACTATCTTTTGGATATCTTTTGGTTTCTTTCCGATCTCTTCCATTGTTACTTCTCTCTCATTCACATCAACACCGTATCTGGATGTTAAAAGGTCATCAAGGAGTTTTGCTGAGAGTTTATTTTTTATCGCCAGGACCATAAGTCTTCCACCGGTTATGGATGGTGTGATTATGTGGTCTGCTCCGCTCTGGCGCAGTAATTTTTTATTCTCTATTTCATTCGCTCTTGAAATAATGGTTATATCGGGGTTAAGGTTCTTTGCTGAAAGACTTATCAGCACATTGGTGTCATCCCTTCCGGTTGTGATTATTATCGTTTGTGCTTTTTCTATTGCTGCTTTATTGAGTATGTTCTCCTTGCTTGCATTGCCAAGTATTGCTGCAATATTGTTTTCTGCTGCATAACGTATGATCTCTTCATCATTGTCAATAACCACTAACTGTTCTATGTCATATTTTTTATTGAGCAGTTCGTCCACAACGGCCTGACCTGTAATACCATAGCCGCAGACAATAATATGCTTGTTTAGTTTTTTTTGCAACTTCTTCAGCTCCCTTTCTTCTCGATATTGCTCGTATACGAATTGATATGCTGTTCCAATGAATAACATCCACACAAATATCCTCCCTGGGGTCATAAGAAAAGCATCCACCATCCTTGCCAGATTTGAAACTGGGACAATATCCCCATAGCCTACGGTCATAACTGTAACCATTGTGAAATATATGGCATCAATAAAGCTAAAAACACCTGTTGGATCATTCTGGTCAAGCATTCCACCCGGATCAAAATAGTTTTCAAGAAACCATATGATAAAGGCAAGTATTAGAATAAAGATAAATACGAGGATAAGACGAATAGTAACCATTCTAATAACAGAACTCTGCTCCTTCAAGTACAAATACTGATATTTTCTTGTCATCTTAACACTTTTAATATTCTATATACTTCTTAAACTAAGACTGTTTGGAAGGGAATCCTGCACCAGAATTAGATTACTGAAAAAAAACAAGTAAACCGAAAAAGTGCAAAAACCCGACCGTCCTCCTGATGCCACAGATTTCCAATCCGGCCGATCGTTGACTTTATTAATTGATCACTTATTGCTCAGGATCTTCTCATACACATCGCTCCATGACAATTGAGACCCTGCAGCCACGAACATGGCGCACGCCACGGCTTCTGCTATCATTTCATCTGTCGCGCCTTGCTTTCTTGCCCTCTCTGCATTATCTCTGTGCAGCACTCGCATCTCATAAGCACGG
>CBFFLL010000019.1:0-5235 GCA_965642175.1 Candidatus Methanoperedens nitratireducens | reverse complement strand
CTGCAATTGATATGAGTTCTTTGGTGCGCCCATCAAGCGCGCCTTCTTTATAGACAGCGTTCCTCATCTCTGCGAAAGCCTTTGCGACAACTGGTGTTTTTTCATTGAACCATGACATATTTATTCCTCCTTTTTATGAATTATTATACATGACGACATAAGTAATTACGCATAATTGATATTATTTTTGGTATATTTTAACCACAGATGAACGCCCAGAGTCGCGCCTCTGGATGCCTTCATCTGTGGTTTGTTTTCTCCAAGAACCTGATAAGCGCAGATATTGTTCTGAAAAAAGTTATGAGGAATTTAAAAATAAAATTATGAAGTCAGAAAACCAAATATTTATTAAGACAGAGGTTAAGATTAATTCAATCAGAGGAGAATTTTAGCCGAAGATTAGACACAACCAAAAAACCGGGATACTACAAATGTCAAATGAAAAAAAACTGGGCTTTTTCGAGAAATACCTTACTATATGGATCATTATCTGCATAGCTGTAGGTTTATTATTAGGGCGGACTTTTTCTCAACTTGCAGAAACCATTGACTCAATGCAATTATATAATGTCTCCTTACCCATCGCAGTGCTTTTGTTCTTTATGATATATCCCATCATGGTGCAGATTGATTTCAAACAGGTGGTCAAAGCTGGCAAAACACCTAAACCAGTACTTACTACGCTATTAATAAATTGGGGAATTAAACCATTCACTATGCTTTTCTTTGCGTGGTTCTTTATGAAGGTGGTTTTTATCCCATTTTTACCCGACACAACCACAACAACACTATCTGGGGATATAGATATGCCATCGCAATACATTGCCGGGATGGTACTATTAGGCATTGCTCCGTGTACTGCCATGGTTTTGGTATGGGGTTATCTAGCAAAGGGAAATCAGGGTCTTACTCTTGTAATGGTAGCCATCAACAGCCTTGCAATGTTGATCTTGTATGCACCAATGGCACGATGGCTTTTGGGGATCGGTGATATAGTGGTTCCCTGGAAGACTTTGGCTTTGTCTGTAGGATTGTATGTAGGAATACCATTAGTAGCTGGATACTTCTCACGTAAATATCTTTTAAGGACAAAAGGTGCACATTGGTTCGAAAATAGTTTTTCTCCTGTTATGCACAACATTGCCATTACTGCACTTCTAATCACATTGATCACATTATTCAGTCTTCAAGGGGATGTGATAATCGCACAACCTCTGGTTATCGGAATGATCGCAGTACCTCTATTAATACAGGTCTTATTTATTTTCGCTCTTGGTTACGGGATATCAAGATATATAGGGCTGTCATATGAAGATGCAGCCCCCACTGCTCTTATAGGTGCTAGTAATCATTTTGAAGTGGCTATTGCAGTGGCTATTATGTTATTTGGTCTAAATTCAGGCGCTGCCCTTGCAACTGTGGTAGGGGTTTTGATTGAGGTTCCTGTGATGTTGATGCTGGTTAGTATATGTCTTAAGACCCGCAATATATTTAATTGAAAAAAAGCTAGTGTCATGTCAACTTTCAAGTGTCTGATAAACTCGAGATAACTTTATCCGGGCAACCTCGGTTGTGAATTGCCAATTAACTTTCGCATTTTTATTTTTTCCACTCTTTCGTATTGATCTGGTGGAATTACCCATCCTTTTCGTTGCCAGGGCTTGATTTCGTTTTTTTAGTATTTTCTGTGATTTTTGTTTGCCCCTGGAACTGAGTACAGCAAGAGCTTCGCGTTCGTCTTTGGAAAGTGTCACGAGGTATTTCTTCATATTTAATCCCCCCATATATATCATGAATGACCTATATTATATACTTTACGACATTACATCAGTGACGCGACACTATAACGGACCGTGTTATAATACCTGCGATAAATGGGATTCCCAGATAAATGAATACAGCTTTTGCGACCTGCCATATTGAAATATTCACAACAGCTCCAGCACCTGCGCCCCCTATCCATGGGGACAATACTGTTATGAATAAGTAAGCGAGGAATGAATAAAGCGCTACCTGAAAGATGGAGTTCATGGCGACAAGGACTGCGCACAGTTCATTATCCCCGCATGCAAGCTGGTTCCAGACAAGCACCATGGCTATGCATCGTGCAAGACCGATCATGATCAAACCCATGCGGTACTCAGGAAGGTCTGGAAGGAATATCCATGCGAGGGCGAACATCAGCACAGGACCGATCACCCAGTTCTGGATAATAGATGCGCTAAGGGCTTTTCCCTCCTTCTTCATTTTAGATAATTCTTCGTATTTCACGCCTGCAAGGGGCGGATACATCATCCAGATAAGACCTATCGCAATGGGCAGAGAGACATTTTCGATATGAACAGCATCTAATAATTCAGCTACCTGCGGATAAACAAATCCGAGGATTATCCCGCCTGCCATGGCAAGAAGGATCCATAAAGTCAGGTATTTGTTTATTATGCCAAGGCTGCCTTTTCCACTGCCTGCACTACCAGATATTTCGTTCAAGAGAATGCCTCTTTCTTTAATCTACCTTGCAATAAATAAACCTGACACATAGATTCAAAAAAAATTGAACTATCGGCTCCTGGAAATCATTAGTGCGTTCTTCCCCTCACAGGAAATCGCATAATAAGCGAACTGTGAACGTTTTTTTATGCAGATCATCCCATGTTTTTTCAGAAGCCCCAGGTGATAGGATATTGCGGATTTGCTGACTTTCAGCTTTCTTGCCATCTCATCCATGCAGTGTTCCCGCTGCTCCAGCAGAAGCAGGATCTCAACCCTTTTGGAATTCGAGAGGATCTTGAATTTTATGGCAATTTCATCAGACTCAACCCTTAGCGACTCATGCTCTTTTTCCAGGGTAAGAAGCCATTCATTCCTGAGTTTTTCGTCGCCCGGGCAGCACAGCGCTGCGGTTTTTGATTCACATATACATTTATTGTTCATGATTCCTGCATTTTAGATCATTTCATTGTTAAGAAATTGTTAAGATTTTAATATAATCAATAAATATTTAATGAGATACTGGGAATAATATATGCCTGCCACAAGAAAAATTATTGCCACAGCGTAACGCATAATTTTTTCTATTTTTTGCGCAACCTGAAAAGCCCGCCCGACTTTTTCTATTAAAAAAGAGGAAAACTACAAGAGCAATGCAGATTATAGTTGCGATAATTATTCTTTTGTTCATCTTTGTTTTTATCACCCATCTTTTTATGTGGTTTTGATAATACATACAAACCCGATATTTCAATTGTTTTTGAAATACTTAACTATTACGGGTTCAAATCTATTTGAAACACTGTCTTGAATTAAGTATTTGCAATACAATCTATATATTTCTGATAACGATGGTGTAAAAAGTAGAGCTCATATTCATCGAAAGTTTTATAGTACATTACTACAGTATTATTGCATAATACTCAAATATTGAAGGAATTTACTTATGTGTCAAGGTCAGAATTTGCCCGAACGGATGAAGAGTATTCGAAAGTATATCCAGGCTCTGCACTGCCTGACGAGGTGGGACATCATCGACTGTATTGGCACTGGTCAGAAAAGTACCAAAGAAATCTATGTAGAGCTTAAGCTCGGTGAAGAGGGGCTGACCTTTGCCGGACTATATTATCATCTTTCTGCCCTCAAGCGCGCCGGGATTATCGAGGCAGCATCCTATAGAGAAGCGAAGGGCGGCGCACCTGAAAAGGTGTGGAAATTGAAAATTAGGGAAATAGTAATAGATTTGTTAGAAAATAATAAGGAGGAAAAGAATGGAACACATAGATATGCAAGACCTTATTGAGTACAGCAGAACGACGCGGGTTGTAAAGGAAGTTATCCTGACCGATTGGTTCAATGTCGTCCTGGTATGTCTTGAAGCAGGACAGGAGATTCAACCCCACCCTGAACCATACGCGGTACTATTCCATGTAATCGATGGGGAGGGAATCATAACTGCCGGTGCAGAACGATATGATGTCAAGCCCGATCACATGATATTCGTTCCAAAAGACGGAATACGGGGAATAGCGCCGCGCACGCGCATGAGCCTGGTTGGCATACAGCAGCCGCATTAGTAGAGGACAATGATCTCAATAAAAAGAAAGGAGAATTATAGATAAATATGAGTAATATATACCATGTCAGAACATCAATCCTATTTGCAATTGTTGCGATCCTGTTCTTAATCGCCCCCACTAACGCCACCGAACTTGGAATAGTACTGGACAAACTATCACCCCAGCCTGTTGAACCGGGTCAGGACTTAGTGATGTCTGTCAGACTAGAAAATGAAGGCGAAGATATAGATAATGTAAAACTCACTATCGTGCCGGATACGCCCATTATACTCAAAAATGAAAACGATCGAATACTCGATGTTGGCAGGATTATCAAACTTGGGGCTGTTGCCGAAACCTACCTGCTGCATATTGACTCGCGTGCGGTTTCTGGCGCTTATGAGATTGAGTTCAGAGTACGCTGGCTAAGCAATGACCAGCAGCGTGAGACAAATAAAACTTTTAATGTCGTGGTGCGAGGAGTGCCGCAGCTTGCTATTTCTAACATCACTATCAACCCTGAACTCATAAGCCCGCAGGATACGTTTAATATCACTTTTTCAGTCTCAAATGAAGGAACCGGGATTGCGCGTGAAGTACAGGTAAGTGCAGCAACAGGCGGTCTACCGTTTGTTCCGATAGGCTCTGACACAAAGATCATAAAAAACCTTGATCCTGGTGAGGCCATTCAATTGAACTATCGTCTTCTTGTCAAAGATAAGACTATAATTTCGTCATACTCAATCCCTATCAAAATGGAGTATAAAGATGAAAATGGAAAAAATACAAGCTCTTCGAGTTTTATAGGTGTCAAAGTTCTTGGCGATGCAGAACTCTCAATTGGGAATATCAAGACTGAGCCGCAAAATCCAGCCAAAGGCGATCTTGTCACAATTACCATGCGACTTGAAAATTCCGGGAATGGCGATGCGAAATCTGTGAAAGTAAGCCTTGACATACCATTTGAAGGAACTAAAACAGCATTTCTTGGCAAGATCAAACCAGATGATGATGCACCGGGCGTGTTTACATTCTATGCAACACAAAGCGGTGATATTCCATATACTGCAGCGATCGAGTTTGAAGATGATCTTGGCAGGCACACTATCAAAGAGGCCCTTACTCTCAATGTGCACAGTACAAATACAAATGGGATTTTAATACCGGTTATTGTCATTGTGTTAGT
>CBFFLL010000018.1:7640-22913 GCA_965642175.1 Candidatus Methanoperedens nitratireducens | reverse complement strand
CGGCCCTTAAAGAGGCGGTAGCAGGTTTCCATAAGGCAAAAGATAATGTAGATGCAAACCCTGAAAATGTTCTTGTGGGGCCAGGGTCCAAAGAGCTTATGTTCCTGCTCCAACTCTGCTTTTACGGTGAGATCGTTGTCCCAACCCCTTGCTGGGTCTCTTATGTGCCACAGGCAAGGATCCTGGGAAAGAAAGTTCGGCTGATGCATACGAGTTTTGAAGACAAATGGCATATAACGCCACAGCGTCTTGCTGAATTCCTGGAGAGCGAACATGATATCTACCGCCCGCGTATTCTGGTGCTCAACTATCCAGGGAACCCCGACGGTCAGACCTATACGCTCGATCAGTTAAAAGAGATAGCTGAGGTGGCAAGGAAATATGAGCTTATCCTGTTATCAGATGAGATATATGGACAGCTCCATCATAAAGGAGAGCATATCTCTGTTGCAAGGTTCTATCCAGAAGGAACTATCATCAGTTCAGGTATCTCCAAATGGTGCGGAGCAGGAGGCTGGAGGCTAGGGACGTTCACGTTCCCCAAAGACCTTGACTGGTTACTGGATGCAATGGCTTCTGTTGCAAGCGAAACATATACTTCTGTCAGCGCACCGATACAGTACGCTGCAGTTCATGCCTTTCGGGGAGGGGTGGCAATAGAAAGATATCTCTGGAATGCCAGACGTGTACTCTCAACACTGGGAAAAGAGTGCCACCATATCCTGACCGAAGCTGGAGTGAGGGTCCATCCTCCAGAAGGCGGCTTTTACCTGTTCCTTGATTTCACCCCGATGGCTGACAGACTATCAAAGAGGGGTATTACTGACAGCAAGACCCTTTGTGAACGACTTCTTCAGGAGACCGGAGTGGCCATGCTCCCAGGATCTGATTTTGAACGACCTTACGAGGAACTAACTGCAAGGCTTTCCTATATTAATTTCAATGGAGCCAATGCTCTAACTACAAGCGAGACAATACCGATCCATGATGTGCTTCCAGAAGGTTTCTTACAGCAAATGTGCCCCGATACTATCGAAGGGGCAAAGTTGATCGCAAAATGGATATCTGGATCGAATAAAGATTAGACAGTATCTCCGAGATCAATTGAACAAAGCATCCTTCTTTTTAGAAGAAGGATACATCCATTTTCTCTTTGAAAAATTCATGGAAATTCCTCTCTGCAACACGTATCTGTTCCGGATATTTTATTCGAAGCTTCCCGATGATCTCTAATCTGTCGGAAGATAATGCAATGACCCTCAGAATGTCCAGAGCTACCTGCAACGCTTTTTCTGAATGGGGAACTGGAATTTCAAGAGTGAAGCAAAGATCTTCTTTTTTGAACTCGGTGGTGCGTATAAGCGGTGAAACAGAGCCGATCAGGATATTTTCTTCAAACTCGGTAAAAGGCGGGACACCTATCTTGCTTTTCCTGTCAGGATCGGTCAATTTCGCATGGTTTTTTATTTCATATGAATGGAGTTCAAGATATATTGTTGGCAGGTATTCATGGATAAGATCCAGGAGTTTCCTGCCGTTGGTGGAACTATAATAGGTTCTATCCAGTGTGCTGATATATGGATCAGCACTGGAAAGACTGACCAGAATAAGCCTTCCACTTATGTTCTCAATTTCTCTGGTAAGGAGTTCCAGGAGCGGCTTTGTTGTTACTTCTTCGTTACCATGAACACCCGCAACAAAAAGTCTGCATGGGTATTTTTTGCCAAACTCTTTAAAAAACATTCACTCCTCTGTCGCACTAACCTTTTTTCATCATTCCTCAAAGACTGGTTTTCCAGACTTCTTCATTACAATTTTATTGATATTTTCCAGGATAATCAGACCTAACATACATTTCAAGATAACTTTTATTAACAATTACTTTTAAGTTCCTTATTGTTTATGGTCAGGACTCTAAAGTCAGTATCCTAAACACAAAATTATTAATAGTCCGGGGGGAAATGTCATTGTCATAGCAGGAGAGCAGCCTTCTCTTGCGACTTATGAACCTTTCTCAGCGAGCAGTTTTTACTCACTCGCGGATTTAAAAATTGATGCTCCTGTGTCCGATACTTATTACATTGCGGTATATGGACCCGCAAGAGGTGGTCATTACAGCCTTGCTATTGGTGACCGCGAAATTTTTTCAATTGGTGAATGGATCTTTATCCCTATTGTCCTGGGTATTTTGCCTATCATTCTGGGCTGGTTTTTTACTGGGTCCTGCTCTGGCAATATTAGCTAGCTTAATACCCCAAAAAAATATTAGCTCAGGAAATAAATACATTGAATTGAGGTGAAATCATGAAATGTGATGTATGTGGTGAAACAGCCACACATAATAAGAGAATGTGTGATCGATGTGCAAAGATAGCTGAAAAAGTCATACGGGAAGTACGACCTGATGTCTGGAATAAAATTCCAGATTGCAAGTATATCAATCCCATGGGCAAACGGGTTGCAGATGGAAATCTTCGGACACAAGATATCATGAAAGATATCCTGAAAGGTGGATAGGAATAGGGATCAAATTATGAACGAAAAGAAATTTTATTTAGAACAATCTCCTAATTGTGTCAAGCTAAATTCCAGCAATATAATTCACATAGCACTTTCGGCTCAAAATGTTCTTTCTGGTGTCGAAATAAGAAGTTTATGCGGTAAAATTTTTCCAGTTGATGAATATCAATTAGGTGAAAAGTTAGAAGGCGAAAAATGTAGTTCTTGTTATTATTATGATCTAAAACGGGATAAAAAATAGTAGATTACTCTGGTTCAAAAGCGAAAATAAATCATTATGTTCTTTAACGAAAAGATTGAGACCCTAAAAAGGGATGAGTTAGATGCGCTTGTAGAGGAACGCATACACTATACGGTCAGGTATGCAAGCGAACACTCTCCTTTTTACAGGAAGTGGTTCAAAGAACAGGGGATCGATCCTTCAGATATTCGCACGCATGAAGATCTCAGGGAATTGCCCATAATATCGGGCAGGACAATACGTGAGAACCAGCCCCCTGAAAGCCCGGATTTCAAGTTCAAAAGCGTTGACTGGAAGGATGTCTTCACACTTCATGAAACATCGGGAACCAGCGGTAACCCCAAAGCTTTCTTTCTCACATGGGAAGATTGGAAGCGATACGCAGAAAAATATGCAAGGATATTTGTTTCGCAGGGACTTGGACCGCAAGACCGTGTAATAGTTTGCGCTTCTTATGGTATGAACGTAGGCGCTAATACGATGACACTTGCGGCGCGTGATATAGGAATGACCATTATCCCGGAAGGCAAATGCACTTTTCCCCTCCGTGTCATCAGGAACTATCAACCGACCGCTATTGTTGGAAGTATCTTCAAGCTGCTTGGACTTGCAAGAAAGATGGTAAAGGAAAATATGCCTCCGCAAGAATCCAGTATCAAGCGACTTGTGGTAGGAGGAGAAAGCTTTGCTGAGGAGTCCCGGGAATACCTGGCGGAATTGTGGGGTTGTAAAGTCTATAATTCTTATGGAAGTACAGAAGGAACAATGTGTGGTGAGTGCACAGAAATAAATGGACTGCATGTCCCGGAGGACCTCGTTCATCTTGACATTTATGATCCGCAAATGAAAGATTTCGTTCAGGATGGTGAATGCGGAAGGATAGTGCTCACAACACTCCTTCCTGTTGGGGCAAAGAGCGGAAATCTCCTGCTTAACTATGATACTGATGATACCACGGTCGTTGCGACAAGGGATAAATGCGCATGCGGCAGGACGCATATGAAGATCCTGAACCCTCAACGAGAATCTGAGACTTTCTGGATCGAAGAGACACCCTTTAACCGTGTGGATGTGGAGCGGGGAGTATTCCAGCGAGAGAATATGGAATACCTTACCGGTGAATATGAGGCATTCCTTTACGGTGGGGATGATGAAGGAGAGACCATAATGAGGGTGAGCGTGGAGTGTTTTGACCAGAATAAGTGCGATCGAAAGCTGGTTGAAGAAAACTTCCTGAAGGCTTTTTTCAAGTATAAGCCGCAACTTTCAGAGGCGTATGCCAGTGAGATTTTCAAGATCATCTTTAACTTTGTGGGTCTTTCGGAACTTGAACTGTATCGAATCAAAGGAAGACCAAAGAGGATAGTGGATAGAAGGTAGATATCAAAAATATTATTAAACAGGTGAGACTATATGATCAACATGAAATATTCAGACCTGAAGAAATTGATCTTCAGTATATTCATCTGTCTATTCGCTGGTTTTATAGGTTCGTTTTTCACCTCGCCAGCCATCCCAACCTGGTATGCAACCCTCCAAAAACCATCTTTTGCACCGCCCAACTGGGTGTTTTTTCCCGTATGGACAACTCTTTTCATAATAATGGGTATCTCTTTATTCCTCGTATGGCAAAAGGGCTGGGAGGATAAAAAAGTTAAAACCGCCATATATATTTTCGCAGGTCAGCTTGTCCTTAATGCATTGTGGTCTGCTGTGTTCTTCGGGCTCAGGTCGCCTCTTTTGGGTCTCATGGAAATAATCGTCCTCTGGATCACGATATTAGCCACGATACTGAGCTTCATGAAGATATCAAGAACAGCAGCTTATTTGCTCATACCTTATATCCTGTGGGTAAGCTTTGCTGCGATCGTCAATTTCTGGATATGGAGACTCAATAGTTGAGATTGCGGAGCATACAGACCCGGAAAAATATGGGGTAAAATTGATGTTCGCGTTTTGTCTACATATCAACGATATATTTCCACAGGAACCCCGGGCGCCATCCGACCATGTTGAAAAGATTTGCAAGCATGAATGCAGCTGCAAGTCTGACCTTTCCTTTTTTTAAATATCGTCTGGGAGAAGTCACAATGCAACTATTTATCTGTATAAGCCGACCTTGTTTTTTCGCCTTCCTGCAGAGTTCAACGTCTTCAAGAAAAGGTATCTCGTCGTAACCTTTGATCTTCCTGAAGACTTCCTTTTTCATGAATATGCCGTAATCACCATAAAAAATCCTGGTCATAGACACTCGTAAATTCCCGATAGCGCTCCCGAAATTTAAAAACAGGTCCGGGTTGGAAAATTTCTGCCTGAAGCCCCCGCCAATAGCATTCTTCTCATGGATCGCCTTTTCGATAAGAGTCAGGGCATCCTTCTCAAGAAAGCAGTCCACATGCAGGAAGAGAAGGATATCACCCTGCGTCGCATATGCACCTTTATTCATCTGGATGGCTCTTCCTCGTCCAGCTTCAAGAATTGTGAGGTCATGGTTGAAAATATCCTTCCATTTTCGTACCTCTTCAATAGTGCGGTCATCGCTTCCCCCATCCACCAGTATGAGTTCAAAATCACCTTCCAGCGAATCAAGATGAGCAAGGAAGGATTTTATGTTTTTTTCTTCATTGAAAACTGGAGCGATTATGGAGATCATAGATGCACGAACGCAATATCGATACGCTGGAAACTTTCATATAGCTTGAGGTCAAAAGTTCATTATTGTGGGAAAAATGAAACTTGATAAAGAAAAATTGATGACGGGTGGCAACGGAATTCTGATCCTTGGCATAGCATGGCTCTTATTCTGGCTTGGCCCTGCATTTTTTCTCTTTAAGGAAGATCCTCGATGGGGGCATAACTTCGCTATCCCCATAACATTCATAACGGTAGGGCTTGCCGTGAATATCAGGATAATTTCATGCCAACTGACAGCTGTCATCAGTGCATTCCTGATCGTTCCTACCCTGCTTGCCTTTTGGCCATGGAATATCGCGACCATTATAGCCGCTGCCTTCATGGGGGTCTTTTTGATATTGTACTTTATAGAGAGAGGCAGAGAAAAAGCGCTTATCGACCCAAACCCCAGGCTCAAAGCATGGCTCAAGATACACCTTCTGACTTTCGCTTACCTTGGTCTTGCCCATATGACATTGATCTTCTATCTTGTCAGGTGGTCAAATCCTGATGTGTTCATGGACTTCCTGCCAGATGAGCACCATGTATCAACCAGTATCTTCAACGCAATGCTCTTGATGTTGGTCACTGTGGCGATACTGGAAAGGTTCGTTAAGAATGTGGGGAGTTTTCAGGTAGCAAAGATCGGATTCTTATGGGCGATACTGATGATAATAATTCCGATATTATCCATCATCATACTAAGAGAATGATCCACCTCAGCCATTCTGCTCATGAACAAATATATGAAGAAGTATGCATTAAGTAAATATTCAGGAGTACTTGATAAATGAATGAGAACGATCCTGTAATAACGTACGGTTGCTATCACCCGGATCATATTGAAGAAAAAAAATATTTTGAGGAATGCAAGGTATATACTGTCCAGATAGAATCAAATCTTGCATGTCCCCAGGGCTGTCTCTACTGCTATGCAGCTTCAGAGAATGCGCTCATGAAAGAGCTTCCAAAAGAAGATATCATGGATATCATAGACTCAGCCGTAAAGATGGAAGTACGGGCTATCGACTGGCTGGGCGGAGATCCACTTCTTCGTGAGGACTGGTATGAATTGATGAAGTATGCCATGGATAGAGGTTTAAAGAACAATATCTGGACAAGCGGGATACCGCTTGAGAACTATGAGGTGGCAAAGAAAGCTGTAGAGGTTTCAGAGGGGGGTTTCATTTCTGTGCACCTTGATAGCCTGAATGAGAAAATTTATCGCAAGCTCCACAAAGGCGATCCTGGCAAGAAGATCCAGGCCATACTGAACGGAGTGGACAATGTGCAGTCCCTTGGCAAAAGACCTGAGAATATGATAAACTGTATAACTTTCACGAAACCGGTGGCAGGCGAGGACGTTAAGAGGACTACAGACCATTTCTTTAAAACTAAGGGTATGAGGACATGCCTTACCCAGATGTGCAGGACAGGTCTTGCCCTCGATCATCCGGAATGGATGCCCACCATCCATGAGATAAGAGATGCATGCGGGAACAGGGACGAGGTGAATTATCTGGATTCCTGCTTCTCGATGAACACAATGGACACGAACAAGTTCTACTGCGGGGGGATAATATGCGTGACCATTGACGGTGATGTGACTCCATGTTCTGTGATCAGAAAAGGATTCGGTAACATCCATGAAATGCCACTTGAAGATATCGTTGATCGATACAGGGACGAACTTCTATTCGCTCATATACGGGATCCTGCCAACATGAAGGGGAACTGCGGAAGCTGTGAAAATAATTCTGTTTGCTGGGGATGCAGGGCTACGGCATATTATGAAACGGGGGACATGCTGGCTCCCGATCCTTTGTGCTGGAACAACCCGGTCAATAATTTGCGATGACGGAGGTGGGATATATGAAACAGATATCAAAAGGAAAGCGATTGGACTTCACGATAGCGGATGTGAATGAAGTGTACGAGGGACCTGTGGGGCAGCTGTGGGAGATGCTGATGGGGGAAGAGATACACGTGGGCGGAGGAAGGGAGACAGAGATCCTTGCGGAAAAAGCCGGGATAAACAGGAGGACAAGAGTGCTTGATGTTTGCAGCGCCCTTGGAGGCCCGGCGCGGCATCTGGCGCGAAAGTTCGACTGCAGCGTGACTGGACTTGACGCAACTTCAAAGATGGTGAATGAGGCTGTTTTGCGAACAGAACGTGCAGGGCTTTCTGACCATGTCACTTTCAGGCTTGGGAACGCCCTTGACTTGCCTTTTCATGCTTGCACCTTCGATGTTGTCTGGGGGCAGGATGCCTGGTGTTATATAACAGATAAGGAGAGACTTATCAGGGAAGCGCACAGGGTGCTCAAACCCGAAGCCGTGATCGCATTTACAGACTGGATACAGGTTGGAAATATGACCGATACTGAATGGGAGGAACTCAATTCGTTCATGGCTTTTCCTTCTATGGAGACACTGGACGGGTATGAGAATATATTGAGAGATAACGGTTTCAAGATCGTGGAAACAGAAGATCTCACAGGGGATTTCGCGCATCACTGTCACCTGTACCAGAACAAGCTCAGGAACGAGTTGAAGGAAGCTGTGGTCTCAGGGTATGGAAAAGAATTGTATGAAGCTGCTGATGAAGGGCTTGACAGATGGGTCAGGGCTGCTGATGAGGGGAAGGTAGGACGCGCGAGGATCATTGGAAAAAAGGAGGGTTGAACTATGGCATGGAAAAAACCCAGCGAAGAATTGAGCAAATTCCTTGATGAGAGTATTTCCTCACTCGAGGTTAAGAAAAAAAAGATGTTCGGGTGCCCGGTCTATTTTGCGAATGATAATATGATTGCCGGGGTATTCGAAAATGATATTTTCATACGCCTGTCTGAGAAGGACAGGAAAGAGATCATTTCAGAAAATGACGAGGTAATGCCTTTTGAACCTTTAAAGGGCCGGATCATGAAGGAATATGTAGTCCTGCCTGATTCCCTGTATAATGATCCTGAAAAATTCCATGGATTGCTAAGGAGTTCTTATGATCATGTATCGTCATTGCCTGCAAAACAGAAAAATAAGAAGAAGAAGAGTTAGCCTGAGCGATAAAAGTTCGTAATATTTCGTGCTAACACAAGTCCATATATAGCATTTGGTTACAATATTAGAAAAGGGAGATGAATTAATGAGTTCCATTGGGATAGAATTTATGGAAAAAACAAAGTTCCAGTATCTTGACAGGTCTGATCAATCCCGTAACATACCCCAGCCTCCATTAGAGATGGAATATGATGCATCAAGACCGATATTAGATCTTCCCGCGCCTGAAAATATCAAAATAAAAAGCTTTGACTTAAGACATGCCTTTGAAGGTCGAAGAAGTATTCGCAAGTATTCGCAGGAACCCTTAACAATCGAAGAACTGTCATATTTACTGTGGGTCACCCAGGGAGTGGTCCAGGTCACACCCGGCGCAACTTTCAGGAATGTGCCTTCTGCAGGTGCAAGACATGCTCTTGAAACATACCTGCTTATCAATAATGTCAGGGATGTTCCAGAAGGTATTTACAGATTTTTACCAATTGAGAACAAACTGGTGGAAATAAATACGGATCCTGATATAGCTGACAGGGTGACGCAAGGTTGTTTAGGACAGGATTTTATCAGGAAAAGCGCTGTGACTTTTATCTGGGTAGCAGATGCATATAGAATGAAATGGCGTTATGGAGAACGAGGATACAGGTATCTTCACCTTGACGCAGGACATGCCTGCCAGAACCTGTACCTGAGTGCAGGCTCTGTTGATTGCGGTGTATGTGCCATTGCAGCTTTTTCAGATGATGATATGAACGATCTACTTCTGCTTGATGGAGTGGAACGATTTGTGATATATGTTGCGACTGTGGGGAAGAAATATGGAAGTGGACAAATCATTAAATGAGATCATTACCAGCTTTCGCAGCAGCCTCAAGGAGGACGGAGGGGACATTGAGCTGGTAGGCTTTAAAAATGGGATCATAAAAGTTAGAATTACAAGAACCACTGTACCTGTTACGTTCAGTAAGTTCCTCAGGGATCATAAGACGAGGGAAGGAATAAGCTGTGGCAGGTGCCAGATACCTGCGAGTACAATTGTTGCAGCGCTGGAGTTTGAACTGAAACAAAAGCTCCCTTTGATAACAAAGGTTGAAGTAGTGAAATGATTGGAAAAATAGTTGAATTGTGTCATAGAAATAATAAATTATTAAAATAGGCGCAGATTTAAACGGTTATAAGTCCTTCTGTACAATGTATTTGGAATGGGGAATGATGAGAGCCGACAACAGATTCAATTTTAAAGAACATTTGGGAACTTTAGTGATCATGTTTTTTTTCTGGATCATTGCCATTGTTTTGTGGCGATCCACAGGTAAGATCTTCTACCTGTTTAACTTCCTTTACATTGGCACTTCGATCGGACTGGCTCTCGTGATCTACTCCGTTCTTCCAGGAGAGAAAAAGTCATCAGGTCGAATACTGACCCTATTTCTAGTGGGCGGATACATGCTTATTTTTTTAGGTCTGGTGGAATCTGAAAATATGCAGTTAGAGGGCTTCTTCTTTTATCTGTTGTCTGGATTTTTCGCAGGTTCAGTCATCCATTACCTGGTAGGAAAGATCTTTGGCCCGTTTTTGTTTGGCAGGGGCTGGTGTGGCTGGGCATGCTGGACCGCAATGGTTCTTGACCTGCTCCCACATAAACGAAGCAGCGGGCGGATCCCTGGCAAACTGGGCTGGTTACGCTATGCTCATTTCTTTTTAAGCCTGAGCGTGGTGCTTTTATTATGGTTCGGATCAGGATACCGAACGAAGAGCTATGGTAATACCGAGTTATACTGGCTGCTATATGGCAATGCTGTTTATTATTTTCTTGATGTACCACAGGCGCCGCACATTTATCACTATTTAAATATTAATCCCTGGCGCCGATATGCTATCGGGCAACCACTTCACATCAAAATTGAAGTATAAAGGTGACGGAATGTCGCATCACACTGAGGCGACTTCCGGTATCGGATAATTCTGAATTAAATCGATACCGATATATACTCTTATATCATATCGGATATATTAAATTATGTCCGATACCGATACGTCATTGATCCAGGAAAATATCGTACTAAGAATGTCAGAATAACTGGTGCTGCCAAAACCCCGCCTGACTGGTCAAAAGTAACCAGGCTGATGGATGAGCTTATTGAAAAGATCGCTCATTGTAAAAGGCATCCTGTTGAGGTCGCCTCTTTCCTTCATCATGGATTCGTCATGATCCATCCTTTCATAGATGGAAATGGCAGGGTGGCTCGCCTGCTCACCAATCTGTATTTGATCGCCCGGGGTTATCCGCCAGTAGTCCTCAAAATAGAGGATAGAGGAAAATATTACAGGTCCCTGAGAGCTTCGGATGCAGGAAAACCCGGTCTATTCGTCAATTTCATTGCAAAAGCTGTAAATGATAACCTGACGATGTATCTTTCTATCTTCGGCGGGGCTGATGAACTGCTGCCCCTCAAAGAACTTGCCCAAAATTCACCTTATTCCCAGGAATACCTGAGCCTGAGAGCAAGGCAGGGTGTTCTGGATGCGGCTAAATTGGGGAAGACCTGGTATTCGACAAGACATGCAATAGAACAATATCTTTCTGAACATGGCAAAGGATGATTTTTATCATGGATTTGAAGTTTTTTGTGGATTTTTTCAACGCATTTGAAACCGCAAAAAGGTTTTAGAATTGCTAAAAGTAAAAGGTCCTTTTCGCTTTTCAGGAATTCCGGAATTCTATCCAGGGGAGAAAGTGCGGGAGAGCAGTTTCTGTTTTTTAATTTCCTCTTCAGCCCAAAACACTCCCTGTTCTCTACAAGTATCAGCTGCCCAAGCTCACTATCCTCAGAGAGGACATGCACGAGTTCATCTTCAAGCATTCCGCATGCAATTATGCTTAATACCGGCATTCGATTTCTCTCCATTCGCTGATTTGTTCTTAATTTGACTATGGTGCTATAAATAACAGACCAATAGCAATTTATAAATTGTATTAACTTCAATTAGTTAGAACGGGGGAAGAATATGAATAATATTACAAAAAATTTGATTGTTATATTTCTAATCGCATTTATTGTGTTTTTTGCTGGCTGTGCCGGGCAAGAAATAACCACACCTGTAACCACGCCCGTGTCAACTCCGACAGGCCATGAACAGGCAGGAGAACCGAACATGAGCTATCTTGGGCTTGCAGAGGTTTTTAATGGAAAGACCGGGATCAATGTCTCAGTATCCAGTGTTGATGTCGATCTTGAAGGTGTCAGGCTCTCAGGCTTCCTGGCCCAACCAGTTGCTCCGGGCAAGTATCCTGGCATTGTCATGATCCACGAATGGTGGGGACTGAATGATCAGGTGAAAAGCATGGCTGATATCACAGCGCGTGAAGGATACGTGGTCCTTGCAGTCGATCTCTTTAAAGGAAATGTCGCAACGACAACTGAGGGTGCCCAGTCCAACATTCGAGATAATCCCAACAATGAAACGATACCGAAGATGCAGGCAGCTGTAAAGTATCTGCGCAACATGACAAATGTGAATGACAGCAGAATTGCTTCACTGGGCTGGTGTTACGGTGGAGGTCAGTCATTCCAGTTGGGTGTCAACGAAGACCTTCAGGCAACAGTAATTTATTACGGCCGGGTTTCGACAAATAAGAGTGATCTTATTAAGTTGAAAGAGCCTGTGCTTGGAATATTTGGTGTTGAGGATACGAGCATTCCTGTGACAGATGTCCGTGAATTCGAAAAGATCCTCAAAGAGCAGGGAACGACAGTAGATATCTATATCTATGAGGGGGCAGGTCATGGTTTTTCAAACCCGACAAACACTGTGGCATTTAGAAAGGAGCAGTCTGTTGACGCATGGAATAAGACACTTGACTTCCTGGAGCTGAACTTGAAGCGATAGTGCAATTGTTGAAGTATCCAGATTTAGTTTGAATTGGAATACGGAAAAAGGATTTGATGGATTTTCACGGTTCCGTGGCGAACTCCTTATATTTTTTTGCTAATATTGTTGCTAAAACTATTGCTGTCATTGTGGGTATCTGAGCATCGATCTGGTCTGTAATATCGAATACTTCCCACCAATATGCGACTCCCAATATTCCAGCTAACTTTAATGCAGCAAAACCACCCATTACATCAGCGATCGTTCCAAATCCTGGAACCCTGAATATTGTAAAGTCAAGAATGTCCCATACTACTGCTATGCCCATCTTTACTAAATCGTTCTCATCAATTAATTTCGAGATTTTATTTAATGAAAGCATACTGATCCAAATCACTCCTCATGATCAAGGACACAATGATCTATGCAATGTTACATCTATTCAATGTTAGCTCTATTCAATGTTACCTGCAATATTTTCGATCTCTTTCACACCTTCGCTTTCGATCTGTATTTCAGACCTGTTTTTAACTCCAAGACCAAGTTCTACCGCTCTTTTTATCTGGGACTGCTCCCATACAGATCTGTTCTGTATTTTATCTATCGTGCCAAGGGTCTTTAAAAGTGCCAGACCGAACACATCATTCGCCACAACATCATCTGAAGCAATGACAAGACCGGGTTCCCGAAGTGTCCCGATGTTGGGTCCATCTGTTACAAAACATTTCGTGGCATCTGAAATGTAAAAATCGGGTTTGTATACGAGATTTGCCTCTGCGATCATATTGCCGAAGAGCGCCTCGTTGTTCTGTCCGTGAGGAAGCTGTCTCCTGTCAATATCCGATGTAATGCTTATCTGGGATTTTAATCCAATAGTGAATAATGCAGTCCAGTGAGTTTTCACGATGGGAAGCGCTATCGAGTAATCGATCTCATCAAAGATAGCTGGAACTGAAAAACCATGCGGCCATGATCTGGCCTTTTCAGGTCTAACTTTTTTCCATCCCACATCATCAAAAGAGAGGATCTCATCCACTCCTTCCGATTCAGCAGCCTGGTACAGACCCAGATGCTTCATCACCTTTATTGTGTCAAGTGTTGTCATTGATTTTTCCGCGACAATGATCTTTGCTGGATCGTATTCTTTAACCGCGCGTATAGCGCCTTTTAGCACTTCAGGATTCGTTGAGCCGGGTGGGTAATCTGCTGTGTTCGCATTCGGTCTGATAAGGACAGTGGAATTCTTCTTTATCTTCAGACCTCCAGCAAGCAAGACAGCGGTTCTTACGGATTGAATAGTATCTTTATTTCTGACAACACCGACTTTTGCCATATTATCTATTATTTCTTTATCCCGTTTATTAGTTCTTTCGTTTGCTTCCTTGCCAAAATAGCTATTTCTTCTCATCCTCGCTAAAATCAAGAGCCAGCGAATTAATGCAATATCTCTTTCCAGTCGGTCTGGGGCCATCATCAAAAACATGCCCGAGATGCCCGCCACACCTGATGCACACTACCTCGATCCGTTCCATTCCCAGACTGTTATCCGGTTTGAGATCAACAGCATCAGGGGAGATCGGAGTCCAGAAACTTGGCCAGCCGCCGCTTGAATCATATTTTGTGTCCGAGTGAAATAATTCCTGCCCGCATCCTGCACACACATAAACACCTTCTTTCTTATTCTTATAGAACTTTCCCGTAAATGGCGGCTCGGTTCCCTTTTCAATTAAAACATGGAAGTTTTCAGGCGGGAGGAGCTTTTTCCACTCTTCTTTTGTTCTGCTTGGCACTGATTTTGATCCCATATTCTGTAATAATTATTGGAGTGAAGTGCTTATTTAGTTTGTCACTACAAAGTATTGAGCTAAGTTGACATCCTTCATGTTTAATTCTTCCAGAAAGTCATCCGTGACACCCCATCCAAACCTATATCAATCCCCAATACATTATTTTTAACAAGGATCGTAAAATTCTATTATTCCTCTCGTAAAAGAATGAACGCCAATTCATCAGAGCTAAAGAAAAAAATCTTCATCAGATTTATGATGGCACCCATTTTCATGGGTTTGATGCTGTTCTTACCTGCGGGCACATTAGATTACTGGCAGGCATGGCTATACTGCGCCGTTCTTTTTATTCCAATGATCTTTGTGGTTTTTTATTGGTCGAACGTGCCTGTGGCTCTTGTTATTGCTGCAAATGCATTCGTTCTGTCAGGTTATATTTTCATTTTCTTCGTTCTCCGGGAAAATAGTTATGCTTCCCGCATAATTGAAGTAGAGAGCGGACAGAAAGTTATCACAACAGGACCTTATGCGATAGTCCGCCACCCCATGTATCTGGTAACATCCGCGGTTTCTATTTGAAGCATTCTCGGTTCATTTTTTGAGGGGTGTCCGGGAACATATCATTATTCAACGGTAAAAATTTTCTGGCCGCAACATTTATTAGAAAAGACACACAACTATACAATGGTGAGTGGTATGAATACAAATTTTCTCTTCAAAATATTGATCATTTTGTTCATTTTTTCTATTATTTTTCCAGCAATTACCAGTGCTTCAGATTTCAGATCTGGAGATAAACTTGTGATCACAAAAGATGAAGTAGTAAATGATGATATTTATTTTGCAGGAAATTCAGTTATCGTAGATGGTACTATTAATGGAGACCTCGTCTTTGCCGGAAGCGAAATAACAGTTACAGGAACCATAAACGGCGGGATCATTGCAGCTGGAGGTTCCATAATAGTTAACGGGAATGTCACGGATGATATCAGGGTGGTTGGCGG
Organism: Candidatus Methanoperedens nitratireducens; assembly: GCA_965642175.1. Lineage (GTDB taxonomy): Archaea > Halobacteriota > Methanosarcinia > Methanosarcinales > Methanoperedenaceae > Methanoperedens > Methanoperedens nitratireducens_A. Next base: position 7,761 of record CBFFLL010000018.1, on the reverse strand, counting down.
TGACGTGAGGATTGGCGGGGATGTGGGAGATAATGTCCTCGCCTTTACCGGACAATTCATCCTGGAGAAAAATGCGAGGATATCCAGGGATTTAACTCTGGGTGGCGGGAGTGCTGTCATT
>CBFFLL010000018.1:0-7630 GCA_965642175.1 Candidatus Methanoperedens nitratireducens | reverse complement strand
CGTGAATGGAGACATCAATGGAGGAGTTTCGGATCTGGAAATAAGAGGTGCGACAAAGGGAAATGTGACCGTAGAAATCGATAATAATATCAAGATATTTCCTGGCGCGACAATTGGTGGAAACCTGGAATATACAGCCCCACATCAGGGAGAGATCACAGGAATAGTTTCCGGGAAGACGACCTACAAAGAAAAACTGCCAAAAAAGGAAGATCTTACGTCTAAGATGGGGGATGAAATAATTGGATATCTCTGGCTTTTATTGATCGGTATAGTATCCCTGATGCTTGTTCCTGAATTAACTCAAAAAAGTTCAATAAAGGTTTCAGTTGAGCCGCTAAGAAACCTATTATGGGGGCTTCTCTTCCTCATAATTATACCCATTGTTGCTGTATTGCTTCTAATAACAATTATTGGGATACCTTTGAGTCTGATAATATTTATTATTTATATTATCACCATATACATAAGTAGGATATATGTTGGATTCTGGGTTGGGCAGTATGTATTGAAAAAGTTGAAAATAGAAACGAGGTTCAAGGTGCTGACAATGGCTTTCGGTTTACTGATCGTCCTTATCGGCATAAACCTGCCAATCATCGGGATATTCATTCATCTTGTCGTTCTTCTTCTTGGACTTGGGGCGATTGCATTGACTGAGTATGATATCTACCGGAAATTAAAAGAGCAAAAAGTGATCTGAAATTGCAGGTTACCATGAGTTCTGACTTTGAATAGTAAGCATCTATTGATTTCTTGTTCCATGAGGACATCCAGAGGTATAATATATCTGAAACCATAGAATATATTGTGTAAAAAGAAGTGGGAAAAAATGAACCGAAAAATAGACAAAATATTAAAAAGCAAACCAACACTCGAAGGCGCTGGAGTTCATCTGAAAAGAGCTTTCGGGTTCAGTGAAGCACCCGAACTTGATCCTTTTTTGCTCCTTGACGATTTCCGTTCCCATGATCCAGAGGACTACATTGCCGGATTCCCGTGGCATCCTCATCGGGGTATTGAAACTGTGACCTACATGCTGGAAGGCATAGTGGAACACGGGGACAGTATGGGAAATAAAGGGGTGATCAGACCCGGAGAGGTTCAGTGGATGACCGCAGGAAGCGGAATAATTCACCAGGAGATGCCAAAGGGAATTAATGGACATATGGGCGGGTTTCAACTGTGGGTGAATCTGCCTTCCACGCACAAGATGATGGAACCCAGATACAGGGAAGTAAAAAATGAACAGATACCAGAGGTTTTGACCGATAATGGAATAAAAATCAGGATCATCAGTGGTGAGGTGAACAAAAGAAGAGGGCCTGTCAGGGATATTGTCGTTGATATTGAATATCTTGATGTCACGATTCACTCTGGCACGGAGTTTGAACACGCTATTAAGAAAGGATACCGTGCGTTTGCCTATGTGATAGAAGGCAGCGGATATTTCGACTCTGAGAAAAAAATGAACCTGGGAAAAGAACATCTCATAATATTCACAGATGGTGATGACATAAAAATTACCGCGGATAAAAAAGAACTCCGAATCCTTTTGATATCTGGAAAACCTCTGGGAGAACCTGTGGCATGGAGAGGACCTATTGTTATGAACACTCAGGAGGAATTGCAGGTCGCTTTTGATGAATATCGAAATGGTACCTTTATCAAACACAAGATCTGACCACCCATGACAGGAGACCCTATCGCCACTGTTTTCGATACTGGATCGACCCTCAATGCAGTAATCATAATGGCTAAAGCGCCTGTGCCGAATGAGGTCAAAACAAGGCTGACCCCTCATCTTGGACCGGAAGCTGCATCCCTTATCTATCACAATTTCCTTCTTGACAAGATCGAGCAGGTAAAGAGCATAGAAGCGCACCGCTATGTGGCCTATACACCGCAAACGTCCGAATCATTATTCAGGAGCATCATGCCTCCCGGGTTCTCCCTGATAAGCCAGGAGGGCGAAGACCTTGGAGAGAAGCTGTCGAATGTCTCAAAGGGACTTTTTGAACAGGGCGCAGAAAAGGTGGTTATGCTGGACAGTGATACCCCAAACCTGCCTACGGATCTTATACGGGAGGCGTTTTCTGGATTAGATGAGGTGGATGTAGTCCTCGGGCCATGTGAGGATGGCGGATACTATCTGATCGGAATGCGATCATGGGTGCAGGAGCTCTTTCGCGGGATACCGTGGAGTACGGCTGATGTGACGAAGATGACAGTGAAGAAGGCGCAGGCCCTTGGCTTAAGGGTCTTGCTTCTTGAAAGATGGTATGATGTGGATACAATAAAGGATCTTAAACGCCTTAAGAGAGATATGGGACGACCAGATGACAATTGCTTTTTCTGTGAGAATACTTACCGTGCAATATCTTCTTTACATATTTGAATGAATTGAAAAAAAAGGAGCATGTTTCCTTTCGGAGAGATGCTTAAGTTTTGCTATGGATTATGTGTACCGAGAAATAAACAGTTACAAACAAAGCTTCTGAAAATTCAAATCCACTTCATGTTGCCATGAGAGTAATATAGACGCATTAAATTTGTACCCACTTTCCCAAATATCCACATAACCATTTATATTAAAGATGTAATATGATAAATAATTTTTGCATTTGAGAAGTATTAAGGTAAAAGCGATTTAAGAGACTAAAATATGCCCCTCACCTACCTGAAATACCTGATATACTTCCTCTCAGGCAGCATACTTATCACTGCTATCACCCTGGTCGCCGAGAAAAGATCGCAGAAAATAGCAGGCATCCTGATGTGCCTGCCTGTCATAACTTTCATTTCCCTGCTGTTCCTCGGGGTTTCACAGGGAGCAGAGTTCGCAAGCATGGCGGCGGTCTGGAACCCGATAGGCGCAGTGGCTGACCTTGTGTACATAGGATTGTTCGCTATCGGGATAAACCTGCCTAGATATGTTGGAAAAACAAATACCTTTACAAGTTGTTCCTATATTAGTTCCATGAACGGACACAATAAATATAGTTATTTCCTAAAAAAATAGTTTGATAACTGAATAATATGATTACGCTACATGATTTCGCGAGAATTGGTGTTAGAACTTCTTCGACAAAAACAAGATTCATCAGGTGGATATACCGGTGACGATATAATAGAAATTGCCACAATCCTGGAGGTTACGCCGCGTGGATTGAGACGTCGGCTAAATAACTGGATTAATACCGATGATGATTTTCAACAATTCAAATATCTTGGTAAGAAAAAATCTCCAATAACTCTCTTTGAGTTCTTCAAAATTGAACAAGGACTTGAATCAAATCCGATTCAAGTTAAAAAAGAAATGTATGAAGATATTCAGGAAGAAAGGAAAACAAGAGATCAAAAACCATTAGCTAAAACCACTTTTTATAGGTGTATAAATCAAAAAATCCTCTCAATGTATTGTTCAGAAACATACAACTGGTTCAAAGCAAAAAAAATCCCCTTTCCTGAAGATTATTCACTTGAGAAAAACCGTGAATCTCTTCAGACAATATTTACTTTCTCCGACTTGAAAACCTATGGCGGTGCAAACATAGATGCAATTTGTCAAAGATTGACAAAAGCCAAAGAAGCCTTTTCGATATATAATGTCGATGCAGATCGATATTATCCAGAAATATTATCCCGGAGAAAATTCCTGCAAAAGCTCCTGGGTTCAATTCCCCCAAACCAGCAATTAGAGGCTCAAGCAAAACTTATTTTTGAAATGCAGGCTGTATTTATCATAAAATGCAAAGACCTTCTTATTGGGGAACTTATTCATGAACTTGGACGATCAAAGCAATCAGACAATGCCTCACGACAAACGGTTGAAAATCAACTTCGAACGACTGCTTTAGAGTCAATCAAAAAAGATCTTAAAGAAATGGATGAATCGGGAAAGATCGACCCACACATTATAAAAAAACATGCAAATGTTTTGATAGATGAGGAAATACTTGCCAGAATTAAATTGTTAAGAAAACACTCCGATGCATATCGATCAATCCTGAAATATTTGAATGATTTTACAGATAATATGACATCAGGAGTCAAGTTCCAAAGAAAAGAAGCCAGAACAATTTATCAACTGGCTACTGGTGAAATAACATGGGACAAGTTAAACGAACAAGGAAAACGATCAATTGCCAGAAAACCCGATCTTATGAAAGCTATTGACCTGGAAAATACCGATATTGTTCCACTTATCGCTATCAATAGACTCATCGATTATATTAGAAAAGGCAAAATCACCTTCAATGAAAGCTACTACTTTCAGGATATTGGTGAACGTCTGAGGAATGTTGATTTGAATCTTGAAGAGTGTTACTTAACTCCAGAAATATTGGATCAATTCATTGATGGAACATATCAAATAAATGGTTTCCCAACATTTGATATACCCACAACAGAAATTGAAGCATCTGATGATGATTTCCCAACAACATGGACTGATCTCTCCGACATTCTGAAAGAAATTTCAACATATATCCGACCCTCAAATCCAACATGGTTTAAAGAACATGAAGAATTGTTTAAAAAACAAACGGATGGCCTATTTTGGATTGAATATTCTGAAGAGGAATTTGCACAGCGTCTTTATGATTCAATTGGATTTCTGGGAAGGAATTTCAGATACCGTGATTCTGAGGAGTTTTATCATTTGAAATATTTCATCCAGCGTTACCTTTCATCTGCAACTCTCAAACTCGAACTTGGATTTATACATCGGTGTATTGAGCAATTGTCTAACAAAAAAATAGAATGCGTTGTCATTGATACGATGGGGATTGATGCCAGAATAAAAAGCATCTTATCAGATTATCATGGACGATATCACACCATTGGTTTTGCTGATATGCGTGCTGTTTCTATTGATATGACACCGATTTATTCTGGTGTTTGCCGTTCAACAGATTCAGAGGCTATGAATATCGTGGAAGTTATTGATGAAGTAAAAGAAATATGCGGAGACAATGTTTCCATATATACGGGCAACGGACATACAACCACTAAAATATCAGCAGGAATGGCATTTCTCAGTCATGGTGTTATCGCTGGCGGCAGAATTCATTATGAGCCAACATGGAATTTGGAGGATAGTGCTATTTCACGGTTGAAAAATAACATATTATTATTGAATAAAGTCGGCAAGTTGTTGAGAGATGAACCCGAACTGGGACGGGTTATGGCTATGCGGAAAAATGTTTATGTGGGCAAGTTGAATGTCAGAAAGATGCTTGATGATTTTGGGTATCTGATACTGAAGAATGTTTCCAAAATGGACTTTCCGATTGATGATATTTGTAATGCTGTGGAACGATCAAATAACTTGAAGAAAAAAGCAAGAATCGTGGAGGGCAGCAGGACAAGAGTAGAACCGGATGAAGCTGAGTTGTTGTTAAAATCTGGGGAACTTATACTTTGTATTGTTGGGTTGTATCATCTTTTGAAAGGATGGAAGGGTCATGGAAGTCCGATTAATTTATCGGATGTCAGGTTGATCAGACCTGCATGAAATTATTAGTATATTTAGTGTGTCCGTAGCTGGGACTAATATAGGAACAAGTTGTATTGATCTCTCCTCATCATCCTGTTTCTGGCAAAACTAAGATATCATCTGTGGTTAAAAGCGTTCGGAGAGCGGGGCGAAAGTGTTTTTTATTATCTTCACTTCGGATTTGATATCAACTTCAAATTCAGCGGGGTTTGTCTCATCCCAGTGCTCGGCGAGGTCGTGGGTGCCCCAGTATTCACCAATATCCTCATGTGTCTGTGCTTTCGATATGGAACTTTTCATTTATGCTATTATTTCTTCTCGCTCTGCACGACCTTCGCCCCGCGGTTCATCGCAACCTTTCCTGTCCTAACCATCTCTTTGACACCGAACTGGCGAAGCAGCTGCTCTATCGCATTTATCTTGCTCTCATCGCCTGTGACCTCAACTATTAACGATTTTGTGCCCACGTCCACTATCTTTGCCCTGAAAATGTCAACTATCTGCATAACTTCTGCGCGCGTTGTCGAGTCCACGCCGACCTTGATAAGAGCAAGCTCCCTGTTCACCGAATCCTCCGGAGGAATGTCGCTCACCCTTATCACATCGATAAGCTTGTTAAGCTGCTTCATTACCTGCTCAAGAATTTTATCGTCCCCATTCACGACAATTGTCATTCTGGAGGTATCCGCGTTCTCGGTCACGCCAACAGCAAGGCTTTCGATGTTGAATCCGCGCCGCGAGAACAGACCCGATACCCTTGCAAGGACGCCGGGTTTATTTTCCACAAGTACAGCAACCGTATGTTTCATTTATCTCACTCCAGGTCCATTATTTCATTGATAGCAGCGCCTGCAGGTACCATCGGGGAAACATTCTCCTCACGCTCCACAACGAAGTCTATAACCGTCGGCCTCCCTGATTTCACGGCTTCCTTGATTACATCCTTCACGTCGCTCTTCTTCTTTGCGCGAAGTCCAAGCGCGCCATAAGCTTCAGCAAGCTTCACGAAATCCACGCTGCTCTCAATGCATGTAGATGAAAAACGCCTGTTGAAGAACAATTCCTGCCACTGCCTTACCATTCCCAGGAAGCCGTTGTTCAATACTGCCACTATGACAGGGATATCCTCCTGCACGACCGTAGCAAGTTCCTGAGAGTTCATCTGGAAAGAGCCGTCTCCTGCGATGTCTATTACAGTTGATTCAGGCATTCCGACCTTTACACCCATAGCTGCCGGGAAGCCGTATCCCATAGTGCCAAGCCCTCCGCTTGAAATGAAGGTACGCGGGTTCTTGTAATTAAAGAACTGGGCTGCCCACATCTGGTTCTGTCCGACTTCAGTGACTATTATGGCGTCAGGGCAGATCTCGCTGATCTGCTCCACAACGAACTGGGGGCGCAGGAAGTTATCTTTCTTATATGTGAGCGGGAATTCCTTTTTCCACGCGGCTATCTTTTTAGTCCATACCTCTGTTTTAGCCTGCTCCTGTTTGACAAATTTAAGGAGTGATCTGAGTATATTTTTTGCATCCCCGACTATGGGGACATCTACGCGGACGTTCTTTCCTATCTCAGCAGGATCGATATCAATATGGATTATCTTCGCATTGGGAGCAAAAGCCGATATCTTTCCTGTAACTCGGTCGTCGAACCGAACGCCAATGGCAATTATCAGGTCGGATTCCTGTATAGAATAGTTAGCATATCTTGTGCCGTGCATGCCGAGCATCCCCAGTGAGAGTGGATGGGCTGTTGGGAATGCGCCCATGCCCATGAGTGTCGTTGTAACTGGCGCCATGATGCATTCAGCAAGCGCGTGCAGTTCCTCTGTGGCATTTGAGAGAATTATTCCTCCGCCAACGTAAAATACAGGCTTTTCGGATTTGAGAATCAGTGAAGCGGCTTTCTTGACCTGCTGTTCGTTCCCTGTGAACGTGGGCTTATACCCCCGCAATTTAACTTCCTTCGGGTATTCGAATTCAATGATTTCGACCTGGGTATCCTTGGGAACGTCAATAAGAACGGGTCCTGGTCTTCCGGTTTGCGCTATATAAAAGGCTTCCTTGAATATCCTGGGAATATCATTTGTATCCTGCACAAGATAATTATGTTTGGTGATGGGGAGAGTTA
>CBFFLL010000017.1:15374-22943 GCA_965642175.1 Candidatus Methanoperedens nitratireducens | reverse complement strand
TGAAAAAGCATGATATACGTGATATTGTTACTGATGACGGGCATTTCAATAACGTGAATGGTATAACAAGGACGGATCTTCTTCTTTAATTGATTTCATTTGTTACATGTGTTAGGTTAAAGTTCGGGAAAAGCAATATAAATACGTAAAATGATGAACCTTTGCAGAAAAGAGAGAAAAATAGGTGGGTTGGGGAGTGGTGGTATCTTCTCTGCAAAGGTCAATATCACAATTTAGCCTGATAATATAAAGACTTTTTGAGAACGGGCAATAATGTTTATCTACCTTTGTTGTGCTCATGCTCACGATTAAACTCATTTAAATCTAATTCCATATTCTTCGAAAGGTAATATAAATCAGTATATCCATGGCTGCTTTTTGTGATTATTCCATTTTTCATTAAAAGACCTGTCAACAGGATATTTCAGGATCGATGCACGGGTCTTTCCTCCACGCGTGCCTTCGATCAGATAGGACAGAAGCTTCTTCTGCTTATTGGAATTATTGAGCTCCTTTTTCAACAAAATATTCTCAGTGAGATCTTTCGCCATGCCGAAAACTTCTATCGTCCCGTCATCATTCTTAATGCCCTTTGTCCTTATCTCCACTATTCGATGTTCACCGTTATTGCAAACTATCTCAAGTCTTTGGAGAGAGCCATTGAGAGATATGAGTCCCGATCAATCATTTCTCCTCTACAAGCCGCGCCACTGCATACGCCGGGAACAACTTTGATAGTTCTTTTCCATATCTCTCCGACATAAGGATTATATCATATCCAAGCTTTTCCACCGCCTTTTTGACCAGGAACTCTCCCAGACCGCATGCTAATATCTTATTCAGCCCATGCCGCTTTGCCACATCACTGATCGCATCCGCAATATCCATCACCTGCTTCTCCATCGCCTGCGCCGCTATCGAAACGATCTCCTTCTCGTCTATCTCCGTCATGTCGGCGCATACCACGCGTGAAAGTCTGCGCATGGCATCGATTTTAGTTTTCCCTGCGCCGTCTGGGGTGTCGCAAGTATAGTCATTTTCTGATATCAAGCCAAGGACGAGGAACGCATCCGCGGTTATTGCAAAAAATTCAGATGAGATGCGGGAACTTGAGCCGCTCACCTTCACGGTATCAAGGAGTGCTGCAAAATTGGTACGAAGCGCACCTGAATAAACAAGCTCGCTCCTTCGCAGGCGCTCAAAATCTGTAACCGCAGCAAGAGGCTTGCCATCCTTTATCGGGATGATATCTGTGGTAGTCGAACCTGTATCTACAAAGATGCAGTCCCCGAAATCCCTTCCAGCGATGAGCGCGGACGCCATCCAATTGGCTGCCGCAATGCTGCGTTTTTTCTCTTTCGTGAACTCTCCGCTGCTGTCAAGGAACAGGGCTTCATCGAAGGCATTGTTGACGGCATCCATTATGAACGAGAGCCCGGCGTCCTTATCAGGGAAGCAGTCAGCAAGTTCGCCAGTTATCACAACGCCCACCTTTTCAGGTACCAGGCGCGCCGCGATTTCTTGAAGAGCCTCAGGAAGTCTTGTGTTTTTCCAGAGAGGGAGGTAATGCAGCTCAACAAACTTTCCGTCAGATGATGCAACCTTGGTGTTCGCACCTCCGATGTCTATGCCCATGATCATGTGATCGGATTGTGCGGGTAAGTTGAAAAGGGTTATGATTTGATCAAATAAAATTAAAGGTTTGTTCTTTTTTGATCATGTCATCGATCTCTTCAGAATAGCGCATCTTCAGGGCATCCAGCATCTCTCGGGATATTTTCTTTTTCATAACAAGAGGGCAGCGCTTATCCACCGCGTCCACATCAACCACAGGATACAGCTCGCAAAGCTTCGGGCGGCACCTGTATATCCGGCATCTTTTCTCCTTATCCAGAAAGATGCACTGCCCTTTTATCATCTTTACAGCATAGTATAGCCCGTATTCTCCCGATGCCTTCCTGAAATACTTTTTAGTATCAAGATCAAATGCATATTCTCGTTTTACGTCTGTCACGAGTTCTGCCACTTCGTCTTCTGTCAGCACCGGACAGTTCCTGCAGCACAGAGCATTGCATAGTTTTATATCGCATACAAGAGAGCCGGGCTTCATGGACTACCAGTTCTCTGCAAGCACCTCGTAATAAGATTGCGCATGCTGGCATGCAGGACAGGTTTCTGGCGCGTCCGGTCCTTCATGGATATAGCCGCAGTTCCTGCAGTGCCATTTTATGCTGTTTTTCTTCTTGAACACAGAGCCTTCTTTCACATTCTTTAACAAAACCCTGTAACGTTTCTCATGGAACTGCTCCACCTCGCCTATCTCAGTGAACGATTCCGCAACCTCCGGGAATCCTTCTTCTTTTGCGATCTTAGCAAACCCTGGATAGAGTGTGCCCCATTCGAGCTTTTCCCCTTCCGCAGCCGCAAGCAGGTTATCTGCTGTGATGCCGATGACCCCGGCCGGGAACATGGCAGTTATCTCTACTTCGCCTCCCTTGAGGTGCTTGAAGAATATCTCTGCATGTTCTTTCTCATTGCCCGCTGTCTCAAGGAAAATCGCGGATATCTGTTCAAATCCATCTTTCTTTGCTGCGCTGGCAAAATAAGTATACCTGTTCCTTGCCTGGGATTCCCCGGCAAACGCTGCAAGAAGATTTTTTTCTGTTCTGCTGCCTTTCATGTTCATTTACGTTCCTCCTGAAAGTATATCTTGAATTCTTCGAATAACTTGATTTCATGTTTCATAAGCTTTTGGAAATCCAATAGCAAAGTTTAATGAAGGTTCTAAAAAGAAAAGAATTGTAAAAAGAAAATTGAAATGTTTTGATTTTATTACTTCTCAAGCAGATATGCGCCTATTACGATTACAACAAGTGCTACCACACTTGTTATTATATTATAATGTTTAATACATATAGTTTTCCTCTATAAGGTTTTTTGTACTAACAAGGAATATACCTGCACATGCAAATTAAGACATGGTTCGGTATTTTCACGCACGACAAAGACAGGATAACAAATATCGAATTATTCCAGAAAGATATTGAAGCCATCCTTGACCGCGTTCTTGCTGAGCCTTTACTGCTTCGGGGGAAAATAGCAGGAGAAGACCTTCGCGACCTTGCGGTAAAACACGGCTTCACTACATCACATGAAGAATACGATACCCTGCTCCACGATCTCAATATAAGGCTTGCAAAAAAACAGGTTGAGAACGCAGTGACGCCTGACAGGCAAATAATCGCGGCTGTGGAAGCGATCGACGATCTCGATGAAACTGGCAATATCCTTGCCGAGAGGCTCAGGGAGTGGTACATGCTGAATCTGGGTGAAACGAACCTGAAAGGAAGAGAGCTTGCCAACTACATCACGGGTATGAAAGAGCCGGGATCGGGACCAATGCAAAGCCTGGCATCGTCCCTCCTCGGTTTATATGAGTCGCGCCTCTCTATCGAGGAATACCTGAAAAAAAGCATGCAAAAGACCGCACCCAATCTCACGAACGTCGCCGGGTATCTGCTCGGCGCGCGCCTTCTTAGCATTGCGGGAAGCCTCGAAAAGCTCGCTTCAATGCCGTCAAGCACTGTGCAGGTAATAGGCGCAAGCAACGCGCTCTTCAAGCACCTTAAAGGAAAAGCATCATCCCCCAAGCATGGCGTGATCTTCAGGCACCCTTACGTGAACACTGCGCCAAAACGGCTCCGTGGAAAAATAGCAAGGGCTGTAGCCGCAAAAATATCCCTGGCTTCCCGTTATGATATGTATTCAGGGAAAATAAACGAAAGCCTGCCAGTCGAACTTGAAAAGAAAGTTGCGAATATCAGGAAACAGGCAAAGAAATTATCACGATGATCAAGAAATAGAGAGAAGCCGCCCAAATGGGCTTTTCTCAAAATAGCTTGTAAATGCTGAAACCTCGACCCTTTCTCCCCCGAACAGCAGCCTCGATAGCGATGGCCTGTTCGCGTATGTGACTTGTGGTTTTCCTTCTATTCCGCCAAGCTTTGCCGCCACATCTATTGCGTCATCAAGGCTCCCGAACTCATCCACAAGACCCAGTTCTTTCGCTTTTGCGCCAGTATAGACCCTCCCGTCAGCAAGGTCTTTCACTTTGCTAAGGGAAAGGTTCCTCCCTGATGCCACTTCAATGACAAAACGGCCGTTAACCTCTGCTATGACCTGGTCAACGTATCTTTTCTCGTCATCAGAAAGCCCCCTCCAGTCCCCGCCCATGTCCTTCATCTCACCGGATTTTGCGATATAGAATGAAGTCCCTTCCTCCTCATAGAACTTAGACCGGTTCTGGAACTCCCAGATAACCCCAATGCTTCCTGTAATGGTATCAGGGTTCGCGATTATCCTGTCCGCAGGCGCACTAATATAATATGCAGCGCTTGCTGCAACATCTCCCATTGAGATCACGATGGGTTTGTCGATCTTTTTCATGGTTGAGATTATCTCTTCAGCCGCTGCGGGTGAGCCGCCCGGGCTGTTTACCCGCATCACGATGGCTTTAACACCGTTGTCCTCTGAAGCGTCTTTCAGGCTTTTCATGATATCTTCAGACGTGGCTATCCCGAATCCCGCGGGTATGCTTCCAGTCAACATCACTCCCTGCACGTATATTACTTCAACCCTGTCTGCGGATATGCCAAAATCCTCTACGCCAAGTATCAGGAATAAACTGCCACCTATGAGTAACAGCAGTAACGTTAATATAAAAAAATATAATCCCAGTTTCCTTGAACCAGCCATTATTCTAACAATGCAATTAGATTACTAATATTTATCTACTTATAATCCTCGATGCAGGTCTTAAGATATCTGGCATTGCTTGCTTTTATAAATTCGCTGCAAACTTCCCTCGGGTCTCCATCCAATACGATATGACCTTTGTCAATAAGTACCGCCCTCTGTGCCACTTCTCTTATGAAATCCACATGATGGCTCACGAATACAATGGTCGTGTTGAAGGTCTTATTGATGTTCTTTATGGAATTTGCGACATCGCGAAGCGTTATCGGGTCAAGGTCGCCGAATGGTTCATCCAGTAACAGGATAGAAGGCTTTGATGCAAGCGCAATGGCGAGCGCTGTTCTTACGTTCTCACCGCCGCTCATCTGGTATGGTTTGACATCAAGAACTGATAAAGGCAGATCAACCGCTTCAAATACCGGTTTTGCGTAATTCATCACCTCTGTTAGCGGGTAGCTCGGGAAAAGCACACCCAGGATGGCAGGGGTATATCCCATTTTCGCAAGCTTCTCCTTTGAGTTCTCCTCAGGCATGTCAGTCATCCTGTAAAGTTCGTCAAGATCTTTATCAGATATGCCAAGTTCCTTTGCGCGTTTCCTTGACTCCTCCACGACATTCTGGCCCTTTACACCCAGTTTGTAAGCAAGCTGCTGTTTAATGGTCGAATGAGGTGAGAGCGCAAACTCCTGGTACATGATGCTTGTGATCCTTCGCACATCCATCCTCTTGGGAGAATACGTGGACATTTCCACCCAATCATCATCCACCCGGAACTCTATCTCCCCTTCGTCAGGATAAACAAGTCCGTCCATTGCGTGAAGGAGCGTTGTCTTCCCTGCTCCGCTTGGTCCTATGAGCGCGACTATTTCCCCCTCTTTAAATTCAAGATTGATGTTATCCAGATCCAGTACCTCTCCCTGCCTGTACAGCCAGTATCTCTTGGAGAGGGCGGTCACCTTTATCATCGTTTTATCGGATTTGCGCTGCGGCATGGGAATTATGGGTTTCATTTTCTTAAGGAATTTCTTCAAAACATATTCCGGCTCGCCTTCCTCTACTATCTTGCCGCCTTCAAGCCACAGCACGCGGTGCGCCATATAAGAGTGGACTTCGGGCAGATGAGAAACCACAAGTGTCTTTAGCCCGGTCTTCTCGTTCACATTCTTAATCGTATCAAGGACTTCCTGTTTGGTGGCAGGGCATGTCATAGTGGCTGGTTCATCCAGCAGGAGAAGGTTGGGATTCGCAGCAAGCTGTCGCGCTATTAAAAGCCTCTGTTTTTCTCCACCGCTTAGCACTGCAGAAAAATGCTCTGCTTTCTTGTCAAGATTGACAAGCTTCAGATATTCCATGCTTCTCTGATATAATTCATCATAATATGGCGAGTCTTTCTCGGGCAATTGCTCAAATCCGCATTTCTCAGCATAAAGACGCCGCAGCACGCTCTCATAGGCAGCGCCTGGCCACAGGCCGAAATTTCGCTGAAGATGTATGGCTGTCATTTTGTGAAGCTTTGTAAGATCGGCATGAGTGGCACCGGGTCTAACCGTAAATCCGTCAAGTTCAAAACTGCCTTCACTGAACGGTTCCATACCGCGAAGGACCTTCAGTATTGTGGATTTCCCGCCCCCGCTTCTTCCAATAATTCCAAGTATCTCGCCATCTTTAATATCAAAACTCACGTCTTTCAGGACTCTGACCGTATCAGAATCGATTACATAGTCCTTAACTAGATTATTAACTTTCAGCATAGAACATCCTCCAGAATATGCAGCAATTGATAACTACAAATAATGCAGTTTTCGTAATGTTTGACCGTCTATATATTGTTATTGCTTGACCACCCCATTTCAGTGGCGCCAAAATAAGGTGAAACCATAGAAAGACTTATACTGTTAAAAAGAGAGAAAAAGGAGTAGCAAACGGTATTAATTGAGACTGAGGTAAAAGAATGAAATTTGGCGATTTTTTTAAGAAACCGGAAAAGAAAGATCCATTACAAGAGGCAGAAGAATTTAAGAATTTGGGTAGATTTGATAAGGCGCTTGAAGGTTACAGGAATGTTCTTGCAGCCGACCCTTCCAACCTGAAAGCATGGTACGATAAAGCATCCATCCACCTTACACTTGAGCAATATGACCCTGCTCTTGGGGCTTATGAGAAGATCCTGGAACTTGACCCGAATAATAAAAAAGCATGGCATGAGAAGGGGTTCATACTGGTGAACCTGGGCAGGTTAAAAGAAGCGCTGGAAGCTTATGATCAGGTGCTGGAGTCAGAGCCTGACAATCTCAAGCTATTGTCAGATAAGGCAATGATACTTAAGGAGTTGAAAAGAAACGCTGAAGTCCTTAAGATATACGAAAAACTGCTTGAAAATGACACAAAGAACATAAAGATCTGGTTCGATAAGGGATTGATACTCTCTGACATCGGAAAAGAGGCAGATGCATTGATCGCTTATGATAAGGTGCTTGAACTCGACCCCGGACATTCAGGAGCTATGGCGCGAAAAGGACTTAATATCGGAGTGCGAAGACAGTTCTCAGAAAGTTTCGCCCTGCTTGACAAAGCCCTGCAAAAAGATCCTTCGAACTGGTTCGCATTGTATGGAAAAGGTCTGGTGTGGAAGCTCAAGGGTACTGATCTAAAATCGCTTGACAGGCGTTACGATGCCGTAAAAAGTTTCGACAATGCGCTTCAAGCGTTTGAAAAAGCAACCACGTTACATTCGAATAATGCAAAACTATGGTTTGAAAAGGGTCTTCTTCTTAAAGACATAGAGCGCGGAACCGAAGCGATAAGGGCTTTTAA
>CBFFLL010000017.1:10389-15364 GCA_965642175.1 Candidatus Methanoperedens nitratireducens | reverse complement strand
AAAAGCATGGTATGAAAAGGGAGTTACGCTCAAGGAGCTCAATATGGAAGAAGAAGCCACAAGGTGTTTTGAGAGGGTGCTTGAACTTGAGCCGACACATACGCTGGCGCGACATAAATTGAAGCAGATGTGATATTCAGGGGATCATTTGATTTAAGCGGTTCTGGAAAAACATTTATAAACATCCTGCACCTAAAACAAAATCGTGAGAGCTATAATCAAGTGTTTCTTTGTCCTGTTATTAATATTCTCCATTCTGGCAGGTTCGGCTGAGGCTGCATCCGGTCAATTGAGGAACCTGACAGAAGTTGGTATTTTTACAACGCACAATCCTCACGATGCCGAATTCCATAAGGATTACCTGTATATAGCGGATGGCAACTCAGTCCTTGTATACAATATGACCGATCCCGAAAGTCCGAAACTCATCACCAAATTCACGGATTTCAATGAGCCCCGTCAGGTGGATGGACTTTCAATATCCGAAGACAGGTTATACACTGCATCAGGAGCTGGATGGGTATATGTTCTCAATATAAGCGATCCGGAAAAGCCTGAAAAATTGTACCAGTTCAACTACCTGGACTCATCCGGTGATGTTGCTGTTCACGGGGAATACATGTATGTTGCTGATGCCAATGCCGGACTTCTCATCTTCGATTTACACGATAGAAAAGATCCATCACTTATTGGCATGTTCTACATACTGAGATCCAACATCAGCGGTTCTCTTCAGGGATGGGGTGGGATATCAGTGGAAGTCTCAGGGAATTACGCATTTCTAAGCGGTGCCTCTAATAAGGGATTCTACATAATCGATATATCTGATAAGACAGCACCCAGGGAAGTATATCATTCCCTTGGAAAGAACGTATATGACATTGCATTATCAGGGAATGATGTTTATCTAGCGCGCTCAGGCGGGACATCGGATTTTGATAAAATGAATATCAGCAATATTCATGCACCCGTGATCACCGGCAGCTTTTCGATCGCAGGCTCTGCAGAAAGGAGCGCTGTGGTCATTCATCCTTCCGGGGATTATCTGTATGCGGCATCAGAAGGGACATGGCATATATTCATGATGGAGGATACTCTCCCTCCAAAGATAATTATTGAAGGACCTGGAGAGGGAGAAATATTCACGGAACGGACAATTGAAATATCAGGCAGGGCTTCTGACAGAAGCGGGGTTGCTGAGGTCCTTGTAAACGGACAGTTCGCAGGAACAGATTCATGGCATCAAACGATCACATTGATTGAAGGGATGAACAGCATCAACATAACTGCATTTGATAAAAAAGGTATTTTTAAAACAGAGATCTTAAAGGTATCATTTCAACTTCCTGAACGAACCGTTATATCAACACCTGAAATCAAAGCCACTGTGAATAGGACTGAAATGATCCCTGCAGGGAGACCAGTGATTTTAAATCTCATATACATAGTATTTATATTGATTTTTTTAATAGTTATAGCCTATCTTGGCTTGAAGTATAAAAGATTATTATAAATCATTATTAAGCGGACAGGATCCTATGCATTGTAATCCGCGCCAGTTCCTTGCATCTTTCCCTGCAATAACAATGCTATGAAATGCCTGGGATTCAGGTTCGCCAATCATGCAGGAAGGGGTTCGGCTGCTCATCGGTGTGTTGGGCAAATTGTGGGACGGCTGTGTCTTCTGGAGTCCTGAGCTGTCTTAATTTTTAGCTATTTCCTGAAGCACCCAAAATACATGCACCCCTCGCGCGAAATGGTGGGTATGTCCTCGCTGCCCTCAATAAATATCACACGTGCGTCCCTGATTAGCACAGCAGGCGTACTCTCATCAGCCTCACCCATCACAAGCTGCGCCGCAGAGACAAGGTTGTCAGCAGTTGCCCGCCTTGTGATCATAAGAGGCTTCCCGAAAAGGTCCTTATGTCCCCTCATGTCCTCCACAGGCTCTATTCCCGCACATCCAAGCGCAATGCCCACGCAGCCAAGGCGCAGTGGCTGCGTCCTGCTGTCGCCAACTATCACGGCAAGCCTGCACCCGTATTCTGATATTAGCCTTTCCCTCATATCTATGGCACTGCGCTTCGGGTCTTCGGGTAAAAGCACAACATGACCTTCGGGGGCATTGGAGTTATCAATACCTGCGCTGGGTGAGAGGACGCCTTTTGTAATAGTGACTACTACGCCGGGAATTCCTCCAAGTATCTCACCAGATTCACGAATTATCAGTTCCATCTTCCTCGGGTCGTTCTCATATAATTTCGAGAGCTCAAGTGCCTTTTTTGAAGGCTTCACGCTATCAAGATTCACGACCCGGCCCTCGGCTGTAGCCACGGCAGATTCAGCAAGAATGATAATATCGTTATTCTGCGGCCTCAAACCCTGAGAGTTCATGGCTTCAATTAACACATTGGCCATATCTTCCCCTGGTCTTATGAGAGGCGTCCTTATTGCGAATAACTGCAACTGTTCACCTCTTTCATTATCTTTATCGCGCAGAAATCCCCGCACATGGTGCACGGCCCCTCCTGAGGTGCAAGTTCCCTTGCCCTCTCGCTATCCAGGGCGTTTGCCATCTGCCCCTCCCAGTCAAGCTCTGCCCTCTTTATCGCAAGCTCCCTGTCCCTGTCACTCGTCCCGTATTTCACAGAATCCCCGATATGAGCAGCTATCCGGAAAGCAAGCAGACCTTCCCTTACCTGCTCCGGACCCGGAAGCCCAAGATGCTCTGAAGGCGTAATGTAGCAAAGGTAGTCAGCCCCTGCGCCGCTTGCCATGCTTGCGCCTATGGCTCCTGCTATGTGGTCGTATCCCACAGCCACGTCAGTAGGAAGAGGTCCTGCTACAAAAAGCGGGTACTTGGAACATTGTTTTTGGAACCTGACGTATTCTGCTATCCTGTCAGCTCTCACATGCCCGCCCGTCCCTTCGATGATCACCTGCACACCTTCTTCGCTTGCCCGATTTGCAAGCTCAACGTTCGTTCTTATCTCCTCAAGCTGCGCCCTGTCGCGCGCATCGTGGATACAGCCGCTTCGCATTGTATTTCCAAGTGAGAGCACGATGTCGTATTTTTTCATTATACCCAATATCTCATCAAAATTCTCGACGAAGGGATTCTCACACCTGTTGATGGTCATATAGGCGCAGGTTATGGAGCCTCCTTTTGATACCACACCCAGTATACGTTCCCTTTCTTTCAGCATGCTAAGGGTCTTTCTGTCGGTGCAGTGGAGAACAAAAGAACTTACCCCTTCCTCTGCCTGACGGAAAAGGTCTGTGAGTAAATCATCTTCGGTCATGTTCGAAAGTCCTATCTCTGCAGCTGTCTGGTAAATCGGGACCGTGGTCAGGGGGATGGTGGTATTCTCAAATATCATTTTGCGTATCTCGCTTATGTCCCCGCCCATGGAAAGATCTGTCAGCGTATCTGCACCATACTTTTCTGCCAGTATGGCTTTTCTTACCTCTTCCTCAGGGTCTATCTTCAGGGAGGATGTTCCTATATTTACGTTCACTTTTGTTTTCAATCCTTTTCCTATACCGACAGACTTTCCATCCCGGAACATGATAACAGCGCTTCCCTGCGCTATACTTGAAAGCAAGTCCATAAGGTCGACACCTTCTGTTTTTGCGACATCTTCCATCTGTGCCGTGGCCTTTCCATTCCTTGCTTGCTCGACCTGTGTTGTCATATTCCTGCCATTTTTAGTATCTTTCCTGTGTTTTTATGAGTCCCTATCGGCATGATGTGCACGCCGTCACATACGTCCCGCAGTTCTTTTATCATATACGCTGCTATTTCCATCCCCACAGACTCGGGGGCCACAACTTCAGTGTCGCCAGCTTCCTTTATCCTCCTGAGTACATCATCCGGTACCTTTACCCCGGCAATATTCTTGTTGAGGAACTGCGCGCTCTTTTCGGATTTCAGCGGGATTATGCCTGCTATTATTTTTGTTTGCTTCCCGCATGTATCGTGTATCTTATCCATGAACTCTGAGAACTTTCCAGAATCAAATACCGCCTGGGTAATTATGAAACTAGCCCCTGACTTTATTTTTTTCTCAAGTTTCATGAGAGCGGCTCCTGTCAATTCCGTATTTGAGACCGCACCTGTTAAGAACTCTGTTTTTCCCTCAAGCACGTTCCCTGTGATATCAACTCCGCTATTGAGGCGTGAGATCATATCTAGAAGCTGCACTGAATCAAGATCGTACACCGGCTTTCCTCCCGGATGGTCGCCTTTTGTGGGATGATCTCCAGACATCACAAGCACGTTCATTATTCCAAGGAGTGCCGCGCCAAGTAGTTCGGACTGGAGCGCAAGCCTGTTCCTGTCCCTGCAGGTGAGATGCATTATGGTCTCAAACCCTTCCTGCGACAGGGCGCTGCATGCGGCAAGAGGGCTCATTCTCATGACAGAGCGCTGGTTATCAGTGACACTGACAGCATCCACAATCCCCCTAACCATCGCAGCCTCTTTTATCATCCCGCTGATATCTGTCCCTTTCGGGGGGCTTATCTCAACTGTGACCGTAAATTTGCCTGATCGCAATTTTTTACTGAAGCTCAATCCCTGCGCCCCCTTTTTGAATGGTCTTTCGGTCCTTGGATGTGCTTAAGGCTGTCGAGCCTTCCGAGCGACTTTAGCCGTTCATATATTTCATCCCAGACGCATTTTCGCTCATCCACCTCGCATTTTCCTTCCACTGCTCCGCTGCACGGGCCGTTCCGCATACCCTTGGGGCACTGTCCGACTGGACAAATTCCCCCGAAAACCTGTATGTCGCATTCCCCGCACAATCCGCACTGCTCCATCACGACCTCGTCCCTGCATACGCCTCCCAAAGATTCCGTATCCAGAGCAGGATAGACCGCCCGTTCCGCCACCGCTGAGATTATGGATACACCTCCTCCGCAGGACATAACAAGTAGAGCCTCTGCCTTTTCGATGCCAGGATTCTGGGAGAGC
>CBFFLL010000017.1:8035-10379 GCA_965642175.1 Candidatus Methanoperedens nitratireducens | reverse complement strand
CAAGATAGTCCATCCAACGACATTTTTTCCTGAACCTCTGAGTTTCTTTTTCATCTCCAGAACTTCAGGCTCGCCTCCGACGCGCTGTTTTGTAGCGCATTTTCCGCAGCCGATAATGAAAATATCCCGCGCTTCGATGGCTTTCAGGATATCCTTAAATTCCTTCTGTCTTGATATTATCATGAGTACCTGAAAAAAGGATCGCTGTTCTTTTCCATCAATTCGTCAAGTAGAGAGGCTATCCTGGGCAGCCCCCTCACCTGATGTTTTATTTTTTTGAACAGCCGTTCGACCTGGAGACCAGTCCCGATGATCATAAGGTCTACTTTTTCCGCTTCATGGGATACAGCCTCTCGCGGCAGCGCCGCATCCCCGCCCCGCGCCAACATCTCCTGTTTTATTATCAGTGCTTCTGTCGTGGTTACGTTCTTCAGGAGGATGTTGTATAGAACTGTCTTTTTTTTCATGACCTGGCTTCCCTCGGGGGTCACGCCTATAGAAGTCATTACCCGTGCCCCATCTTCCTGAACTAGAATCTCAAGCAGTTCAGCTTCTACATCGCCTGAGCTTGCTTCCGGGATCCTGGCCCTGGCGCGCTGCGCTACCCGCACCGTATCCACCGTGGGCGCAACATCATGAGTGCGGATAATATGCGCTCCGTTGCTTACCGCTATTGCCGTGGCTGCAAGGCCCCCGTAAAGCCTCTCGCCTGCGGGCTTCCCCAGCGTTTCTCCGATAAATGATTTCCTTGATATCGCAGCCAGTATGGGTTTTTCAAAAATGCGAAGTCTCCCCAGAGCATCTATAGTCTCATAATCGTAAATGGGAAGCTTCCGTGGAGTCCATTTTCCTATGGCAGGGTCTATGATCATAATGTCAGGGTCTATTCCCCCTTCCTCTGCCTTCGATATTATCCTTCCTAGCGACGATATCACAGCATCCATGCCAACAGGATCGCCAGGGACATTGTCGCTAGCCATCAATATGACGGGGCAGTCGTGTTCTTTTGCAACTTCGACCATCCTTTCATCCGCCGTAAAGCCGCTTACATCATTGATAATATCTGCGCCCGCATCCAGCGCCTTCCCTGCAATATCAGAGAACATAGTATCAACTGAAACCGGCACTGAGATATCCTGAAGCTGTTCTATCGCCGGGATGAGACGCGTTCGTTCTTCTTCTTTTGAAATCTTCTGAGCTAGAGGCCATGTTGAGCGCGCGCCAACATCGATGAGGTCTGCTCCCTCATCTATCATTTTCATTGCAGCATCAAGAACAGAGTTTGTCTTGACCACAGAACCCGAATAAAAGGACTCACGGCTGAGATTTATCACGCCCATTATTCGCACAGGTTGATGGTCTCCCACTTTCAATCCTGCTATGGTTTTTTCTATCACGTTTTAGTATAATACCTTTTAAGTGCTCATAAGGTTTGCGGATTACTTGCAGTCCTTTAGTTCCCCCTCGATCATTCTTGGATGCGTCATCTGGATTATTTTCTCGAGATTCACTACATCTTCAGTATTATACTTGATGAGTGTCTCAAGGGCCTCACTGTTCCCACGTTCATACCTGTTCCATAACCTTACGGCATCTAATCCTGATATCCCTGTAGTTTCATCACTTCTTTTCAATCCGAGCGATACTTCAATTTTTTTAAGACCCCCGCTGTATCCTATCTTTTTCAGGGGATACATCAGGTCAATATGAATATGGTTGAAGGTTCCATTGAACTCATGCTCAATAAATGGAAGGTCAAAACGCGCCCCGTTGAAGGTGATCAGCTGTTTATACTTTCCAAGTTCAAAAGGCGCTTCCTCAAGATTTATACCCCTGATATAGGTTTTTGTCTCTTTCCCATTGTAAATGCCTATCATTGTTATCTTGTTGTTTTGAAGGGATAATCCTGTTGTCTCGATATCAACATAAGCGGTTTTTTCATAGAAATGCCGGTACGCCCTCCACTGGAGGTTTGCCGGGATTCTCTTTGCGAAAAAAATGTGGTTCCCTAAAGAGAGCTGCTCTATTGATTCCTCAACTCCTGAATGCAAAAGCCTTCTTTTAGCTCTGGGCAATTTTATCATGTTATGGTTTTTCAGGTACTCTTCCCAGCTTACAATGCCGCAACTCCATATCTTTCGCTCAGTAGATGCGCCAATATTCGGAATGTGGATATAGGTGTTCTTTAGCATATCAATCAAAGGAATTGATCCTGTATTCCATATTTGCAAGGTCGACAACGGTGGCTTTTGCAGGCATGGGCTGGAGATTCATCCTTTTTTGGAACTCGGTCTGGCTCTGCCATGTGCCGCTATTAATTGCAAGCACATCCCTGTAGCGTGAA
>CBFFLL010000017.1:0-8025 GCA_965642175.1 Candidatus Methanoperedens nitratireducens | reverse complement strand
TTTTTCTCTGGCGCGATAGAAACCCTGCCGCCGTATATGGGTGAAAGGTGTCTGAACCTTAGCATCGAAGCCATGGGTTTTGTCGGGTCGCCGTAGGAAAAACCATGAGTACCTGCAATAATATCATCCATTGACCTGCCATGATAAATAAGTACTCTTGCCCCCCCTATGTCCACCATTGCCGGATTCCCTACGAACGTAATATCATCCCTGAAAAGACGGGTTATTCTCTCTGGAAAGCGCGGCTGGGGCTCTGCCTGCCTGACAGCGTCATGGTTTCCTGGTGAGATTATTATTTTGATATGTCTGGGAACAGCATTCAGGTATTCGGCTGCCTTTTCATACTGTTCATAAATGTCCATTATCGCTAGCTCCCTATCCTGACCCGGAAATATGCCAATGCCATCGACCACGTCGCCAGCAATGATGAGATAATCAATATCATCCCCCAGCCAATCCACGAACCTGAGCCATGCGTCCTCAAGGAACGTATTGCTGCCAACATGGATATCCGAAATAAATACTGCTTTTCCCCTGCCTTTCTCCCTTGCAAGGGAAACATTCTGGTTGTTGGGGATATCAGGACGGATAATACTATTCGCAAACATTAGAGAGCTATCGCCTGAAAGCGTGCCTGTCGCTCCGATCACTTCATCCATGAGGATGCTGTTTGCCAGTTCGAACAATTCCATATCTTTTTCTTTATGGACAAGAACAGGAATAGCGCCAGTGCTGTCTTCGACCTCGATAAGTTTGTGTCCGTTGGTTGTAGTCCGAACGTTCAGAACCATACCTATTACGGAAAGGGGCTCCCTTGTATCCATGTTCCTTTTCCTGAGGCTCTCAATCGGTCTTGCGCTTATTCTTTTGCGCAGCATGTCCCCGAGCAGTGTGTAGCGGTCTTTGAAATAACCCACGAAATCAGTGTATTCCCCAATGCAGGTAGACTGGTTCGAAATGTCCTTGAGGACTGTGACCAAGGGTGAAACTATTTTGTTTTTCCCCTCAGAGGAAATCGTTGGCGCCATGACCTTTGGCACGGTCATCGTGATCCCTGTCCCTTTATTCCCTGGTACGATGGCTGGCGCGCCCCTTATATGCTCAGCCCCGACCACCATCACAGAACTGTCGATGGAGCAAAGTAACTTCTTTATAATTTCCGGCGAACCGCTGGTCTTTAGCATATCCAGCGCAGCAGGGTCTACCTGGAACCCGGATTCTGCAAATATCTGTATGATCTCGCCAGTCTCCATGTAAGGGACATATATTTGTTAAAAGGGATAAGATTTTTCCTCGGCAAACCTATATACATTCCTGACCAATATAAATCACCTGATGGCATTGCTTGAAAAAATGAAAAAATTCTACCGCAGCGACACCTTTTTGGCAGGACTCTTGCGGGATGTTCTCTTTGTGATCGCGGTAGGGGTTGTTTTTGCCTCAGTTTCCCAAATAGCCCTCGGGCTCTGGACACCCATGGTCGCAGTTGAGAGCGGGAGCATGATCCCGCATATCCAGATAGGGGATATTATACTGGTGGAGGGTGCAGATCGAAAAGAGGTCATAACATATATGGAAGGAAAACAGTCAAATTATACGTCTTTTGATAATTACGGGGATGTGATACTGTACAGGCCGTACGGACGGGAGGAGGTCACACCCATTATCCACCGCGCCATGTACTATATTGAAAAGGGAGAGCCCATGTGGAACGGCGGTCCGCCAGCCCCCCATGCAGGTTATATCACAAAAGGGGATAACTCGAAAACCAATCCCTCATTCGATCAGCAAGGAAGCATCAGTTACCTGCAGCCTGTTAAAAAAGAGTGGGTTATAGGGGCGGCACGATTTGGCCGCCTGCCCCTCCTGGGCTGCGTGTCGCTCACAGCCAGAGGTAATTTTGTATGTTTCAAATGATATTTTGTGATGTTGTGAACTTATATCTTACGGCAAAAATCTTTATACTCCACCTTCTTATTAGAATCTTACAATGCAATTGCTTGAAAAATTGAAAAAATTCTACCGCAGTGACAACTTCTTGGCAGGACTCTTGCGGGATGTTCTCTTTGTGATAGCTGTTGTGGTCGTTTTTTCCTCCGTTTCCCAAATAGCCCTCGGGCTCTGGACACCCATGGTCGCGGTTGAGAGCGGGAGCATGATCCCGCATATCCAGATAGGGGATATCATACTGGTGGAGAGTGCAGATCGAAAAGAGGTCATAACATATATGGAAGGAAAACAGTCAAATTATACGTCTTTTGATAATTACGGGGATGTGATACTGTACAGGCCGTACGGACGGGAGGAGGTCACACCCATTATCCACCGCGCCATGTACTATATTGAAAAGGGAGAGCCCATGTGGAACGGCGGTCCGCCAGCCCCCCATGCAGGTTATATCACAAAAGGGGATAACTCGAAAACCAATCCCTCATTCGATCAGCAAGGAAGCATCAGTTACCTGCAGCCTGTTAAAAAAGAGTGGGTTATAGGGGCGGCACGATTTACACGTGTGCCGATCCTGGGTTGCATTTCTCTCATCCCGAGAGGCAATCTTGCATGTCTTAAAGGTTAAGCATACAGTTTTGTCTGGCTTGGGGGTTTGAATCCCTCGAGTTGTTTTAACCTGTAATCATCAAAAAGCACTCTACTGGTGCTTTCGGTCGGGACGCTCAATGCAATTTCTTTTGTCCTGCCATACCTGCCCTTGCTTACCACAGTTGCGTTGAGAATGCCAAGCATATCAAGCTCTGATATCAGATCTGTTACACGCCGCTGCGTCAGTATCTCTACTCCTATGATCCGGCACATCTGCTTGTAGATGTTATATGCCTCACCTGTTGTGATGTTGCTGTCACCGACGTTGTTGAGCACCACTGCGCTCAAGAGGACGAGCTTTGACTGTGTGGGTAGTGTTTTTACCACCTCGACTATTCTGTCTGTCTCTATTTTATCCTGCGCCTGTTTCACATGCTTTTCAAGGACTTTTGAAGATTTTGAACGCTCTGAAAGCTCCCCTGAAACGCGCAATAAGTCTAGCGCTCTTCTTGCATCTCCGTGTTCCTGTGCAGCGTATGCGGCGCAGAGTGGGATCACGGTTTCTTCGAGGACATTGGGTTTAAATGCCGTTTTTGCTCTTTCCTGCAGGATGTCCCTGAGCTGGTTGGCATCGTATGGAGGGAATATGATCTCTTCTTCACCAAGAGAGCTTTTTATCCTTGGATCAAGAAATTCCGTGAATTTCAGATCATTTGTAATGCCTATCAGGCTGACCTTGGCTTTCTTAAGGTCTGAATTTATCCTTGTAAGATTGTAAAGTACGTCATCCCCTTTTTCAACCAGCTTATCTACCTCGTCCATAATTATTATCGCAATGCGCCTTTCAGAGTCCACTGCGTTCTTGAATTCAGTGTATACCTGATCGGTCGGCCAGCCGGTCATGGGGATCTCTTTATCGAAATGCCTGGCAAGAGATGCCAGGAGCCTGTATTGAGTGTCCACGACTTCGCAGTTTATGTAAATCACTACACTCGGTATCCCGTATAATTCTCCAGTTCTTTCAAGTTCCTGCCCCACATGCTTTGCAACAGCCGTTTTTCCGGTACCTGTTTTTCCATATATTAGCACATTTGACGGTGTCTCCCCACGCAGCGCTGGTACTAACACTGTTGCCAGAGCCTTCACCTGATCGCTTCTGTGAGGAAGGTAATCTGGTGTATATGTTGAGCGAAGAACTTCCCTGTTCTCGAAGATATTTACTATTGTAAGCATATCTTCAAAAATTCCCTTTATTTTTATTGTTCCGTTATCCAATACTTCGACCCTCCTTAGAATAATACTGCAAAGGAAGGAAAGGTATTAAGAGTTTTGGTAACGACCCCTTTGTTTCCGATGGAAAGATAAAAAGTCTCAAGTATGTTTATAAAAATATTTGATCTCTTCATCTTTGTTTTATTGTTTACGGGTTGTATCTGAACTGGCCACAACTCTGGATTTATTCGAATAACCCCATTGGTTCAACTGGAATATTATATGGTATGCCCTACCCCTTCATTTCGTGTGGAACTCGAAAACCAATTGCAGACTGATATTAGAATATAATATCTAAAACCAATGTGACCTACTTTAGCTTTAACACTATATAAAAGTTTCTGATTTTAATTAATATAATTATTGTAATTATAAATATAATAAAAACCACGAAAACATCAAAAATTTTTTGAAGAATGTAAAAACCGCAAAAAATTCGTTCCGAAAACAAACTGGATTTTCCAGATGAAATCAAGGGGTTGGTTCGGAGAGGTTTAATTGAAGAATGATTTGTTCTGGACAGTGGGTACCTGTGATTTAAATCAGTTGTTGTTTAAAGGACGAATGGTTAAAATTTTTAATTATCTAAAGGAATTGTTTCCAGTTGACTGGACAGACCCCATATCAATGTCCTGGTATGGAGAGGAACGTTGGGATCATTCCCGATATCATCGAGCCTTGAAACGACCATTGCGGCTCTTGTTGAAGGAGATTCTTTGTCATTTGAAAGCGTTTTTTTCATACTATCTGCATTGCGTCTTATATTCCTTGGGACTGAGTCATCATTGATAATCCGGTCCAGTACCTCAATGCACTGCCTTATTACTTCGTTTGGGTTTGGCGGCATTATTCTGGCTCCATGTATATTACCTATTTAAAATAAGCGTGCATAATTGAACTGGTGAATGAAAAGACTTTCGGTGATTTAAGATGTCAAATATCGATGAAAACTTAAAAATGCAAAAGATCACAAGACTCCTTGAAAAAGGGGGGACAATGCTGGCGTCATCGCATGAATGCGGAGCTCCCATGTTCAGGTTCCAGGGAAAGGTCATGTGCCCGGTATGCGAATCAGGGGAGGAGAAAAAGGTAGCAGGAGAGCCATCCGCATTAGTAATGCCGTCACGGGTCCAGAAAGAGAGCATCCAGGACTCCTCTTCGCGGATCCGGGGAGGTGATGCCCAGATCGCAGAAATGACGAGAAAGAAGATACAGGAGATAGCCGGGAGTCTTGAGAATGAGACCGACCTGCACAGGATCAAGGAGAAGATGGACTGTATAGAGCTGGGGATAAGGGTATTGAAATTGCTTGAATCTTAGTCACACGACCGCCATTTTGTAAAAACGGGACATTCTGGAGCATGTGCATGAGTTTATTTTCTTTTATTGTTTTTCTGGCTTCTATCTGCAAAAAAGAGCACGAAATAGTGAGGCCTAGAATCCCAAGGATGGCCACCGTAGCAATGCAGCCGAAACCACGACTACTGGGCTCCCCCAAGCCTGCCCCATGAGCCATCAGGCCAAACCATCCCGGGTTGAAGCTCAAAGACCTGAACAGTTAGCTTTTTCCCCCCTACATCCTTCAACCGTACCTTTTCAATAACTCAATTTCACATTCTATCAACCATTTTTTCCAACCAAACCAGAACGAAATATTTATTTCTTTGTAGGGGCATTACTCCCTACATGGTTATAAAGCGAAGGAAAAAGAATGGACGGATTTACCTAGAAGAATACAAATCCGTTCGGGTGAATGGAAAAGTCAAAAGCATATTTATCAGAAGCTTGGGGCCCGAAGAACCTGCAAAACCTCAAAAAGCAAAACCCAGAATCTTAGATCGTCTACAACTTGTACCGTTAAAATTCCCATCATTGAACGCACTAAATATATTAATAAATTATAGTTAATAAACCAACCTTTAATAATTCATCATGAACTTAAGTTCTTTCCATGATACCGCGAGAACAAGTGTTGACGTATCTTCAGGGAAAACAAGAATCCTGCGGTGGGTATACTGGGAGTGATATAACAGAATTGGCGGAATTTCTAAATGTTACCTCACAAGGTCTAAATCGACGACTTGCATATTGGATTCAAAACGACAAAGGTTTTTCAAGCTTAGTCTATCTTGGAAAAGAAAAACCTTCAATCACCCTATCCGAATTCCTTGAAATCGAATACAAATTCGCTGAAAATCCTGTTCAAGTAAAAAAAGGAATTTATGATGAAATTCAAACAAAAAGAGACGTAGAAAATCTTGCACCCTTACCAAAATCCACCTATTATCGGAATGTTGACCAAACACTTCTCTCACAATATTCTTCCGAAATGGAATACCGCTGGTTTGAATCCCAGAAAATCACCATACCACCAGATTATTCCGTTGAAAAAAACCGTGATTCTTTATCAACTCTATTCATTTTTTCAGACCTAAAGACCTACGGTGGTGCTGACCTAAATGCAATTTGTGAACGATTAACCAAAAGCAAAGAATGGTTTTCAATGTATGAAGTCAAAGCTATGCGATTTTATCCTCAAATATTGATGAGGAATAGATTTCTAAAAAACATCCTTACCTCGATACATCCAAATCAGAAAATTGGAGCTCAAACAAGGTTATTTTTTGAGTTGCAGGCAGCCTATATTATTGAATGTATGGATCTTTTCATTGACGAGATAATACACAAACAAGGAAGAATGCGGCAGTCAGATAATGCATCACGACAAAAAACGGAAAATCAGTTTCGTAAAGATGCACTGGAAAAAATTCGAAAAGACCTCCAGCAACTTGCAACGTCAGAAAATATAGATCCAAATACCATCATTAAATGTTCGAATGTTCTAATTGATGAAGAACTTCAAACGCGAATAAAACTTTTGGAGAATCATTCCTATTCATGTCAATCGGTCATGAAATTGATTAACGGCATAACATCGAACATGACTCAAAGCGTGAAGTTCCACAGAATCGAGGCAAAGACTGTGTATCGTCTTGCAACGGGAGAAATTACATGGGATTCTCTTAACGAAAACGAAAAGCGTTCCATTGCATGGAATCCTGATTTTGCTAAAGCAATTGATAATTGCTCTGCAAATATTGTTCCCGTTATCGCTTTCAATAGGTTCATTGATTATATCCGTAAAGGTAAAATAACATTCGAAGAAAGTTATTACTATCAAGATATCGGTCAACGAATACAAAATATTGAAGTTCTGGATGATGAAAATTATTTAACACCTGATATTTTGGAACAGTTAAGCGAAGGCACTTTTCCAGTAGATACAAATTTTCTTCGTAATCTATCTACCACTGATATTGAAGCATCCGATGATGAAGTTCCATCATCCTGGACAAATCTGTCTGATATATTAAAAGAAGTTTCAGAATATGTCAGGAATGTTAATACATCCTGGTTTTCTGAACATCAGCAATTGTTTAAAATGCAAACAGATGATCTTTTTTCGATGGAATATTCGGAAGATGATTTTGCAGAGCGATTATACAATTCTATTGGTTTTCTTGGAAGAAATTTTAGATTCAGGGATTCTGATACTTTTATGAATTTGAAATATTTTATCCAGAGGTATATTTCGGATGCTACACTTCGATTGGAATTGAAATTCATTCATAAGTGCATTGAGCAAATCACAAACCGAAAAATAGAGGGTGTAGTTATTGATACTATGGGTGTTGATGCAAGAATCAAGAGTATCTTATCCACTTATCATGGAAGATATCATACTATTGGTTTTTCGGATTTGCGTGCTGTAGCTATTGATATGACTCCTGTTTTTTCGGGTGTTTGCCGTTCAACAGATTCTGAGGCAATGAATATAGTGGAGGTTATTGACGAAGTAAAAGAGATATGCGGAGAAGATGTACATATCTATACCGGCAATGGACATACGACAACTAAAATATCTGCCGGAATGGCTTATTTGAGTCATGGAGTAATCGCTGCAGGCAGGTTTCATTATGACCTCAATAAAAACTTAGGACAGAAAAAAATTGCAAAATTGAAAAAGAACATCGTTTTGCTGAATAAGGTCGGGAAGTTATTGAAAACCGAACCCACATTGGGGAGAGTATTCGCTACAAAAAAACATATTTATGTGGATGGATTGAATATCCGTAAAATGGTTGAAGATCTTGGTTACCTGATTCTTAAGAATGTATCTCGAACAGGTATGCCTATTGATGAAATATGTGATGC
>CBFFLL010000016.1:19042-23561 GCA_965642175.1 Candidatus Methanoperedens nitratireducens | reverse complement strand
GAAAAGCAAAATTTGTGTTCTCTGATTCAAGGTTGCTCAAAGAATGCCCGTTCGTGGCTATGAATCCTTCGTACTCCTCCTTTACCACGAAGCCGTGCTCGTTAGTGCAGAACGTTCTCACGAAATCATCATAGGTCTTAGTCTGGATATGGAATTTAGGGTCGCGATTTATCTTTGTTATCGGGTCCATAACGATTGCAGGAACCTCCACTCTCACGCCGACATCGATGGGCGCATATTTAGCCCCGATCTTATGTTTCCTGACTACATCATCTATCCATGTCGCCCCGACCCTGCCAGGTGCTATAATAGTAAAACGCGAGCGGATACTTGTTCCATCTTTCAATACCACACCCACGCAGGCATTATCCTCGATTATCAGATCCTCCACCTTCGTACTCATGAGGAATTCAATACCCCTGTCCTTCAGGTCTTTCTCAAAATTCCCTATGACCTTTGGAGCGTTATCAGACCCCATATGCCTCTGTGTAATCTCAATAAATCGCGCACCCACAGCCGCAGCGCGCCGCTTGAGCAGTTCTACCTCTTCGCCTTTCGGGATATACATATGGGAAGGCGCGCCGTAACGCACGAAAACCTTATCTACGTGATCCACAAGTTCCCATGCATATTCAGGGTCTCCCGTCTGCTCTGCAAGGTCGCCGCCAACGTCTGGACGCAGATTCAGCGTCCCGTCAGAATAAGTCCCTGCTCCGCCAACCCCGCACATGATATCGCAGGGGTCGCAGTGAGTGCAGATACCGCGACGCTTCATCTTACATTCTCGTTTTTCAATATCGCGTCCCTGGTCGATGATGAGTGTATCAATCCTGCCTGCAAGTTCATCTGCCGCGAACATGCCTGCCGGTCCTGCGCCCACAATTATTACATCATATCTTGATTTCAAGAAAGCACCTCAGGAAGCCGGTCCATATCCCGCGCCGTCTTAATTTCGCGCGCGATGCGGCGTCCCATTGAGAGTTTTTCATCCATAAGATCGGAGTACGGAGAGCCGGAAATGAACAGGTTAGTCCCTGCGACAATGCGTGCCGATATCTCAAATACTTTCAACTCAAGTGTGTCCGTCACTACTGCCTCAAGACAGAACGGGCCTATCATTCCCCCGAACAGTTCAAGCGATTTCTCAACTACCCGTTCACCCATATCAAATATCCTTGGAAGTAGCGATTCTCTCACTATAAGCGGAATATTGCCTGTCACTACAAAGGTTGGGTATATCTCAGCCTCTGCCAGTTCGGTCGGTGAGCCTATCCTGAATATCTCATCAGCATTGGACTCAACGCGCCTATCAATGCCAAGGAGTTCAAGCGTCCCTTTGCTCAGCGCGTAGCCGTCCTGCTTTATAGGTGAATAAAAATAATGCATGTAATAACGCGTTCCAAGCACGAATTCCTGTATCGTATATTTTTCAGTGGGATTTATCCTCTTCTTGAAGTCTGAATAATTCTTCACAACAAAAAAACCCATGCCGCCCTTGGCGCCGTAGTACTTAACCATCATTGGCGAATCGATATCCTCCGGGTTCTTTATCTGCCTGGGCATTTTTATTCCCGCAGACTCCAGCCACTTCCTGCTCATTTCCCTGTCTGATTCCCATTCAAGCACGCGGCGGTTGCCGTACGTGGGGAGGCGCAGCGTCTGGAAATTCTCAGCCCCGAGGTACTCCACGAAAGAACCATGCGGTATAATTATGGCGTTCTTTGTAGCCAGTTCTTTTGCTTTTGAAAGGATATCCTTGTAATTCTTTACTATGAAAAATTCGTCAGGTTTTGCTTTCGGGAATGCATCGTAAAATTTTGGCGGCGCGCCTATGCAGATACCGATCGTCCGGAAACCTTCTTTCCTTGCTCCATCAAAAAGCTGGAGGCTGCTGTGCGAGCAGACAGTGGTTATTGCAAGCTCGTCTTTATCGTAACCCTCTAATATATCCAGAATCTCCTGTGTCTCTACCATTATGCACCTACTCAGTGCAATAGTTATATATTTTACTGTATTAATTAAGGTTGCGGAAGGGGCAGGTCTGCCCGTTACAGGGGATGTTAATTACAAATACGGAATATTATTAAATATGTCCCGAACTATTCAAACCGGTTCATAGATAAAAAGAAAGAGGCATCATATAAGGAGTGCCACCATACCCAACCGGATTGAAGATGTTGTAGGTTTGCGAATACTTGCGGATGAAGACCGGAATGAAATTAGGATAGAATAAAAAAAATCAGCAAGGAGGCGCTCAATAGACTTGAAAAATCGTATTAATGGGATGTAATGAACGATTAATCTTCAAGCATCAACTTATACAGATCCTCATTCATCCATAATCCTTGCTTTTTGAGATTTTCCAGGACACTTTTTAAATTTCTTATTCTGCCTTTTTTATGCATTATTTTCAGAAAACCAAGTGTTCCCATAACATTTATATCATGCATTGAGGCAGCCCTTGATCCAGTCTGCATTTCTTACCTCATTAGAGCCTTTCAGGTCATTTGACGTAATTTCTTCATAGACTACTTCAGGTATCGATATCTCCCCGAACTTTCATTCAATATTCCAATTTTTCCCGCGGTCTTCATGTCCTCATCCAGCTCTGAAACACCATAATTTAAAGGGATTTTTGAATCTTTCATGATCCCCAGCATTTCTATCCTGCTCAATCCCAGTAAAGCCGCCATCTTCCCCAGGGATATTTTATCTTCCCTGTACAGTTCCAGAAGGAAGTTCTTTTTTATAAAATAGCCCATGTGGGCATTATCAATTCCCAGCGAGTATAAAAGATCGCCGGGAAGCTGTATTTCGGTTTTGATCATTCTGGGTAAGCTTATCCCTGATGATCAGAAATCTAACTTCTTCACACCTATTGAGCTTTTTCTATTTTCTACGGCGGCATGTTATCATGATATTGGGAAATCGGACATTCTCGCTGAAATCC
This sequence comes from Candidatus Methanoperedens nitratireducens, assembly GCA_965642175.1. GTDB lineage: Archaea > Halobacteriota > Methanosarcinia > Methanosarcinales > Methanoperedenaceae > Methanoperedens > Methanoperedens nitratireducens_A. The sequence goes on along the minus strand of CBFFLL010000016.1, from coordinate 20,611 downwards.
TCGATGCCCTCCTCTCGAAGCTGATATTTGGTGTAAACATATTGAACTATATATATTTAAGAAAGAAATAAAAGCTCGCAGGATGGAGACCGTGCGCCTTCGGGATGTGTTAAGTCCTCTTCGAATACCTGTGGATGTGCTTGTCGTCAGTGAAAAATCATATAATGATTGGAAGGATGCGCCTGGAACAATCATTTACGAAGCGGCTGTTGAAGGGAAGGTGGTTTATGGATCCGCTTGAGAGAGCAGAGCTTCTTCTGGCGAAAGCAAGAGACGATGAGACTCTCCTTGAGGATATCATCTCAAACGAAAAAGTCAGAGATGAGATCATTGGTTTTCATGCCCAGAAATTGCGAAAGTGGGTTGAAAATATGCTATACGTCTAATCCAAAAAGCAACCTTTTAATCCCTCCTCCACCAATTAAAACCTCAGGGAGATACAACTAACATGCCAATCCGATTCGATCGTTTCACAATAAAAGCCCAGGAAGCATTTCAGGAAGCCCAGAGCATAGCACTTGACAGGAACCAGCAGCAGATCGAAGTTGAGCACCTGCTCTTCGCCCTCATCAACCAGAAGGAAGGTCTGACCCTCCAGCTTCTCCAGAAAATTGGCGCAAACACAGCAGGAATAATATCAGCGCTTGAAGAAGAAATCGACAAACTCCCGCGCGTGGAAGGCGCCGGGGCAGGTCAGGTTTACGTTTCCTCAAGGCTGAACAATGTCGTCGAGGCTGCATTTAATGAGATGAAGGACCTGCGCGATGAATATCTCAGCAGCGAACATCTGCTTCTTGCCATCGCGGATGAGAAAAATGGCATCTCGGCGCGCATCCTGAAAGGGAACGGCTCGTCAAAGGACGCACTCATGAAAGCCCTTAAGGAAGTAAGAGGCTCATCCCGCGTCACAGACCAGAATCCTGAGGCAAAATACGAGGCTCTCAAAAAATACGGTCGGGACCTCACAGAACTAGCCTCCCGCGGCAAGCTCGACCCAGTAATTGGCAGGGACAACGAGATCCGGCGCGTGCTCCAGGTGCTCTCACGGCGCACCAAGAACAACCCCGTGCTCATAGGCGAGCCCGGCGTGGGAAAAACAGCAATTGCAGAAGGGCTGGCGCTTCGCATATTCATGGGAGACGTGCCCGAGCCCATAAAGGATAAAAAAGTAGTGGCGCTTGACATGGGCTCTCTAGTTGCTGGCACCAAGTTCAGGGGCGAGTTCGAGGAGCGCCTCAAGGCAGTGATAAAAGAAGTGCAGGATTCGGAAGGTAAAGTCATTCTATTCATTGACGAACTTCATACAGTAGTGGGCGCGGGCGCGGCTGAAGGGGCGATGGATGCCTCCAATCTCCTGAAACCAGCTCTTGCGAGAGGAGACCTGCGCTGCGTGGGAGCGACGACTCTTAACGAATATCGCAAATACATCGAAAAAGATGCTGCGCTTGAGCGCCGTTTCCAGCCCGTGCTTGTGGGTGAACCCACAGTAGATGAGACCATATCCATTCTGCGCGGTCTCAAAGAAAAATACGAGGTGCATCACGGTGTCCGGATACAGGACGCCGCCAT
>CBFFLL010000016.1:12665-19032 GCA_965642175.1 Candidatus Methanoperedens nitratireducens | reverse complement strand
CTCTCGCATAGATACATAACAGACCGCTTCCTTCCCGACAAAGCCATCGACCTCATAGACGAGGCAGCGTCAAAGCTTCGGATGGAGATCGACAGCATGCCGGCTGTGCTTGATGATATCGAGAGAAAGATAAGGCAGCTTGAGATCGAAAAGCAGGCAGTAAAAAAGGAAAAGGACGAATACTCTAAAGAACGCCTTGAAAAAATAGATAAGGAACTTTCTGACCTGAAAGAGAAGGGCAGTTCAATGAAAGCCCACTGGCAGCTTGAAAAGGACGCCATCCAGAAAATACGAAAGATAAAAGGCGATATCGAAAAAACGCGCATTGATTCAGAAAAAGCTGAGGTTGAAGGCGATCTTGAAAAAGCGTCAGAACTCAGGTACGGTGTATTGATAAATTTACAGAAGAAGATCGATGAGGAGAATAAAAAACTCATTGAACTCCAAAAAGATATGAAAATGCTCAAGGAAGAAGTGGACGAGGAGGATATAGCCGAGGTCGTATCAAGATGGACCCATGTTCCAGTGAGCAGGATGCTGGAAGGCGAGATGCAAAAACTCGTTCACATGGAAGAGCGGATAAAAGCGCGTGTTGTGGGGCAGGAAGAAGCTGTTATCGCAGTTGCCAACGCCGTCAGGCGCGGACGCGCAGGGATATCTGACCCGAAACGTCCCATAGGCTCTTTCATGTTCCTCGGTCCGACTGGCGTTGGTAAAACGGAACTTGGGCGCGCGCTTGCAGAGTTTTTGTTCGATGACGAAGCGGCGATGATACGAATTGACATGAGCGAATACATGGAAAAACACACCGTGGCAAGGCTCATTGGCGCGCCGCCCGGATACGTTGGCTATGAGGAAGGCGGGCAGCTCACTGAAGCTGTGAGGCGGCGCCCGTATGCCGTCATCCTTTTTGATGAGATCGAGAAAGCGCATCCAGATGTATTCAACCTCCTGCTCCAGATACTCGACGACGGCAGGCTCACGGACGGGCATGGGCGCACTGTGGATTTCAAGAACACAGTAATAATAATGACCTCTAACATCGGGAGCCAGTGGATATTCGAACTCGGGGAGAAAGAAGAAGAGATGAGGGAAAAGGTCATGGATATGGTGCACAAGAATTTCAAGCCGGAATTCCTGAACAGGCTTGATGAGATAATTATCTTCCACTCTCTAAAACTCCCCGAAATAATGAAGATTGTGGACATCCAGTTTGTAATACTGAGCAAACGGCTTTCAGAAAGGAAGATTACCATCAATCTGACACAAAAAGCAAGGGATTTCATTGCAAAAGCAGGTTATGATCCACAATTCGGGGCGCGTCCCATCAAGCGCACGATACAGCACAGGATACTTGACCCGCTGGCGATGAAGATACTTAATAAAGAGTTCGTGGAAGGAGACAATGTGGAAGTGGATGTGAAAAAGGATGAAATAGAGTTCAGGAAAAAGAACAATTGATAAATATTATTTTTGCCTGAACTTCACAGCAGCATCCTTCAAAGCCTCTATGCCTGGCAGTTTTTCACCTGCAAGGAAATCGATGCAGGCTCCGCCCCCTGTGCTTACGTGAGAGAACTTGTTCGAGACCCCAAGCCGCTCTGCAGCGGCTGCAATATGACCCCCACCGACCACCGAGAAACCTGATCGTGTCCCGGCTTTTATGAGTTCATTTGTCCCCAGGGCAAAAGACTCATTCTCAAAAACACCAGCGGGTCCGTTCATTACGACCGTTTTTGCACTGCTGATCTCGCGAGCAAAATTCACCATTGTCTCGATGCCGATGTCGTGGATGGAAAGCATGGTGTTCAGGTTGCTGACTTTTTCTTCCACGCGCTCATCGTCTTTATTCAGAGCTACATCAACGGGCAGCCCGATGTTTTTCTTGAATCGCATAAGAAGGTTGCGGGCAATTTCTATCTGTCCTGAATATCCCTGTTTTTGAATAAAGTTCAAATTCGCGCTTCCGATATTTACACCAGACGCGGCAAGAAAAACGTTAGCAACGACCCCCGTGACAAGAACCCTGTCCGCACAGCCCCTTTCAAGTACGTTTTTGGTAACTTTGATGGAATCATCCACCTTTGCGCCACCCAATACATATACGCACGGGCGTTCTGAGCATGAAAGTCCCCTTGAAAGTGAGTCGATCTCTTTTTCCATTACCCTTCCTGCGATGCTCGGAAGTACATCTGTGAAACCAGTCACGGAAAGGTGAGACCTGTGCGAGACCGAGAAAGCATCGTTCATGAATACGTGGCAAATGGGTGCAAGGCGTTTTACCATGTGGGTCGTTGTGTGGTCTTTCGGCATGCGCTCAAGTGATTCTTCAGAGTAGAAGCGGGTGTTCTCAAGAAGGATGATGTCACCATCGTTCATTTTCTTGATCGAATCAACTGCATGGGAACCGAAAATGTCGTCTATATAATCAACGTTCCTGCGCATCAGTTTTGATAACAGCTTTGCGTGCGGTTCCATGGTTGTGAAATCGCTTTTTCCGGGACGGCTCTGGTGGGACAGGATGACCACCCTGGACTCTTCAAGCTCCTTTAAGGTCGTGATGTGACTTCTGAACCTGCTGTCGTCAAGGATTATTCCCTTTGGGTCCATAGGCGAATTCAAATCAAGCCTGCATAATACAGTTTTTCCCTTTATACTGATATCATCGATGGTAAGATAATCACGGATCATATTGAGTTGTTTTAATTCTAAGAAGATGGCTATATAAATTACTGATGTTTTTTAGAGGAATAAAATTTTTGGGAGATATTATTTATATCTATGGGATTATAATATGTTATTTCATGAGCGATTTGCTTGAACTGTATGGACTTGAGGAAAATATAGGATTTCACGTAATACTCTCGAATCTATTCTGGTGGATGTCTGTTACTCTCATGATAATAGCATACAGGTACAGGAAATTTTGGAATGTTGGGTATACGCCCTGGTCTTTTTTATTCTTCGGTTTCCTGTTTTTTGGCATTCGAGAATTGGGGCATTTAAGCACAAACCCTGTCATAAATTCCTTACGTTACATCTTTGGGATATGGTCGGCGATTTTTATGACTTCTGCGTTCATCTTTTTCTTTATCGTGATATATATGAGGAAAAAACCCTATTTGTTTTCCACATACATCCCAGTTGCTCTTGCTTCAATGTTCCCGATCCTTATGTTTTACCTGTATTTTATTGAGGCAAATACCCAGGATATAAAAAATATTATGAATCTAATGGAAAGTCTGGTATGGATGATCGGGAGTTCTGTGACCATATATACCACATTTAAGATGGGAACGCGTGTTTCAGGCGGGTTTGTGAATGTATTCATGTTTTTCCAGTTTTCGGCATATACAGCATTCATGTGGAAACTTCTTGGATTACTGGAAATGATGGGCTGGCCTGTGCCTTACTCTATCCGTGAAGTCGTGGAGATGCTGTTTGGAATATTTGCGATTATTTCGATTTACCTGCTAACAAAAATGTTGAGAAAATTATCAAGGGACATGTATGGTAACAAAAGCTGAATTGTATCTCAACATACTGCTTGAACTGGAGCGTTCTACTTCTGATATTCTTGCTTCGGCTATCGTTACACTTGACGGTCTGACGATGGCGTCCACAGCCCGGAGCAAAGATACCTTTGCAGCGTACAGCGCTGCAGCTTACAAGCGCGCGGACGAGTCTATGGAGGAATTATCGGGTGAAAAAGTGGATATACTAGTATTTGGATCTGAAAACCACAGGGTTTTTTCTATACTTGTAGGAAATCATGCGCTTTTGATAGCGCTGACAGGCAAGGTTGGCGAGATAGGGGACAATATTTCAGAGTTGCGAAAGGCAGCCAGAAAGATCGAGGAACTACTAAAATAAAACCTCTAAATGTTGATATCCACGCCGTAAACTTTTTCGGGATTCTCTTTGTGTATCTTCCAGAACACATCTTCACCCCATTCAGGGATAAGTTGTTTTGTCCTCTTTGGAACGGTCTTTGGACCAAGCACCGAGCCCGGTCTTTTCAGGTCGTCGATGTAATCTGTTTCCATCATGAAGCGCGTGCCTTCTGATAGGGCTTTTTCTATGGCATCCTCACCTGCCAGCACGCTCGGGAAAATGCCTGTTTTTTCACATATACTGATCATTGGTGGTGAGAAATGCTTGACGACCTTTTCCGGTGCAAGTCCCGCATCCCTGGCGATCCCTGCGATTTGTGCAAGCCCAACTTCAGTGGAGCTTTCTGTATGAAGCTGAACAGCGCAGCCAGCTTCTTTTGCGAGTGTGAAGCTGTGGCGCATAATATCGTTGGAGGCATCCCATATCTTAGGTTCCACAGGATAATGAGGGCGTCCGGACTTTAGCCCTACAGCAAGCCCTTTATCAACATATTCGCGCGCTATTTCAAGCCCTCCTTTCATTATCTCAATTGTTTGCGGCAGTCCTAATCGCCCGTAATATTTTGTAATCTCGGCAGGATGCACGCCAAGCACTACGAACACCTTTACTTTCTCAGCTTCCTCTGCGCGCCGCGCTATTTTAAGGATTTTATCGAAAACCTGCCTGTAATCATCAGGCGCATTTATCTCGATGCCAAGAGACCATGGCGGCAGGGAAACGAGGACGATGTGGGTGCCCCCGGCGCGGGAGAACTCGCGGACTGCATCGAGGCAGCGGCCTGAGGGGTTGAGGTGCATGTGGTTGTCGAGGATGGGGAGGGTGGGAGACAATTCTATTACTCCCGGCTCATTTTCATTAGATTTTGCGCGTGCCATGTTACAACCTAAGTTTTTTCTTTTTTCCAAAGCCCTTTTTTAATCCTGTCCAGATTTTTCAAGTCCCGCTCTCTAATATCTAATTTTTCTTTTGTCTCTTCCACCAACTCTCTTTTTTCACTTTCGAGAACTAATCTTTTTAGTTCTTCAATAACATCCCTCACAAACATCTCTTTTGATTCAAGAGGGGCTTCTTGATCTTTAATATGTACATGGAAAGGGTATGTACTGACCTCCTTCCAGTGCGGAGCATTGTCCCACCGCTTAATAATAAAATCTCCATCCTGAAGATGATATGAATATCGCCTGAAATCCTCTCCAATGCTTTCAGTTATCTTAAGCAAAAAACCATTTTTGAGTCGTGCTCTCACTTTTATAGATTGAACTGGCGGTTCTACATTGATTTCAATGATCTTCAAGTCATCAATAAGATCACAGGCTGAAAGTATCACAATAATATGCGACACTGTCATGCCATTTTGCCCCAGTATTGAAGCGCTTTAACATAACTTTCCCAGAGAATATAATCGTCCCATTCTTCAAAAATCTCTTTATTAGCAGTCCCATTGATCCTGTCTTCAAATTCAGGAAAAACCATATTATATTTTTCTTCCATTTCCTTAATTTTCCTGGTGTAATGCTCCACTTTGAACCTTGCTTGATCATGCACCAGCGCCGATATGGCTTCCTGCTCATTTTTATACAAACCGATCTTGATCAAATCCTCTATTGGCTGGAAGGCATTACGTTGGATTTTAACATAGGACATAACATAACCTCGTTCAAATTTTGAGATTTTTAGCAATAATTGTTCTTAAAACCATATTTCTATTAGCTTATATATATAACCGATTTAGACGGCATGATAATTAATTTCTGCACCATTTCCGCTCCTATCCATATTTCCCCCACCACCCGCGCCTCCTCCTCCACGCACTTCTCAAGCTCCCCGCTTATATTTTTGACGGAAAGCCGCTTGAATCAGCACACGGGGGACCTCTCAGGCTCATTGTTCCGAAAAAATATGCTTACAAGAGCGCCAAATGGGTGAGACGTGTGGTGTTTACAGAGGAGCAGGAACCCGGATTCTGGGAAGAAAGGGGGTACAGCAACAGCGCTGACCCGTGGAAGGAGGAGAGGTATTCGTATCAACCCTGACATTGTGTAGTCCTGACATGGAAAAACGCTAATATGTTAAGAACAGTTTAGAACATATGGAACATACCCTGCAGGGCACCATAATCTACGGCGACGACTTCGAACCTGTAGACGGTATCATCACCATAGAAGATAGTATAATAAAAGAGATAGAAGAGAAAAAGATCAATTCAGATACTATAATAGCCCCCTGCTTCGTGAATGCGCACACACACATAGGCGACTCCGTGATAAAAGATCCACCTTATCTTCCGCTGGCTGAACTTGTTCAGCCTCCGAACGGGTTAAAGCACAGGATCCTTGCACAGACATCAAGGGATGATCTCATTGCTGCCATGAAAGCCACCATCCATGACATGATAAGAACCGGAACATGCGCCTTTTTGGATTTTAGGGAGAGTGGGTCGGCCGGGGTGAAAGCTCTCAAGGAGGCTTCGAAC
>CBFFLL010000016.1:7770-12655 GCA_965642175.1 Candidatus Methanoperedens nitratireducens | reverse complement strand
TGATATGAGTTATCTTGATTCCTGCGAAGGGACGGGCCTTAGCAGTACCAGCGACCTTGAAATGGATATAATTCGGAAAATTGTCCTGAACACAAAAAGAAAAGGAAAAAAGTTCGCCATCCATGCAGGAGAAAGAAATTCCGATGATATCCTGCCCGCTATTGGGCTTGAACCCGATCTTTTGATACATATGATCCATGCGGAAAAAAGAGAGATTAAATTGATAAAAGAAGAGCAGATCCCTGTTGTGGTCTGTCTGCGTTCGAATTTCATTACAGGGTCAGGGCTCCCGCCAATAAAGAAAATGCTGGATGAAGGCATACTTGTGGCGGCAGGAACTGACAACGTGATGCTTAATTCAGTAAATATGTTCTCTGAGATGGAATTTCTCGCCAGGACGGCTATTTACGATGACAGGCAAGTATTTAAACTGTGCACACTTAATGGAGCAAAAATAGCCGGATTAGATAAAGAACTGGGCTCCATAAAAACGGGGAAAAAGGCAAGACTGATGATTTTAAATAAAAAGTCAGACAATATGCAAGGAATAAGAAGTCCATTAAGCAGCCTGGTGAGACGTGCAAGACCGGATGACATTATCAGGATAATCTAGTAAAGGAGATATTTTATGGCAAGCAAATTGTTCAAAACAATACTGATAGCAACAGATGGGTCAGAGTACACGAAGAATTCGATAGATTATGGAATAGAACTGGCAAAGAACACGCAGGCAAACCTTCATGTTTTATATGTGATAGACACGGCAGCATTTGCTTCGATACCAATGGATGCGGCGTGGGAAAGCATGTATGCGCTCCTGAAACAGGAAGGAGATGAAGCTACCAGATATGCAGCAGATAAAGCTGAAGCAGAAGGGCTGGCAGTCGAAAGGCTTACGGTTGAAGGGCATCCTGCTGAGGAAATAATAAAATACGCTGAAAAGAATTCCATAAACCTTATTGTAATGGGTACTCTGGGAAAAAGCGGTCTTGATAGATTCCTGCTTGGAAGTGTTGCCGAAAAAATCGTGCGTACCTCAAAAATACCTGTACTTGTAGTTCGCGGAAAAAAATAAAAAAAGGAGACGAAAAATGGTCGATTCGCCAGAAAACATTTTTGTTGAAGATGTGATGATCAGAGAGGTTGCATCTGCCTCGATTCCAGGTTCAAGGGACGAAGTCCTTGAAATATTAAAAACAAAACATATCTCCGGCGTTCCAATAGTAAAAAATGGGGAACTGCTTGGTATTGTTACAAGGACTGATCTACTGAAGAACCCGGAAGAAGAGCAGATAGCGTTAATAATGACACGAAACCCGGTAACGATCTCGACTGGTAAATCGATAGCTGAAGCCGCCCGTTTGATACTGGAAAATAATATCAGGCGTCTTCCGGTTGTTGAAAATAACAAGCTTCTGGGTATTTTAACCATAGCGGATATAGTAGGAGCAATAGCAAAGATGAATATCACTGCTCCAATAAGCGATTATTTAGGGAACCATGTGGTCTCGGTCTGGAGCGAAACCCCTATCACGGTGGTGGGGGCTATTATGGAACTGGCTGATGTAAAGGCAGTTCCCATACTGGATTCGAACCTGGCTCTTGTTGGTGTGGCTTCAGATAAGGATCTGATAGGTGCAAGTATAATTGAGGACCGTACAGAGGTTTCAAATATGTCTTCCGGGTCGGATGACGATGCATGGACATGGGAATCTCTCCGCGATACAATGAGCCTTTATTATAGCGTTTCCAAGATCAAGCTGCCAAATTATCCTGTAAAAGATATCATAAAGTTCAAGGGTGAACCAGAGACTACTGTATCAAGTTTCCCGGTCAGTGAATGCGCCAAGAAAATGAGGCGTAAGAGATTAGACCAGATCCCTGTAATAACAAGTTCAAGGAACCTCCTTGGTCTTCTTCGGGACAAGGACCTGCTGAAAGCGATCATCTGATCTTTTTTTATTTTTCAAGCAGTTCGCTCATTCGAACAAGCGGTATGAGTTCAACTTCGTTAGAAGCCAGAATTCCTGAGGCTCCTTCTTCGCGGTCCACTACAGTTATAACGCGGTGAATTACAAGTCCTTCACCCCTCAATGCATGTATGGCTTTTATCACAGACCCGCCTGTGGTTGTGACATCCTCCACCAGTATCACTTCCCTGCCAGGTAGAATATCGCCCACTATCTGCCCCTTTGTACCGTAATCTTTTGTTTCTTTTCTTATCATCAAAAGGGGCAATCCTGTTTCCAGTGAGACGGATACTGCAATTGGCACGCCACCGAGAGCGACGCCGCCAATGTAATCTGGCTTGATGGAATGAAGTTTCATTATTTCTGAAACCCTGGAAGCTATCAATTTCAATAATTCCGGATTTGTGCTGGCTTTTTTGATATCCACATAATAGCTGCTTTTCTTACCTGATGCCAGCATGAAATCACCAAATTTGATGGCCCCACATTCTTTCAGGGCGTCTGCAAGAGGTTTCATCTACCAAGGCTCCTTTTTCAATTTTATGCTATATCCGAAAATGTTGGTTAAGCGATGTAGTATTGGAGTGAGAATAAGTACTGTAACGATTATCGAGGGTGATGATATGAAATTCTCAGTGAACCACACAGGGTCAAAGATATATGTCAGGAGCCATGCCCCAGCCACGAAATCAAGCTGGTCGATAAGAGGGAGTTCTGCCCCTCGCACGAAACCAATTCTCCTTTTGAAAAAACTTTTTATCAGATCACCAAGCAAAGCGCCGAACGAGAGAGTTATTACAGCAGTCATTGTTGGGATTATCAGAATACTGAACGCGGATGCAAAATATGACGCAATATATATCTGCAAAATACCTGCAACGATCCCGCAAGCCGTACCGCCGATAAGTCCCCGTATTGTCTTCCCGTCCCCGAGTATGCGCTGTCCGTCAGTCCATTTCATACCCCTATCGATTGGTGTTCCGCCCCCGAACACCACTGCCATGGGATTGGATATATAAGCGGGAATCATTAACCACATTGCCAGTATTACTGTCCCAATAACGTATATTATGACATCAATCATGTTCCTCAGGATTATTCAATGTCAGTTGTTTGACCTCAACACCTGCTTTCTCGAAAAAGTTCAGGGCTTGCGTGTCCGGATACACTGTCCCGTAAACAATTTTATTTACGTTAGCATTTATCAACATTTTTGCACAAAGGATACAGGGTTGGTGGGTACAATAGACTGTCGAATTCTCTATGCTGACACCGTGGATCGCCGCCTGGATTATGGCGTTCTGCTCTGCATGGACAGCTCTGCACAGTTCATGTCTGGTTCCTGATGCGATGTTGTTCTGCTGTCGTATGCATCCGGTATCAAGGCAGTGTTCCAGGTTTCGCGGCGCGCCATTATAACCGGTTGAAAGTATCCTTTTTTCCTTTACTATAACAGCCCCAACCTGATTGCGCAGGCATGTTGAGCGCTTTGCCACGATACTGGCAATTTCCATGAAGTATTCATCAAGTGTGGGTCGCATTCAGCGTTTAATACGCAGCAAACGATAAATATTTACCGAATCGTCATAGCAAAAGGTAAATATGTTGTGCTATAATTTAAGTCAGTTCTGAATTATTGGAAGGAGATTGTCATGACACTGAGTATTGAAAAAACCATTGAAGCGTATGTTAAAAACGTTACTTTAAAACAGATGATCATCGTTCCTGCGATCCTTCTGTTCTTATCACTTTCTATTTTGAGCTATACATATCTGACCACAGGCTCGCCTGTGGAACTGGGGGTGGAATTCAAAGGTGGTACTGCGATTATTTTTGACAGCTTAAAAACCCCGGATGAACTGAAAGCTGAATTCCAGGGTTATCCTGTGACCCAGGCAAGGGAATACGGGGGACAGGATCGTAAAATGGTTCAGTTCGGTACAATGACCGAATCAGTTCACGGAGAACTGACAAAAAAAGTGAATTCAGAATATACCAATGTTGAGATAAGGCAAATGGGGGAAGTGGTCAGCAAACCCCTTCAGGAACAGGCGGTCCATGCAATTATTCTATCTTTTCTGGGGATGGCGATCGTAGTTTATATAATATTCAGGACTTTCATTCCCTCCATGGCCGTAGTGATTTCGGCTTTTGCTGATATCGCTTTCGCGGCTGCGATGATGAACGTGTTCGGAGTACTCCTGTCTCTTGGGACAGTGGCTGGTCTCCTTATGCTTATCGGATATTCAGTTGATACTGACATCCTCTTGACTACACGGCTTCTCAAGCGCAAGGGAGAGCTTAACGATAAAATAAAAGGGGCTATGTTAACAGGATTGACAATGACATTGACCACGCTCGCTGCCCTTGTTGCATTATATCTGGTATCATCGGGTTCTTATATTATTTCTTCATTTACCCGTATCGATATAATAAGGGACATTTCAATGGTGCTTATTTTCGGTCTTATTGCAGATATCGTTAACACCTGGACTACTAACCTTGGCATCCTTAAGTGGTACATGGAGAAAGGTAAGGTAAAGCAGAAACATATTGAAAAACCCAAAAAGAGGAGGCAAACAGCATGAACGAACAGGAACCTTTTTACAAAAACGCGCGTGTTATATTGTTCATAGCAGTTATTCTGGGTTCACTTATAGTCATAATGCCCTCATATTCTGACGGTAAATTCGATACTAATCTTAAGTACGGTCTTGACCTTGAAGGGGGTTCCTGGCTGCAGCTACAGCTTCAGGGTGTTGTAGCGCAGGTGGATGCGGATGAAGGGAAGATAATACAGGCCGATTTCGGAAGACTTCTCAATGACCCTGCAATAAGGCTTGATGAAGTTGCAGAGGGATCTGTCACATTCACCACCTCAAAGGACACAGATAAAAAGACGATAGACGCCATGG
>CBFFLL010000016.1:0-7760 GCA_965642175.1 Candidatus Methanoperedens nitratireducens | reverse complement strand
GTTTCAAAAGGCGCTGACGGCGGGACGAGAATCACGCTGCAAACCAGTAAAGAATATTTGATCAAGAAATATCTGGAGAACAACCTGAACGCAGAGGTCATCCCTATCACGGGCAGGTTTATAACGGTGGAAATAAGAAAAGCTATGACACAGGAGGAATTGGAAGACTCCTTAAAACAGGTGGGTGGAAAAGTTATACCCCCTTTCAGGGTAGGTGTCAGCGTTGAAACGCTTGAATTAACTAAAAAGATACTTGAAGATAAATTAAACACCGCAGGGTTCAAAGAAATCCCGATCAGGACTGTAGGGGATAATTATATTATGGTAGATCTTGCCGGCATGGACATGACAACAGCACGGGAGATCGCAGCAAAACCCGGAAAATTCGAGATACGGATACAGGTGCAGGGAAATGATACAGTTCATGTTCTATATGGAACAGAGATCAGAAAAGTAGACCCTATCCAGAAGGAATCCGTAAGGGTTGCGGGTTCATCTGAAAAAGTTGAAACATGGGGTGTGCCTTTTGAACTTAGCGATGAGGGCGCGCAAGCCCTGCGTGATGCAGCCATCCAGTACGGGGCTGTGACAAATCCTGAGGCGCATTACCTGAGCATGTACCTTGATGATAAACTTGTTTTCGATGCGGCTCTTGCTCGTGATCTTGCAAAGAATATCCAGAGCGTACCAGTGAAGACCCTTGTTGCGAACACGGGTCAGGGCACTGAAGGAGAGAAGAAGGCAAGAGAGCTTCAGATCCATCTGAGTGCGGGGGCGCTTCCTGTCAATGTAGAAGTTATAGGCTCAGGCCAGGTCTCAGCAGAACTCGGTGAGAAATTTAAGGAACAGGTGGCTTTTGCTGGAATAATAGCTCTTATAATAGTAGCATTTGCTATTTATTTAAGGTACAGACAGCCCAATATTATTATCCCCATGCTTGTCACTTCATTCAGCGAAGTCCTTATCATTCTGGGTTTCACAGCAATTGTGGGTTTCCAGCTTGACCTGCCAACTATCACAGGTATCATAGCCGTCATAGGAACAGGTATTGACCATCTGATCATCATAACTGATGAGGTGCTAGCCGGAGGCGCAATGCCGCCTGATAAAGTTTATAAGTCAAGGCTGACAAAGGCATTCGCCATCATAATGGCAGCCGCAGCCACTGTGATCATAGCCATGTCTCCGCTTCTGATCATGGGTTTTGGCGCACTCAAGGGTTTTGCCATAATTACCATTGTCGGTGTGCTTATAGGCGTCGTAATAGCAAGACCTGCATATGCAGTGATAATTCAGGGTTTGCTTGTTGAGACGTCTGATAAAAAATTTGCTGACGAGGATTGATGACCGAAGCTTTTAAATTTCCATCAATCCTTTAAGGCCAAAGTTCGCATTAAGCCTTGGTGGCTCAGCCTGGCAGAGCGAGAGATTTGTAATCTCTAGGTCGAGGGTTCAAATCCCTCCCGAGGCTTATATTTTATACTTGATTTGTTTTATTTGCAATTTTATTGGCATCAAAAATGTTCCATATCCAGATCAGGATCATTATTAAAAATAGAATTCCCGGGTCATCAGAATTCGGGCTATCCTCTGCTGCTGCTCCAATAAGTAATAGAAAGAAGAAATTCAATATAAAAAACCCTGCGCCTCTCATCCCCCTGCCGCAATATATCTGACCAAGACCAGGGATAATGGCGCTCAGTAAAGCAGCAAGACCTCCGCTTTTTGTCTGCCGGTACACCTGCGGGAACATGACCCTCACACCGCATCTGGGACATATCTCTGCCATTTCATCTATCAGGTTGCCGCAATTTGAACAATATTTTGTATTGCGCTGCACGACAACTTCCGTTTCGGGCTCTTCTACTCGATAATCAGCCGCTTCATCCTTCCCGGCTTCGAGCCCGACTTCCTGCATAATCTCCTGCTCTGTCAAATGGTCCTTTAGTTTTTCAGCCTCGGCTTTATATCGGTCGCACAATTCCATGTATCGAGACTCAGTAATTTCACCGCATGCAAGCCTTTCATCCAGTTTGTCAAGGAGCGTTTTGATCTTTTTGATCTTATCTTTGTGCGATTTGATATCTTCCATTTCATTCTGTTTATCCAGTGTCATGATAATCCTGATCTCATTACATTATAGTTTTCATCTGTCTTAGAGCCCGACCTCTTTCAAAAGCTCTTTCTCAGTTATCATATTCTTCAATTTCTCAGCCTCTTCCCTATATTGCTCAGATAATTCCTTGTATCTGCCTTCGGTTATATCGCCCTGCGCAAGCCTCTCATCCAGTTTTTCAAGAAGTGCCTTGATCCTGTTGAGCTTTTCTTTTTGTTTTTTCAAATCATCAATAGCAGCTTCAGGTCTAACAGGTGTAACAGGACGTGGAGCTGTCATGGGCGCAGGAGCAGGTCTGAAGTCAGGAGTCAGGGATTTCTTGCAATGCGGACATTGAGCCAGTGTTTCTAATTTTTGTTTTCCACAATAATTGCATGATACAATATTCCCTTTTGGTCTAACAATAAAATATAGAATCAAACCAATAATACCTAAAAAGAATACTAAAATTCCCCACAGTGCTCCGCTTATTCCCCTTTTATTAGCATCTTTTACTACCCAGACGAGAATATATATCCCGACAATAAAAAATACCAGAACGAATATCAAAACGAAAATACCAGCAGCAATATCTGAGTCCGTTGATCCTGATGCTGGTGTGTATATTGGTATTCTCCCTGCCTCTACTGTTATCTTATATACATTGCTCGTTGTAAGTGGCTGGCAGGATTTTTCTGATTTGTATCCGCACCCCCATGTCCATTTAAGTTCATAATTACCGGGTCTTTGATTATTCGGAATTGTAATAGTGTAATATTCATTTCTGGACTCTCCCGCACCTAATACCCCGAAATCTATTCGCCCTGGGGTGACCCATGAGGCCGCACTACCCGAAGCGACAGCCCAGGCAGATAAGCCGTATTCATCGTTCCTGGCTGAATAAGATAAATATTTACTTGTTTCCTCTCCCTGCTTTATTGTAAGATATTCATATTCAGCTCCTGAAGATGTTGGTGCAGTATTTGCCTTTACAGTGATTTGAAGCACTACATTACCAGCGGATGAACAGGCCGAACCATCCGTATTTTTGCAGCTGAATTTCCATATTACCTCATAATATCCAGGTTTCTGGCTCCTGGGAATATTTATCGAATAATCCCTTTCAATTGTTTCTCCGGGATCTATCACACCGAAATCTATGCGTCTTGGTAAGACCCATAATGCAGCACTGCCAGAAGCGTCAGCTGTGGCAAATGCGCGTTTATAATCCACCTTATAACTCAGAGTCTCGGTCATTTCATCCCCAGGCGCCAGAGTAATAGGAACGTAATTATTCGCTGGAGCAGAAGCTGTATTAACAAGGAGAATCAGCAAAATGATCAGAATGGCTAATTTTATTTGTTTCATAAGACCAACTCAAACATGGAGTTTATTATTATTTCTGGTTGAATTATTCTCCAGTTCTAAACTACTCATAATATTTCCCCTTTTCCTGAATAAATGAACGAATATTTTTCAGTCGCGCTGCACTGCTTTCAAGTTTGGTGACTGTGCCTTTTGATGTGGAGATCTTTCTCATATACTTATTTTTCAGATCATTATATGTCTGGTCCGAAATCTCTTTATTTACAAGCCTGTTACCCAGTTTGGCAAGGACCTCCTCATCTTTCTTTATCGCTGCCTGAGCCATCAAAACATCGCTCTGGGCTTTTGCTATCTCAGCGTCAAGCATTGAAATTGCGGTATTTGACCCTGAACTCACGTAGTTCCTGGTTTCGCTATCCAGTTCCTCAAACGGCAAAATATTATGCTGTTTTCTTTTCTCAGTTTCGAACGCTGATACTTTTTCGATCTTATGCTCAATTCTTGCAGGTTCCTCTTCAGGCTCTCTGGCAGTCTCTTCCGCGGACTCTGCCTCAGGTTCTTCCCTGGACTCATTCTGAATATATTGAGACGGCGATCTATTGACCTCTGATGTATGAACTTCGACTGACGATCGGGTTTTACCTTTTGCAGAAATATTTTTAAATGTTTTGGCTGCTTTATTAAAAATTGTATATGCAGTAAAAATGATCGCAATTATGATTATAAATCCAAAAATTGCAGACGAACCATCTGATTTCTCTCCGCCATCCGGGCTGATCGTTGTTGTGATTTCCCCCGGAAGCCTTACAGTTATGGGTTCCTTCAAAATTACATCTTTTTTTGAAGTAATATCGTCGCCGAAATAATATATAACCCATCCTTCAACAATAAAATTGCCTTTTTCATTGGGCTTCAATCTCAATTCAATATCTCTGTTTGCGCCAGGTTCAAGCTTGTATGTTGATGTATATTGCCCGGCTCCGCTCTGACTGAATTCCGATGAAGTGACAGACATACCCGAAGGGGGTTTAATAATTACCTGAACATTCATGACAGGTTTTGTAATCAGATTCACCACTGACAATTTTAACAGAACATCCTCCCCTACTACCACGTTTGTTTTCTCTCTGTGAAGCGATACACTTGCTGATAGTTCTTTGTCAGTTTCTACCGGAGTTGGGCTCGGAAATGTAACTTTAGGGCTCTGGGTGGTTCTCAGGAGTTTGAATGAATTGAGGAGCCTGTCAAAGTCCTCTGAATAAAAAGTATAATCATTCACCCGCGCACCAAATGTTAATATGTAATATTTGTCACCAGAGAGAACGAGTGTCTGACTCTCTTTATAATCTCTTTGATTATACCATTCAGTAAATATTAACTCTACGCCTCTCGTTCCGCTGATGGTGATCTCTTTTTCACTATGAGGATAAATATCAATGCTGTTCAGATATTCTTTTCTGGATTCTACTATTTCTGTGAGGGTCATTCCTTCTGAAGGTGCAACAACGACCCTCGCCCATGCCTTGCCTGTCTGGCTGGTGAATTTCTGATCTCTTCCGTCAGGTTCCTGGACAACTGCCCAGCCTGCTGGCTGTTCTATATTAAAATCATTTCCATAATTTGTGAACACTTTAGCTGAAGCATTATTAGCTAATAATATGAAGATTACAAATAAAAAATATATTTTCTTCATTTTGTTCTCATAAAGCTTCCTTATCAGCCAGGTAAAAGCCTTGAATATCTGGTTTTTTCACGACTCCTTTCTATAAAATCAAGCAGACATATCAATCGATATTATCGATATGCCTGACTCGTTTTGGATACTGGTATGTTTATTTATATTTTCCTTGATAGCAGACGTGCTATTGTCAATACACCAAAAATCGCAAGTAATGCGCTAAATCCAGGTATTTGTGTTTTTGTCTTCTCTTCTCCTTTTTCGGGAGTTGAAGGTTCAGCATTATCTGGATTCTTTGATGGTTCCTTGACAGTCACAGAGTACGTAAGGCTCAAAGGCTGGAAATTGTCTTTATCCTCACCAGGCCAATATAATCCTGTAAACATGATAGAATGTGAACCGATCCTTGCTGATTTATCTGCTTTTACAGTAAGAATTATAGTTCTTGAGGTTCCTGGTGGGACACTGAATGTTCCGGCTACCACACCTGCACCTGCTCCCTGTCCGAAACTTTCACCGTAAACATGTATGCCGCTTGGTACACTGACTCGCGCATCCACGTTCAGCGTTACATCGTTCAAAGATGGGTTGTTCATGAACAATTCAACAATTCCATCCTGGTTGGTTTCTATCATTTCGATCACAGGTCTTAGCGTAACGGAAGGGCCCACGCGGAATTTTCCAGGCGTTACTGCGGCAGTAGCTGTGGGTACAACAGTAGTTGCTGTCACCGTTGGGGCTGTTGTCGTTTCAACCGGGGTCGTTTCATTTTGTGATAGCGCCGGGATTACCAGGCTCACAAGAACCAACAAAATTACACCAAATATTATAATAGTTTTCATAGTATCCCTCATTCTAGATTCATCCTTCAATTTTCATTGTCCCTCGGTATATGATTAAAATAATTATTACATATACCTTTCTATGCCCTCTCTGGAAAACTTGGTCTTTCATTCGGTTCATACGGGTGGAGCTTTGAAGCAACTGATGAGATCAACAGGATACTGACTTCCTGTGGGTTGGAGATGATAAAGGATCTATATATAAAGAGAATGCCAGGGGAAAAAGAATTTGAACTGTGCAGAAGGGTCGGTTCATTGCTGGCATGTAAAGTCATTAAAGCATCATCAATTAATACCAGATAGACTTCTGCAAGAATCGTTCTTCCAGTTATTGAATCGAGTGTATATTGTCACGGTTTTGCGTTAATTATATATACAGCAATTACTGTGTTAGTGTGTCACACACTAACACAAGATTTATTACGAAGGTGAATTAATTGTCTGAAATAGGTAAAAAAATTAGGCTTGAAAGGATAATGGACAGGGAAAGCAGGAATATGGTAATAATCCCAATGGACCATGGGATTTCCATGGGACCGGTAAGGGGGATCGTAAACCTTGCTGAAATGGTGAACAGGGTAGCAGATGGCGGGGCAAACGCCGTCCTCCTGCAAAAAGGTATGGCAAAACACGGTCATCGCGGCTACGGGCGCGATATCGGGCTTATCATACATATGAGCGCATCAACGTCGCTTGGACCTGACCCCAACGACAAGGTGCAGGTATGCACTGTAGAGGAAGCGATCAAAATGGGCGCCGATGCTGTGAGCGTGCATGTAAATATAGGTTCAGTGACAGAATCCAAACAACTAAAGAAACTTGGCGATGTGGCTGAATTTTGTGATTTCTGGGGAATGCCGCTTATAGCTATGATGTATCCGCGCGGGAAAGATATTAAGAACTCCAATGATGCTGAACTTGTGGCGCATGTTGCTCGCGTTGGCGCAGAACTGGGCGCAGATATCATTAAGACAAATTTTACAGGCGATATAGATACGTTCAGGGCTGTGGTTGACGGCTGTCCAGTACCTGTTGTAATGGCAGGCGGTCCCAAAACCAATACGGATGAAGAATTCCTTGCAATGGTACGCGCTGCGGTAGATGCCGGAGGACGCGGTGTTGCCATTGGCAGGAACGTCTTCCAGCATGAAAACCCCACTGCGATGACCCGAGCCCTGACTCTGGTCGTTCACAAAGGAGCAAGCGTTGAGGATGCTATGGAGGCTCTCAAGTGAACAAAGATAAAACAGTCTGGATCAAGGCTGATGAAGGGACGTGGGAAGAAAATAAACCACGCATTACCACAGGGCTTGAATCAGGCGCGGACTGCATTGTTTTGAATCTTGATGATATAAAGACCGTAAGGAACCTGGGCAATATCAGGATCGCAGCGCCGGATATTGATGCTGATATAATACTTGTGGGCAAAGGCGGCGAAGGCGACGGGACCAAGAAACTGCCTGCGGATTTCGAGCATTCTGGCGACATATTAAAGGCAAGTCGGCTTTCCGGCGAAGGAAAGACAATTGCAGGATATGTTATCATACAAAATAAGAAATATGAGGAGTTCGCGCTTGAACTTGGCAAAGTCTGCGATTACCTTCTCGTGATAGGCACTGACTGGAAAGTGATACCGCTTGAGAACCTGATAGCAGGGCTGCAGAAACTCGATGTCCAGATAATTGCGGGAGTCAGGGACGCACAGGAAGCGAAACTGGCGCTTGAGACGCTGGAGCACGGCTCTGACGGTGTCCTTCTCGATACTGACGACCTCTCAGAGATAAAGAAGGTCATGACTATCAGGGATAGGTCAGGGATG
>CBFFLL010000015.1:20398-24274 GCA_965642175.1 Candidatus Methanoperedens nitratireducens | reverse complement strand
ACCAATGATACAAAGCCAGGAAATGGATGGGGAAATATATATCTATAAACTTCCAACGAACCCTGTTGTTTATGCTTATACAAGTTCAGCGTCTATAGACTGTGATGGTCAGGCAACTTTAAAATGCACTGGTTCAACTGACCCTTATTATCAAGGACAAACATCATTCACGCAATCAGATGGCAAGCCATTGAACGCAGAGCTATTGCCCTGGTATGTCCTTCCTGAAACACCTAATCCAATTTTTGATTATGCAAAACTCGATATTTCTGGTGGTGAAGCAGGATTAGTGCTTTACAATGGTAAAATGGAATTCGGTGTATTCGGTGATGAAAGAGGAAGGGATGTCGGAAACGATGAAGGTTATGCAATTGGTGAAATCAGCTATGGTATGGCAGCATCTGTTGGTATTGACCCGAATCCAGAGAATGGTGGATCAGAAAGTGGTGTAACATACCTGGTTTTCACAGGTCAAGAAAATGTAGTCACTCCAATAGAAAGCCATGATCAGGCAGATATTATAGGTCAATCAGCTTTGGAAACAATGATTTCTCAATTAGGAGCATCCACACAATCCCCCACACAATCCCCCACACAAACACTGAACAACCATCAGTACGACCACAAATATCAAAGGAACAGCAAGGAGCACAACCACGAGCACAACCACTAACATCAGGTTCTATAGATAATGTGACTTATTACTTATGGAGGGCAGATAAATCAAGAGACCACAAGATTTCTGGGGCAGGAGAGGGCATACTTTTCTGCTTATTAGCTTTTAGCAGAGAAGAGAGCCTCTCAACCTGGGGGGCTGAGAATTTCTTCTTCACCTCTATAATATCCTTCTTCTCATCCACCAGCATCGTGAGTATTTTATCTATTCTATTCACCTTCCTATTTTTAGATACGGTACCCTATCCGGTACCTATGTTTTAGCCCTCTGGTGGATTTGAACCACACAGGGGTCACAATGAATTCTGCATAATATTGTACAGGGTATAGAGCCATTTCAATGCGATGGCTCTACTTCCCTGCCCTATCCTATTCGGGCTCTCCTATCCTATCCATGCACTCCTATCCAGGTTGTTTCATCATCAATTTCTTCGCCTTTTTCGTATATCAAACTCAAATCAGGACCTATAACCATAGATCTCTGTATTTCTAATTTATTTTCGGCAGTAAATATTTCCAGACCAAGCTTTCTCCTTGCCTCTGCTATATGCTCCAGAATCAATTGTGACGCTCTCTCAGGATCAACTTCCACAATGAACTTCCCACCAAAGAGATCTTCAGATCCTTGGGTGAGCAAAGCTGTCACTTCCGAACTTCCAAGAACAGGTGGAGTTATCCCGAGATGGACAGTGATGCCAAGTGTCAAAGCACCTGTTCCAATTGATGTCGCTTTTTCCGCCACCCATTCAGCTGCTGAAGCTGCTACCGGTAGATCCATTATGGGAACGCCCAGTTTTTCCGCTATAGCCGAGATAAGAATGATCACCCTTCCGTTGTCCACACAGCTACCGAAGTGCCATACAGGAGGCAGCGGCCTGCCAAGTCCTGCTTTTTCTCCCAGCAGTGCCAATACGTCTTTAAGCCCGTCGCCTGCATATTGTGAGGCATCAGGACTGAGAAGTCCGGCTCTCGCACATGCCTGGGCGGCGCAACCTGTGGCTACTACGAGGACATTCTGTTCCATAAGATTTTTCGCAATTGTTACATGGCTTGCATCTGCCACGACCCTGGGACTTGTGCAGCCAGCAAGCAGGACTATCCCGTTGATATTTCCCGACACTATGTTATCGATCAACGGTTTTAAGGGATCTTCGGGATTAATATTTGCGAGCATTTTAAGGCATGTCTCTACTGAGAAACCTGCGATCAGTTCCTTCGGTTCTCCTTTCGGAAGGTAAATAGTATTACCTCTTTTTTTGAAATTCTCTAATGCCACTTCAAGTATTCTCCTTGCCGCCCTGTCGCTATGTTCTTCATCAAATGGTATGTGTTCAGCACCGCTAATTTTCCCCTCTTTCATGGTGGTAATGATCTTTGTATGGAAATTCTCTGCAACATTCACTATATTCGGATAAATGCACTGGACATCTACGACAAATGCTTCAACCAGTCCTGTTGCAATAATCAGTTCCTGCTGAAGATTACTGCCTGCAAGAGGGATACCATGTCTCATTATGAGCTCATTTCCGGTACAGCAGCATCCCACGATGTTTATGCCAGAGGCTCCCAAAGCTATGGCTCTGTTTCTGAGTCCTTCATCTTCTGATAATTCGATTATCTTTTCTGCGAGCAGTGGGTCGTGTCCGTGAACGACCAGATTTACCATATTCTTTTCAAGCACGCTGAATCCTATTTTTGATTGAACAAGCTCTGGTGTTCCTAACAGTACATCCTGAAGCTCAGAACCTATTATCATGGAGACAATATCAGCTATCCCAAGCCGGGCTGCATGTAATATAAGCGATGTAGGGTCTGCCATAACACCCATTGATGTTTCGTGTTGTTCGTCCAGGAGTTCCTTGCCAACAGAACCGGGGATAACTCCAAGACCAAGAAGGGGATTAACAACGCTGGAAGGTAAGTAAGAGACAAAGCTCATGGAAGTTTTATTACCTGCTATATCAGACAGAGCCTGCGAAGCAACCTGTAAAGCCATACTCTCAGTTCCCTGCGATGTATCAAGTTTTAATTTTATGGCTATAGATTTTAATTTTTCAGAGTCTTTTATCGTATAATCAGTCTCATATCGAGCAGTCTTCTGAAGCACCGATGCTACGTGCAGCGAATGTGATGCATGGCATGCCATGCCTCTTCCTACCATCATAAGCAAATTCCTTGCAACAATAGTATCAACATTTGCACCGCATGCCCCTTTGCTTCTGCAAGGTCCCAATGCACACTGCTTGCAGCAGATACCGAGTGATCCTGATTTACAGCTTTTTGTCAGCTTGCTAAAAATTGTATCTATGCCCATTCTCTCGGTATAATTGATCATCTCCTCTGTTGGATCATCAAGTGCTCTCCTATCAGGTCCGGACGTTTGTCCCTGAGTGATCAGTATCTGTTTCTGGTCACCAAAAATTTTTTTATATTGTTCTGATGGTATCATTTCCTTTTCCTCCTATCCTAAAGTTTATGTATACAGGCAGGTTGTGCCTGATTTCCCACGTTAAGCTCCTGGTTAATGACGTGGCACCCATACGAAGGCACCATTCATGGTAACCATAAAAGGTAATATGGGTATTGGGTGTATATATATTTGTCGATTTTGGGTGACCGTTACAATTATTGTTGGTAAATTCTAATAACTCGAATTTATACAACCTAAAATTATATTAGCCCATGAAAGCATCCATCGATGGTAACCACACCACTATCTATTTATATTTACGGGCCCTCTTTGGATTTACATGAACACGGAAGAAGAAATATTTAACAAATTAATTGATGCTATTCAGGACATAGGTGATATGGGTGCCACCATAGATGAGATTTCAAAGGTGGTTCTCATAGAAAGGCATACGTTATCAAAATACCTGAATCGTTTGCGTGCTGATGGCCGCGTCTCTTATAAGCAGATAGGGAAAGCGAAGGTATGGTTCCTGAGTAGAGCGCCCTTGCAGTCCATCTTCTGCCTGAGGGAAGAAGAAAAGACCTATACTGAGAAGATCTTCTCTCGCATTCTCTCTGATATGCCAGAAGGTCTTCTTATTTTGGACTTCGATTCCAATATCCTCTTCATGAATCGTTACTTGACCACCCTCTGGGGCGATTGTATCGGGCAAAAATATTATCACATCTTTTCCAGCTCATCTAATAATGGTTCTGGTAAGGACGGTTCTGGTAAGGACGGTTCTGGTA
>CBFFLL010000015.1:17968-20298 GCA_965642175.1 Candidatus Methanoperedens nitratireducens | reverse complement strand
GGTTCTGGTAAGGACGGTTCTGGTAAGGACGGTTCTGGTATAATCATGGCAATCATCGACAGGAAGATGGAAGAAGTTGAAAGCCGCGGGGAAGATATAGATGGGAGGATTCTGGACATCAAAGCAAGAAGGGTTGAAAATCCAGACAACTCCTCTTCGATCATCGCAATCATCAGTGACTCCACAGAGAAAGTGAGGAATGAGAAGCGAATAAAAAATCTCTCCGAACTGCACAGGCTTCTTGGAGAATCGGTTAACAGGTCTTATGCAATTGACCAGTTATGCTCCACGATACTTAATAACTTGCGAGAGGTAATCGGTTTTGATATGGGCGATATACTGATTTACGACCCTGATAAGGATGTGCTTTCCAGTAATGCTCAGAAGGGTTACCCACACCAGAATGAAAACAGCGAGGAATGGAAAAGAAGAATAGCAATGGAGGCAATCAACCGCAAGCAAATCCTTTTTTTCGATTCCTCCAATAAAGGAATAATTGAGGATGAAATGGCAAGAACCGCGTATAACCTGATTGAGGAATATGATCTTCAAAAGATGTATGCGATTCCCCTGAAGACGAAAGGTGAGATTCACGGTTCCCTGCTTATTCTCTTCGGGTCAAAAAAAGCAATGGCAGATGAAGATAGATTTTTATTAGAGGGAATATCAGAAACGATTGCCAGCGGTATAGCTAAGATTAAAGCCGAAGAAGAATGGCGGCTCAAAGCTAACGTCCTCGAAATCTTCTCCCACCCCATATTTATGACCAACATCGAAGGCAAACTAACCTATGTGAATCCCGCTTTCTTGGAGATATGGGGCTACGATAAAGAGAATGAGGTTTTGGGACGTCCCTGGTCAGAATTCTGGAAAGATGAAAGTAAAGATATTGTAACTGCAGTGTGTGAAAAAGGGAGCTGGAAAGGAGATCTGGTCGCCATGAAGAAAGATGGCTCGGGATACAAAACGCAATTATCTACTTCGCTGATAATAGGTAAAAAAGGACCCCTCCAGATAGTAGCTATCGCTGAGCCTCGGGAGAAAAAATAGAAACCATGACCGAAACTAAAACTGTTATGATTGTGGATGATGAAGCCGATGTTTTGCTCTCAGTAACGCAAATCCTGGAAGCGAATAATTACAGAACGATCAAAGCAAGGGATGGGCAAGAGTGCCTGGATAAATTAAAGGCAGAAAAACCCGATGTTCTTTTGCTTGATATAATGATGCCTGGCCTGACTTCTAAGGAAATTTTAAGGGCTATTGAGAAAGACAGTCGATTAGCCAGGATGAAAATTATTTTCCTGACCGCTATTCATTCACTGGAAGCAGAGGAAGAAGGGCTGCTTGCTTCAAAACAGATTGTAGATTTCATAGAAAAACCGTTTAGCGTGAGAAGGATGCTTGATGCAATTGAAAAGACAATCGAATGTAATGATTGAAAACGAACTCAACCCAAAGCTTGAGCAAAGGAAAAAATTAACATTGATTATTACTATAATAGCATGTGTTATCATAAACGGTTATTCCACCTTCATCCTGACTAAAGAAATCGTATATACTCATTTTTTTTATATTCCCATTATTCTGGCAGGGCTATGGTATCACAAGAAGGCTATTTACATTGCAGCTTTCCTCGGTGTCCTTCATGTTCTCACATCTTTCTTCTTCATCCCCGACTTAAGCACTTTAAGATTTTTTGAGACTCTGCAAAGAGCAGCTATTTTTTTGGCAGTGGCCTATGTTATCGGATATGTTAGCGAGAAGCGGGCTAACGCTGAGAAGAGAATAATAATAGAAAGAGACAGGTCGCAGAAAATACTCAGCGCAATTGGTGAAGCTGTATACATTCTTGACCCGGGTTTGAATATAACAGAAGTAAACAGGACTCATCTGAGGATGTTTGACGTGAAGATTGAAGAAGTCATAGGTATGAAGTGCTATGAGTTGTTTTTCAATGGGAAAGAGAGATGTCAGGATTGTCCGCTCACCGATGTCTTCAATAGTGGGAAATGTGTCCGTATGGAGAGATCGATTCCCTTTTCCATGGGTGTGACGAAGTATTTTGATGTCATATTTTGCCCATTATTTGATGAAATGGGTAATGTGGTTGAAGTAATATGCGATGTGAGAGATGTAACGAAGCAAAAGGAGATGGAAAAGAAACTTGCACATTCAGAACGTCTCGCAGCTATCGGTGAACTCTCGTCTGGAGTGGCACACGAGCTCAGACAGCCTCTGGGCGTGATAAATAACTCAGTTTATTTCATCCGCAAAAAATTAGAGGATATTGCACATGAAAAGGTAAAGAGACATTTGACGATATTAGA
>CBFFLL010000015.1:13494-17958 GCA_965642175.1 Candidatus Methanoperedens nitratireducens | reverse complement strand
TATTAGAAAAAGAGGTAAAACATGCCAATCTATTGATCATCGATTTGCTGGCTTTCGCCCGTTTTGAAGAGCCTGTGTTGAAAGACTGCAACATCAATCAGGTGGTTGAAGAAGTGCTTTTTTCTATTGAGATTCCACCGAAAATAGAGGTGAAAAAGGAGTTGAAAGAGAGCATCCCGATCATCCTTGCTGACCCCTATCAAATCCAGCGTGTCTGCTTTAATCTACTATCGAATGCCATGTCGGCAATGTTAGAAGGGGGAAACCTGGAAATAAGAACAGATAAGGATAAAGATGGAGAAAATATAGTGATAAGCATAGCAGATACCGGAGAAGGGATACCAGAAGAAAATATAGAAAAAGTATTCGAACCCTTCTTTACTACAAAAGCTCGCGGCTTTGGTTTGGGACTTTCGCTATGCAAGAAATATGTGGAAGCACATAGTGGGAGAATAGAAATCGAGAGTGAAGTCGGTAAGGGGACAACTCTCATCGTAAAGTTGCCCATCAATCAACCTGTTTCTCTCAAAAACAAAA
Source organism: Candidatus Methanoperedens nitratireducens (assembly GCA_965642175.1). Taxonomy (GTDB): domain Archaea; phylum Halobacteriota; class Methanosarcinia; order Methanosarcinales; family Methanoperedenaceae; genus Methanoperedens; species Methanoperedens nitratireducens_A. The sequence continues at coordinate 17,421 of CBFFLL010000015.1, read as the reverse complement.
ATTAGAGTGATTATAATGACCATTTATTCGTAATATAAAGCGATTTTAGAGAGCCTAAAATATTGATTTTTATGATAATAATAAGTATTATATACATATGGATGACTATAATTATGTAGTTTGCAGTCTATTCAATATCGTTCATGGTTTCAGATAGAGGAAGATCAGTGCAAAAATGAAAGTGATTTTGATGAGGGAGTGATAGTCATGGAGGATATGTCCATTCTCATCGTTGAAGATGACGCAGGAATGCGCGAAACACTAGGCGATATTCTTAGAGATGAAGGTTACAAAGTAGAGACTGCCGGGAGAGGAAAAGAGGCATTAGCCCTGGCAAAGGAAAAGAAGTTTTCCATTTGCCTGGTAGACTTGAGGCTCCCAGACATGAGTGGAATAGAAGTATTAAAGGGTTTGAAAGGTTTCAACCCAAATGTCTCTGTCATTATAATCACTGCTTTTGCATCCAAGGAAACAGCAATCTCAGCTTTAAAGGACGGTGCACACTATTACATCGAGAAACCTCTGAACATAAAAGAGGTGCTGAATGCGATTGAAAGAGCTTCCGATACTTTTCGGCTGCTTGCGGATAAGAAAAGAGCAGAAGAGGAATTGAGAAAGAACGAAGAGAAGTACCGTTCCCTCGTAGAGTCCACTGAAGATTCCGTGTATCTCGTAGACCGGAATTGCAGGTATCTGTTCATGAATGAAAAACATCAATCTAGATTGTGTCTCTCAAAGGACCAGTACCAGGGACGACCATACAGTGTTTTTCATTCAACTGATAATGCGAAACGATTTGCTGAAAAGGTCACTCATGTCTTCGAAACAGGCACATCAATACAGTCCGAATATAAAAATAATGAGAAAAGATGCTTTCTTAAAACACTGAGCCCGGTTAAAGACCCCGAAACTGGTAGGGCTACAGCTGTAACGGTGGTTTCAAAAGATATCACTGAGCTGAAGCGGGCGGAGAAGGAACTGTTAGAGACGAGGGATTATTTGAATAATATAATCAATAGTTCTGTGGATACGATTACCGTCGTGAATATGGAAGGAATAGTCCGTGACTGGAATAAGGGTGCTGAAGGCATAATGGGTTATCGTGCGGATGAAGTGATAGGGACATCGAACAGGAAATTTTTTGTAGACCCGGAGGATGCGGACAGGATAATGGAGCATGTGCAGAGGGAAGGAGCGATTGAAAACTATCGAACGATCGTAGTGAGGAAGGATGGTAAGCCCATTCATATCAGCATGTCTGCGGCATTGTTGAGGAACGAGAAGGGTGTGCCGATTGGCACCGTCCGGGTGAGCAGAGATATAACGAGAGAAGTGGAGTTGGAGAAGCGGGTAAAAGAAGAGCGGGACAACCTGAATTTGATATTCGAGACTATGGTGGATGGCGTGTATATGGTATCAAAAGATTATGAAGTGGAGTTCATGAACAAGGTCCTTCGAGATGAATTTGGAGACCACCCTGGTGATATTTGCTATGAAGTATTTCATGGGAGAAAGGAACCCTGTCCTCTGTGCAAACTCGAGGTGATTGAAGGTGGGACAGTGCGGTGGGAATGGTATTCTCGCAGGATAAATAAAATTTATGACCTCATTGAGACGCCACTAAGAAACATTGATGGAACCATATCAAAATTGACGATATTTAGAGACATCTCGGAGCGAAAGAAAGCTGAAGAGGAAATTCAGAAGCTTAACAGGAAACTGGAGTTAAGAGTGGTTGATCTAGAAGAAGTGACCCGAATGAAAACCGAATTCCTGTCCATAACGTCCCACGAATTACGAACTCCCCTGACACCCATGAAAGCGCAACTACAAATGCTGCAAGACGGATATATGGGAAGGATTAACAAGGAACAAAAAGAGAGCATAGAGATCACTCTGCGAAATCTAACGAGATTGGAAAATCTTATTAAAGACATTCTGGACGTTTCCATTATAGAAATGGGGGTTATCAAGATGTCTTTTGAGTCCATGAATCTCAATTATGTGGTCGGGGAAGCAATGAAAATGATGGAATCCATCACTATAGAGAAAGATATTAAAATAATAGCGAAATTAGCTGAACTTCCGGTCATAATGGGAGACAGTGAAAGGTTGAGGCAGGTAATAAGTAATTTATTGAACAACGCAATAAAATTCTCAGAGAAATCCGCTGATGTGGTCATTGAAACCATGCGAGTAGGTGAGAACGTTCAGTTTTGTGTAACTGATTATGGCATTGGGATTTCAAAAGAGAATAAAAAGAAATTGTTCAAACTTTTCTCGCAAATTGACACAACTATGGGGAGGAAACAGGGTGGAACTGGGTTGGGATTGGCAATCGCGAAGGGTATTGTTCAGGCTCATAATGGCAAGATATGGGTGGAAAGCGGACCGGGAAAAGGCTCAACATTCTGTTTTTCCATCCCAATTAATTCAAATCACATCAAAATCGAACCCTGACTACATTAATTATCCCCCGGGACAATAAAGAGAATAATGAATGCCATTGAATCTGCATCCAGGGAACTGATAGAGCAGATCCTTCGAAAAGAGATAACTCTAGAGCAGGAATTGAACGCCGCAAAGAAAGCAGTCAGCATACGCTATAAACTATCATCGCTCCTTAGCAATTCACGGATACTTGCAGCAGCAAAAGACGAGGAAAAACCCGCAGTCCTTGAACTTCTCCAGTTAAAACCAATCAGGACTCTTTCAGGCGTGGCAGTGATCGCTGCCATGACATCTCCGGCGCTGTGCCCGCACGGATTATGCCTGCCCTGCCCTGGCGGACCATCTTCAAAATTCAATTCTCCGCAGAGCTATATGGGTGCAGAACCTGCTGCCCGAAGAGCTTTTGAGAATGATTTTGACCCGTATAAACAGGTTGAGTCACGCTTAAGACAGCTTTCCGAGATAGGTCATCCCATAGAAAAAGCAGAACTCATCGTCATGGGCGGAACATACACATCACGCGCGCTGTGCTACCAGGAATGGTTCGTGAAGCGGGCGATAGAGGCGATGAATGATTATTCAGGAACGCAATGGCGGAAAACAGAAGGATATATTTCAATTGAGGATGTCCAGACCGCTAACGAGAGCGCCCGCATAAGGAATGTAGGCATAACTATCGAGACAAGACCTGACTGGACTGAAATAGAACACATCGATACCATCCTTGGACTTGGGGCCACAAAGGTGGAAATCGGCGTCCAGAGCACCTATGATTTTCTCCTTGCAGGAATACAGCGCGGACATACTGTAAAGCAAAGCGTTGAGGCAAATACAAGGCTCAGGGACAGCGGTCTTAAGGTTGGGTTCCACATGATGCCTGGACTTCCCGGATATACGTTTGAGTCTGACCTTCGCATGTTCAGGACATTGTTTGAGGATGAGTGTTTCAAACCCGATTATCTCAAGATATATCCTACGCTTGTCACAGAAGGAACGCGGCTTCACGGGATGTGGGAACTGGGTAACTATGAGCCGCTTGAGGTCGAGGAAGCCGTGGAATTGCTCGCAAAGGTCAAATCCATCCTGCCGAAATGGGTGCGCCTGCAAAGGATCCAGCGCGACATCCCTGCGTACCAGGTGCTTGCGGGAATAAAGAAAAGCGATATAAGGGACCTGGCCAAACGGAGACTTCTGGAAACGGGAGGAAAGTGCAGGTGTATCAGATGCCGTGAGGTAGGGCATAGAAAGATCTCAAGGAATGAATCTCTGAACATCGAATTGACAACTGAGAAATACGAAGCATGCGGTGGTCTTGAACATTTCATCTCTTTTGAGGACGTGCAAAAAGACGTACTTATCGGGTTTATCAGGCTTCGCTTCCCGAAATCGCCCCACAGGCAGGAACTTGCTGACGCAGCCCTTGTGCGTGAGCTTCATGTTTACGGCTCTATGGTAGCGCCTGGTGAGAATGCTAAT
>CBFFLL010000015.1:4496-13484 GCA_965642175.1 Candidatus Methanoperedens nitratireducens | reverse complement strand
TAATGCGGCGCAGTGGCAGCATCGAGGATATGGCGAAGAGTTACTTTTGCAGGCAGAGGAAACAGCACGCAGTGCCGGGTACGGGAAGGTCGCGGTGATAAGCGGGATAGGAGTGCGGGACTATTACAGGAAGTTCGGATATGTGCGAGAGGGGCCGTACATGACAAAGAGGATATGAATATTTTCGATAATTTTCATGAAAAATTACCGACAAAAGCACAGTTGGACAGGATTTACTGGATCGACAGGATACGATTTTAAGGGTTAATCCTGTAAATCCTGTCGATCCGGTCTGAAGGACATGGCAGGGGTCGAGCAGTCGGTGGCGAAGAGAGCGGCGGTGAGGGGCCGGGAAACGGTGAGATTTTTATGAGAAATAAGGCGGTGCGTAAAGCATTAATACCGCATAATATATGCTCATGTAAGTAATAGAGATTCAGGAAGGTTGGAAATTCCATTGGACTATGAATGCAAGATATAATACCAGAATGGAAGGATTAGTAAAATGTCAAAGAACGACAATAAAAATCAAGAAGAACTTCTTGAGAAACAACTATGGAAAGCGGCAGACAAACTCCGAAAGAATATTGACGCCGCCGAATACAAACACATAGTTCTGGGCCTTATTTTTCTGAAATACATATCAGTTGCATTTGAAGGTTTATATGACAAGCTGCAAAAGGGCGAGGGTGAATACGCCGGTTCTGATCCTGAAGACAGGGACGAGTACAAAGCCGAGAATGTCTTTTTTGTTCCCCCGATGGCCCGGTGGTCATATCTTCAAGCAAGAGCAAAGCAGCCCGAAATCGGTAAAGATATTGATAACGCGATGGACGCAATCGAGAAGGAGAATCCCTCGCTCAAAGGTGTTCTGCCAAAGGTCTATGCGCGTGGCAATCTCGACCCAACGACTCTTGGAGGTCTGATCGACCTGGTGGGAAACATCGCCCTTGGCGATGCAAAAGCCAGAAGCGCAGATATTCTCGGTCATGTTTTCGAGTATTTCCTTGGCGAGTTTGCCCTGGCAGAAGGCAAAAAGGGGGGACAGTTCTACACGCCAAGAAGCGTTGTTCAATTACTGGTGGAAATGCTGGAACCCTACAATGGACGGGTCTTTGACCCATGCTGCGGCTCGGGCGGTATGTTTGTCCATTCGGAAAAGTTCGTTGCTGAACACCAGGGAAAAGTAAACGACATATCAATTTACGGACAGGAGAGCAACCAGACCACATGGCGAATATGTAAAATGAATCTTGCCATCAGAAGCATAGACAGCTCGCAGGTGAAATGGAACAACGAAGGCTCCTTCCTTAACGATGTTCACAAAGATCTGAAAGCGGATTACGTCATCGCCAATCCCCCATTCAACGACAGCGACTGGAGCGGTGATTTGCTGCGCAAGGATGGCAGATGGAAATATGGTGTTCCACCTGCAGGCAATGCCAATTACGCCTGGATACAGCACTTTCTTTATCATTTAGGCCCAAGCGGTCAGACAGGTTTTGTTCTTGCTAAAGGAGCTCTGACCTCCAAATCGTCAGGCGAGGGCGATATCCGTAAAGAACTTGTGAAAGCACGATTGGTTGACTGCATCGTGAACCTGCCTGGAAAACTGTTCCTGAATACCCAGATACCCGCCTGCCTGTGGTTTTTGAGCAGAAACAAAGCTAACGGAAAATACCGCAACCGAACAGATGAAATCCTGTTTATTGACGCCCGGAACATGGGCCATCTCATCAACCGCAGAACACGCGAATTTTCAAAAGAGGACATACAAAAAATAGCGCAGACTTACCACACCTGGCGCAATCCAGAAGGTAATTATGAAGATGTAAAGGGCTTTTGCAATTCCGCCTCAATTGAACGGGTGTGCGAGCTGGGTTATGTGCTTACGCCGGGGCGTTATGTGGGCTTGCCTGATGAGGAGGATGATTTTGATTTTAATGAGAGGTTTGCCAGCCTGAAAGCGGAATTTGAAGCGCAGTTGGAGGAGGAAGAAAAGCTGAATATACAGATTCTGAAAAACCTTGGGAAAATCGAGGTGAAGAATGGCTGACGATACATTCAATCGTTTGAGGAGACCTCCGTACGCTTTCACTGAGCAGGGTGTTGGTTTGCGTTCTCGAAGATGGATATCGGAGCGATCGAAATGCTTTGAAGGTTTGAGGGGATGAAATGAAGGGCATAGAATCAAGCGGATATATAGAACTGCTGGCAGACATTAAACAAAGAATCCGTTCTGCTCAATATGAGGCACTAAAAGCGGTCAATAAGGAACTGATTGAGTTGTATTGGGATATCGGTAAATCCATTGTTCAAAAGCAAAAGCAGGCAGGCTGGGGAAAGTCGGTGGTAAAGAGACTTGCCGGGGACCTTCAGGTAGAATTTCCCGGAATTAAAAGTTTCTCAACTTCAAATCTCTGGTATATGGCTCAACTTTATACAGAATATCATGACAATGAAATTCTCCAACCACTGGTTGGAGAAATAAGCTGGGTAAAAAACATTGTGATTATGAGTAAATGTAAAGACACCTATGAGCGTCAGTTTTACATGATGGCAACAAAGAAATTCGGATGGACAAAGAATGTGCTCATTCATCAAATCGAAAACAAATCATACGAAAAATATCTTCTGAACCAGACGAATTTTGACAAGACTGTGCCGGATAGTATAAAAAACCAGGCAAAACTGGCAGTTAAAGACCATTATACTTTTGATTTCCTGGAACTGGCAGATGAACACTCCGAGCATCAGCTTGAGGAAGCTCTTATAATAAATATCCGTAATTTTTTATGTGAGATGGGCTTTAGCTTTGCGTTTCTGGGCAATCAGTTCAGGGTTACTGTTGATGATGAAGATTTTTTTATTGACCTGTTACTTTATCATCGTGAACTACAATGCCTTGTAGCCATAGAGCTTAAAATTGGTGATTTCAAACCAGAGTACAAGGGCAAAATGGAGTTTTACCTTAACCTGCTGAATGACAGGGTGAGACTGCCCCATGAAAACGATAGCATCGGCATTATTATCTGCAAAAACAAAAAGCGTACTATCGTAGAATACGCCCTGAAGAGATCGGTTCATCCTATCGGTGTATCTACTTATAGCATCAGTCCCGCCCTGCCTGAGAGCTATAAGAAATTATTGCCTGACGCGAAAACGATTGCACGAAAATTGCAGGCTTTCAATTTAGATAATGAAAATGATTTTGACAATAATTCATCTAACGAGGAATCCTCGGTAACTGCTTCTGTCGACAAGAAATATAAGAAGATCAAGGAAAAACCTGGAAAGTTTGAGGTTAGAAAATGAGAAAGATGGGTTTTTCTTATCTTAAGTTCCCAATTCTCTCCGCACTGAGGAGAGATTTGACACGGACACATTTCTTTTATTCAAACTTTATATTATCTTCCAGTTTGAAAAACCATAGAGAGCACAGAGCACACAGAGAAAAATGGCAAAGCTCTGTGTTCTCTGAGTGCTCTGTGGTTGGTTACCTATGCAAAATACTCCTTTTTCCAAGAGAATTTGACAAGTCTCCAATTGAGCAATGGTGAGGGAATGTTATGAGCAATAAAGAAAAGTTACATTTCACAGTCGGTCAGTTAGTTGAATTTTTGAAATCCCTATCACAGGATTTACCTGTATTGACCAGCGGTTACGAAGGCGGTTTTGAGAACTTTTATCCACCATATATTATCAAGGTGAAGCATGAGCCTGAAAATCCGTACTATGAAGGGGAATTTCAGGTTGCAGAGGATGAGGATGATGAAACTTTTTACGCGGTTGTGATCAGGAGAGTTGTTCGGAATGAGTGAGTGGAAGGATGATCAATTTTCTGATATCAAGAAAAGACGCGGGTACGGGACTGAGTGGCCAAATAAACCATTCTTTAACGATATAAGAGCCATAATTCAACAGGCAAGGCAAAAAGCATATAGTTCCGTGAATTTTGTTATGGTGGAAGCATACTGGCAAATCGGTAAAAGGATAGTGCAGGAAGAGCAGCACGGGGAAGCCCGCGCAGAATATGGCAAAAAGATTATCAAGGAACTTTCAAAACTGCTTTCTGCTGAATTTGGGCGGGGATTCACAGAAGCAAACATCTGGAATTTCAGGCAGTTTTACCTGATTTTTCAAACAGATGAAAAACTCTACGCACTGCGTAGAGAATTGACCTGGACTCACTATCGTCTGATCATGCGGCTGGAAAATCCATCTGCCCGTGATTATTATATACAGGAGGCAGCGGAGCAAAATTGGAGCACCTGCGCCCTTGAGCGCCAGATTAACTCACTTTATTACGAACGTATTCTTACAAGCCGGAACAAAGCGCCTGTCATCGAGGAGATGCAGGAAAAGCGAATGATTTTAGAACAAAAAGGGTTATATGAAATAAGGATGGTGGGAAATGAGTGAACTCATTAATATCGACAAAAACTATTCCGCATGGCTGAAAGAAATAAAAAATAAGGTTTGCACAGTTCAACTAAAAGCTGCTGTAAAAGTAAACTCTGAAATGCTTAACTTTTATTGGGAGCTTGGCGCTGATATTGTGGAGAAGCAGGCTACTGCAAAGTGGGGCGATGGTTTTCTCTCTAACCTCAGCCACGATTTAATGGCAGAATTTCCTGATATGAAAGGTTTTTCAAAAAGAAATCTTGAGCTTATAAGGCAATGGTATCTGTTTTATGCGAAGGAAAAGCCAATTGCGAAACAAGCTGTTTCGCAATTAATCCAGATTCCATGGGGTCACAATATAGCAATCATTTCAAAGTGTAATAACATTGATGAAGCTCTTTATTATGTACAAAATACGATGTCGCATTTCTGGAGCCGCAGTGTTCTTGTACATCAGATTGAAAGCAGTCTATACGAGCGTGAAGGAAAATCCATCACAAATTTTAAATCGACATTACCTCAACCGCAGTCTGATCTTGCCATGCAGACCTTAAAAGACCCATATATCTTTGATTTTTTAACCATGTCTAAAGATTATAATGAACTGGAACTTGAAAAAGAGCTGATTAATCATATAACGCACTTTTTATTAGAACTCGGGGCAGGATTTGCTTATATCGGCAGACAGCTTCCGCTCAAAGTTGGCGATCGGGAATTTTTTATAGATTTATTGTTTTATCATACACGACTGCACTGTTATGTGGTTGTCGAGTTAAAAACAACTGACTTTGAACCAGAACACGCAGGAAAGCTCAATTTTTATATAAAATCCATTGACATTCAATATCGGCAGGAAGGAGATGAGCCGACTATCGGAATTCTATTGTGCAAGAGCAAGGATAAACTGGTAGCTGAATATGCACTGAGCGACATACATAAACCAATTGGTGTTTCGGAATACCAGCTTATTCACACATTGCCTGACAATTTGAAACAAAGTCTACCAAGTATTGAAGAGATAGAGGCGGAATTGAGTGGCAAGGAGGAATTGTAATGAGTGAAAAAGATGTATTCCATTTCACAGTCGGTCAGTTAGTTGACATTTTGAAATCCCTGCCGCAGGATTTACCTGTATTGACCAGCGGTTATGAAAGTGGTTTTGAGAACTTTTATCAACCAGGTATTATTAAGGTGAAGCATGAGCCTGAAAATATGTACTATGAAGGTGAATTTCAGGTTGCAGAGGATGGTGATGAAGAAACGTTTGACGCGGTAGTATTCAGGAGGGTGGTTCGGGATGAGTGAGTGGAAGGAGTGTAAGTTGGAAGAGATTTCATCAAAAATAGGAAGTGGTGCTACACCAACTGGTGGAGAAAATGTCTATGAATCTGAAGGGATTTCGTTTATAAGGAGTCAAAATGTCTATGATTTCAATTTTTCCAGTGATGGTCTAGCTTACATCGATGAAAAGCAAGCTAACAATTTAAGAAATGTTGAAGTTTTACAAGATGATATTCTAATTAACATTACAGGGGAATCAGTTACAAGATGTTGTATTGTGCCAAAACAATTTTTACCAGCAAGAGTAAATCAGCATGTAGCAATTATTCGCCCAATAAAAGTAAAGGCAGATTTTAAATTTATATTTTATTCATTGCAATCAATTAAACCTGAATTGCACAGTTTGGCAGAAATTGGTTGTACAAGAAGAGCTTTGACCAAGGTAATGTTAGAAAACATCGACATCCTCCTTCCCCCTCTCCCCGAACAACACTCCATCGCCTCCATCCTCAGCAGCCTTGATGATAAGATAGACCTGCTGCACCGCCAGAACAAAACCCTGGAGGCACTGGCGGAGACGCTGTTCAGGCAGTGGTTTGTTGAGGAGGCGGAGGAGGGGTGGGGGATAGATACATTAGGAAATGTTTTTGATATTGGAATTGGAAGAACGCCACCAAGAAAAGAACAACATTGGTTTTCTACAAATCCTGATGACATCAAATGGGTTTCAATTAAAGACATGGGAATCAGTGGAATTTACATTGACACAACCGCTGAGTATTTAACGCAAGAAGCTGTTGAAAAATTTAATGTGCCTATTATACCTGAAAATACTGTTATGCTAAGTTTTAAAATGACAATAGGTCGCTTAGCAATCACAACTGAAAGAATGCTATCTAATGAAGCCATTGCACATTTTAAACAGAAAGAAAAATCATTTTTATTTCCAGAGTTTCTTTATCTCTTTTTAAAAACATACAAGTGGAAGCAATTAGGAAGCACTTCATCAATTGTTGAAGCAATAAATTCTCAGATGATTAAAGAAATAGAAATGATTATTCCAGATGAACAAAAGCTAAATGATTTTAGTGAGTTGATGAAACCATATTTTGAAAAAATAAAAAGCAATCAAATCCAAATCCGCACCCTCACCCGCCTGCGTGATACGCTGCTGCCTAAGTTGATGAGCGGGGAAGTGAGGGTAAAATTAGGGGAAGCAGAGGCTGCTATATGAGCAAAAGCGATATTGTAAAACAACAATCCGATTTCATCCTCTACACCGGAAATGACGGAAAAGTAAATGTCGATGTTTTTGTGCAGGATGAAAACGTCTGGCTGACACAAAAGGCTATGGGCTTACTTTTCGGCGTTGAAAGTCACACGATTACCTATCATTTAAAAGAGATTTTCAAGTCAGGTGAACTTGATGAAAAAGCAACCACTCGAAAAATTCGAGTAGTTCAAAATGAAGGTGAAAGGCAGGTAACAAGAAAACTTGATTTCTACAACCTCGATGCCATCATCTCAGTAGGCTACCGCGTCAACTCCTACCAGGCTACGCAGTTCCGCATTTGGGCTACCAGAACCCTGAAAGAATACATCATCAAAGGATTTGTTCTGAATGATGAACGGCTCAAACAGGGCAATCAGGTTTTTGGTAAAGACTATTTTGACGAACTGTTAGAACGAATTCGTGAGATTCGGGCAAGCGAGCGGCGGTTTTATCAGAAGATCACAGATATCTACGCCCTTTCCGCGGATTATGATAAAAATGCGCCGGTCACAAAGGATTTTTTCGCCACAGTTCAGAACAAACTCCACTGGGCAATCACAGGAAAAACGGCGGCAGAAATTGTTTATGATTCGGCAGAATCAACAAAAACCCACATGGGTTTGACAAACTGGAAGCATGCGCCGGACGAGAAAATCATGAAATCCGATGTTTCCATTGCCAAAAATTATCTTGGGGAAACCCATATCAAGGAATTGAATCAAATCGTCTCTGCATATCTTGACCTGGCAGAAAACCGGGCACAACGACAGATTCTGATGAAAATGGCGGACTGGGGACAATTCCTCCATAGCTTTCTGGAACTATCCAGCTACCCGATATTGCAGGATAAAGGTAAAGTCAGCGCACTGGAAGCTAAGCTAAAAGCTGAGCAGGAATACGAAGAATACAGGGTAATACAGGATAAAAATTACATCTCAGATTTCGACAAAGAGATAAAGCGCATCACAGGAAAAAAAGATGACGACGATTAAATTCACCGAATCCGCCATTGAGGAACTCGCCATTGAGTTACTGGAAAAGTCCGGCTACAAATACATTTACGCCCCAGACATAGCCCCGGACAGCGCAACACCGGAAAGGGCAATATTTGAGGATGTTTTACTGCTGGAACGCCTGCGAAAAGCGGTTCGCAGAATAAACCCACAAATCCCGGCAGAGGCGCGAGAAGATGCCATCAAGCAGATACAGCGCCTTAATTCGCCTGAACTAATCGCCAACAACGAGACGTTTCACAGAATGCTTACCGAGGGCATAAAAATAAGCTATCAAAAGGACGGAGCAAACAGGGGCGATCTGGTCTGGCTGATAGATTTTAACAATCCTGAGAACAACGAATTTCTTGTCGCTAATCAATTTACTGTCATTGAAAATAATGTGAACAAACGCCCCGATATCATTCTTTTTGTTAACGGTTTGCCTTTGATCGTTATTGAGCTAAAGAACCCTGCCGACGATAACGCAACCGTAAAATCAGCATTCAAACAGTTGCAGACCTATAAACAGGCAATACCCGGACTTTTTACTTACAATGGCTTCATGGTCATCTCCGATGGCCTGGAGGCAAAAGTAGGTTCCCTTTCTGCCGGTTTCAGCCGTTTTATGTCATGGAAAAGCTCAGATGGTAAGGTTGAAGCCTCACCTTTAATTGGTCAGTTAGAAACTCTCATTAAAGGGATGCTGAACAAAACGACTCTCTTAGACCTTATCCGTCATTTCATTGTATTTGAAAAATCGAAAAAAGAGGACAAAGAAACCGGCATTATAACTATTCAAACCATAAAAAAGCTCGCTGCCTATCATCAGTACTATGCCGTTAATAAAGCGGTAGAATCAACACTCAGGGCATCGGGTTATGTTTCGGTAAAAGATTGGCTGCATCGTGAAAATCTTATTGAGGATCCCGAAAGTTATGGCTTGCCCGGAGTAAAAAAACAACCCATTGGAGACGGAAAAGGCGGCGTTGTCTGGCATACGCAGGGAAGTGGTAAATCCTTATCAATGGTGTTTTT
>CBFFLL010000015.1:0-4486 GCA_965642175.1 Candidatus Methanoperedens nitratireducens | reverse complement strand
ATTCTAGTAATCACCGACAGAAACGACTTAGACGACCAGCTTTTTGATACTTTTGCCGCTTCAAAGCAACTTCTCAGGCAGGAACCTGTCCAGGCTGAAAACAGAGGACACCTGAAAGAGCTTCTAAATGTCGCATCGGGCGGGGTAATATTTACCACCATCCAGAAGTTCCAGCCCGAAGAAGGAAACGTTTACCCGAAACTATCAGACCGAAGAAACATAATTGTGATAGTTGACGAAGCTCACAGAACACAGTATGGCTTCAAGGCGAAAACCGTTGATGCTAAAGATGATCAGGGAAACGTAATCGGTAAGAAGATCGTTTACGGCTTTGCGAAATATACACGCGACGCCCTGCCCAACGCAACATACATTGGTTTTACTGGTACGCCTATTGAAAAAACAGACGTGAACACGCCTGCCGTTTTTGGCAACTATGTTGATGTTTACGACATATCCAAGGCTGTTGAGGACGGCGCCACGGTAAAAATCTATTATGAAAGCAGACTTGCAAAAATCGCTCTCAGCGAGGAAGGCAAAAAACTTGTTGCTGAATTGGACGAGGAATTGGAAACTGAAGACCTCGCTGAGACACAAAAAGCAAAGGCGAAATGGACACAACTGGAAGCTTTGATTGGCAGCGAAGGTCGAATACGACAGATTGCGCAGGACATAGTAACCCATTTTGAGCTGCGCCAGGAAGTGTTTGAGGGTAAGGGAATGATCGTAGCAATGTCAAGAAGGATTGCCGCCAACCTCTACGATGAGATTGTCAAAATTAAACCGCAATGGCACAACGACGATCTCAATAAAGGTGTTATCAAAGTTGTAATGACCTCTGCATCTTCTGACGGTCCAAAGATTTCAAAACATCATACCACCAAAGAACAGAGACGAGCTTTGGCAGAAAGAATGAAAGACCCGGAAGACGAAATAAAATTAGTGATTGTACGAGATATGTGGCTTACTGGTTTCGATGTTCCATGTCTGCACACCATGTATATCGATAAACCCATGAAAGGCCATACCCTTATGCAGGCAATTGCACGGGTGAACAGGGTCTATAAAGATAAGCCAGGTGGATTAGTTGTTGATTATCTTGGAATTGCGTCCGATCTGAAAGAAGCTTTATCATTTTATTCTGATAGCGGAGGAAAAGGCGATCCCGCCGTTCTTCAGGAAAAAGCTGTTCAACTGATGCTTGAAAAATTAGAAATCGTTTCCCAGATGTTTCATGGCTTTTCCTATGAGCATTACTTTACAGCAGACACCTCGACAAAGCTATCAATGATACTCGCTGCGGAAGAGCATATACTTGGCCTTGAAAATGGTAAGAAACGGTATATTGACGAAGTGACTGCATTATCAAGAGCATTTTCTATCGCCATTCCGCACGAGAAAGCAATGGATGTGAAGGATGAAGTCTCGTTCTACCAGGCGGTAAAGTCCAGACTTGTAAAGTTTGACAGCACTGGAACAGGCAAAACAGACGAAGAAATTGAAACCGCAATCAGGCAAGTTATAGATCAAGCCCTCGTAACCGAACAAGTGATAGACATTTTCGATGCTGCAGGCATTAAGAAACCGGATATTTCCATATTATCAGAAGAATTTCTTTTAGAAGTTCAGAACATGGAGCATAAAAATATCGCTCTTGAAGTCCTAAAAAAGCTTCTTAACGATGAAATAAAGGCGAGATTGAAAAAGAACATGGTTCAAAGTAGATCATTAATGGAAATGCTGGAAGATTCAATCAAGAAGTACCACAATAAGGTCATTACGGCTGCTGAAGTAATCAAAGAACTGATTGAACTGAGTAAAGAGATTAAGCAGATGGATAAAGAGCCACAGGAAATGGGTTTGTCCGAATTTGAATACGCTTTTTATACAGCCATTGCAGATAATGACAGTGCCAGAGAACTGATGAAAAAAGATAAGTTACGGGAATTGGCTGTTGTTTTATTTGAGAAGGTGAAACAAAACGCATCAATCGACTGGACAATAAAAGAAAGCGTCAGAGCGAAATTAAAAGTGATTGTCAAACGAACTTTGAGACAATATGGTTATCCGCCGGATATGCAGGCACTTGCAACAGAAACAGTGCTAAAACAGGCGGAATTGATTGCAGATGAAATAACCCGGAGGGGATGAGGATCCGGGTTCGCCTCATATAAAACGATTCGGGGTGATACAATGCCATCACATAAAATATATCAAAAAGAAAAGGAAACCCAAACCCAGGATTTCCCTTTAGATGAAAAGCTACAAGCTCTCAGTGACAAAGACCTGCATGATTTAGTGCAAACTCTGTTGAATAAAAACCCTGAAGTCCGGAAATCGATCCTGGAATGGTTTATGGACAGGTCAAAAGATATGAAAAATGTCAACAAAAAACAGGTAAGTAAAGCCCTGAACGAGGAATTATTGTGGGAAAACTGGTATGAAGCTAAATCCATTATTTCGAAATTTAACGAATATGGTGGTGGACCTGAAGACGAAGAAGAAGAGTGCTATAGTAATCTTGATCATATCGAGGCACTGGCTGAAAAAGGTGAGATATCAACAAAGGTAAAATTTGAGTTTTTGGATGAACTCTTTGAGGAGTACAATGTCGGAAACTCAGGATTTGAAGATAAGATGATGGAACTATGCTTCATACTCTGCAAGACAAAAGAAGAATGGCAATATTTCGTGAAAAAACTTGGAGAAGAACCAACGGAGTGGAGAAAAGACCGGATCATGGTGATCCAGAAAAAATACCTGAAGGATGATGATGCATACTTGAAAATGCGAAAAGATGACCTCCACTATGGTATGGATTACTGGGATATGGCAGAATTTTATATCGGAAAAGGGGAGCAAAAGAAAGCCGTGGAAATAGCAGAAGAAGGCTTATCAAAAGGAGATGGAAAATTAACAGAATTGTTTGAATTTTTGTCTGATCATTATGCAAAAAGCCAGGATACCGCAAATCTGGAGCGTGTCGTACAGTACGCGATCAAGAAAAAAAGAGACGAAAAAATGATGCTGGACAGATTATTTGAATATTATAAAGCACAGAACGATTATGAAAACGCCAAAAGAGCACTTCTCTTAGCATTCGAGTATGTGAAAGGAGCTGGATATATTCCAGAAGTGAGGTCATATGCACACTACAATAAAATGAAAAAGTTCTTTGTTGAGGTGGATTGGAAAGATATTGAGCCGAAAATTCTCAAGGAAGTTCGAGAGAAAGACAAGGAAGACTATCAACGAATATGTCAGGATAAAAACGTGAAAAAAGAAGTACGTAAGAAAAGGGCATAAGGTTGTGATTAAGATGATCAATGAAGAGAACGTAAACCAGGCAATTTTTGACTACGCAGATGAAAAATATGGCAAACGATCAAAGGAACTATTCCAGAGATATCTGGATGAATTCCCCGAAAAAGATGAGGAACTACCTGCTGAAAAAAGGCGTAACAATTTTCTTGCATGGCTTTTTTTTGAAAAAGTGCTTCCGGAAACAGGCATGACTATCGCAGACGAATATGCGAAAAACACGCCTGATCTCAGTCCTGAAATGAAAGAAATCATTTTAGGGATGAAAAAAATAATCCGATCCAGGTTCATAGTTATTTCCAAAAAGGATTTGTTTTTGAATATCAAGGATATGAAGACAAATGAAATATACAAGGTGAAACTACATGCTCCAAGCCCTGTATATCCAAATGCCGTGCTAACTGGCAGAATCCATCCATTTGGCGACCATTATCGTTTCGCTGGCGTATTTTTTATGTCGACATCACCACTTATACTGGATCTAGATATTCTAATGAGTGCATATGAGAATTCCGGGCTTAAGAAGATTGAGAGCATTCAATTACGCAAGGGTTCTTCTCTACAGTCAATATTGAACAAATATCCGGCTCACTGGATAGATTGGATGAGTAAGCATTATGGCTTGAAAGAGAGACTGAAAAAAGAAAAAATCCAGGGGATTGAAAATAAAATTACAAATGACCTGCCCCAGATCGTCTCAAAATTGCCGGAAAAGTCTAAGGAAGCACTGGCTTTTTGTATCAAACAAGGCGGCGTTGTGAAATATGGTCAGCTTAAAGAATACGATGATGATATGGATTTCTTCTGGAAGGAGGAAAAACCCGTATCCACAATTGCTATGTTGAGGCAGAAAGGACTGATGGTTGTTGGAAAAATGGTCTTCGGTGATAGGCAATTCAAGGTCGTGTTTATTCCTGTTGAAATCCGCGAGGGGTTAAAATCTGTGTTGAGGGGTTATGAAGGATAAAGGTATATGGATTATTATACTTGCCAGCATTATTGTTACTCATGGACCCATCCGATAGATCCGAGATCATAATTGCAGGAGTGATATTCGGTGTTTATATAGCATTTGTCCTTACAAGGCATATCTGCAATACGATCCCGGGATTATGCACGGCATCATGGGTCGTATTTGGCATAATATTTATCATTGCATTGATAT
>CBFFLL010000014.1:23966-24530 GCA_965642175.1 Candidatus Methanoperedens nitratireducens | reverse complement strand
GAATTCAATACCTTAAATGACAATATGGCAATTTCCAATGGTGAAGCCGGAATTGCTCTCGCAACCTCTTGGAGTAATATTTTTTCAAATAATACAGCAAACTCAAATAATTATGGAATATATTTGACACAGAGTGATGGAGACAACCAGAATAATGAATTTGTAAATAACAATGCAAAGCAAAATGCTCTCTGGGACTTTTACTCAGAATGGTCAATAAATAACACCGTGGTCAACTTAAGTTTAGATCATATGACCACAATATCCTTTACAAGCGAGGACGTGGCAATTAAATTCGCTCTTTCACCAGCTAATGATCCTTCCGGTCGCTTTAACATAAGTAAATTTATAAATGTCACGAACACCAGCCTTAACTCCTGGCTCTTCCTTAATGTCAGCTACAACAATAGCGATGTGGCAGGCATCAATATAAATTCGCTGCGCATGTGGGAGCACAATGGCTCTTCCTGGTCGCAGGTAACCGGGACGAACGGGGTCGATTCTGCACAGAACTATGTATATGCGAACATATCAAGCTTCAGCGTTTTCGCGCCCATGGGTGTT
>CBFFLL010000014.1:23401-23956 GCA_965642175.1 Candidatus Methanoperedens nitratireducens | reverse complement strand
CTTCATAGATGGCGTCTTTAAAGACAATATATCAAAAGGTTTCTATCCTTTATTGGGTCTGGAACAGGACACCCTATACACCATTGCCACAAGGACGGTGGATATTAACGGGAATGTCAACCAGACATGGGTCAACCATACTGCGAGAACGTCTCTCTCACCGATCCCAATACTCATTAATATCACTTCTCCGGAAAACAATAGCCACAATGATACCGGCGATGTCACCGTAAATGTAACGCTTGATAGACCGGGAAATGCGATTTTGAACTGGGACGGGATTAATGAAACCATGAATGGTAGCAGGAGAAACTATTCAAGTAACAAGACAAATGTTCTCAGCGGAACCCATATCTTTAAAGTATATGCCAATGACTCAAGCGGGATATACAATGTTTCAGATACACGAATGCTGAGTGTTGAAAAACAAATACTTAGAAAATTACGTATCAACAATTCAACTGGAAATATATCAGTAGATGAAATTATTATTGCGCCGAGCAATAATTCAACAGTCACTATTTACGCCGGCACAAATATTACATTCTATAATAG
>CBFFLL010000014.1:22470-23391 GCA_965642175.1 Candidatus Methanoperedens nitratireducens | reverse complement strand
GATAATTTCATGGTATAATCTGAAGCCTGAAAACTTACCCCTGGATAATTATATGTTCGTCGGGGAAAATCTCTCTGCTAAACCCATTTGCACAAATCCCTTACCTCCAGATGCGGAGATACGTTTCATACCCGATGCACAGATTCGGTTCAACTATACTGATGAGCAATTGAATGCCCTCAGTATGATAAATAACGAAGATAATTTGATAATAAAGTACCGAAATAATAATACTAATGGATGGCAAGATGCGGAAATAAAACATCGAAATAACAGCGGCAATTACCTGATACTTAACACAAGTCACTTCACCATTTTTGCACTTGCAGTACCTGCACTCTCATCCATAAATGGTGGTGGAACCAGATCAGGTGGAGGTGAAAGTACGGGAGGTAGTGGCGTATCCTCAAAAGAACCCATTGATAACATCGAGAGGTATGAGACAAGATCGAACAATGTTGTGCAGGATGTATCCAAGCTCTATAAATTCAATCCACAGAAGCATGGAATATATGAAATAGTTATCACTGGAAAGAAAAGTGAAAATGATATGGCTGTAAGGGTGGAGCTTCTTAAAGGCCTCTCGGAATTGGTAAAAGAGCCTGCGCCTGAGATACCAAACTTTTATGTGAATGTCTGGGGAGCTACAGAAGTCGTCAAACAATCCATTTTCAGGTTCAGGGTGGAAAAATCATGGATGGCATCCAATAATATTGAAGATGTGAAGATGCTCAAATGGGACGGAACCAAATGGATAGGGCTTGAAATGAAAGAGCTCCAGAAAGATGATACATACACATACTTTGAGGCAAAGTCAAATAGTCTGTCACACCTGGCAGTAGTCGGAGTAAAAGCAGTAGGACTCCAGGGGGGGCAAGAACAAGTAACTGCGACTTCCACTACTATCCCTTCAACAGTCAC
>CBFFLL010000014.1:0-22460 GCA_965642175.1 Candidatus Methanoperedens nitratireducens | reverse complement strand
CCATTGAAGATCAATTTCAACTACATCCTTGTCGTGCTTGCTATAGTTATTTTTATAGCTGCCATATTCATGATTTCTTCACGAACCGTGAAATCACCGTCAATCCAGGAGTTCATTAAAAAGTCACCTGAAGAATATGGAGAAAAATACCGGGAGCATTTACTGGAACAATATAAGCTATATGTAGAAATGGCTGATAAAATAAGCGAAAGACGGCAATCTGCTAATAATTGTTTCCTGATATTCAATTCAATTCTCATTTCAGTGTTTGGGATATTATCCGGAATCGAATCGATGGCAAGGCAGCATATGTGGCAGTATATGATCCCATTTGCGGGACTTCTGGTTTCAACCACATGGGCAACATTGATAAGTTCCAGCCGTCATCTACAATCAATAAAACTTGCATCTATTCAAAAACTGGAATCAGAATTGCCTGCTGCATTATTCAATTCTGAATGGAAAAATTCAGGAGAAGGAAAGGCAGGGCAATTTGTGTTTTTCAGTTATATAGAGCAATTTGTACCGTGGATTTTCACAGGGATATATATATTATTAATAGTTATCACTCTATGGAACCTGTGAGGTTGTCTTTTCAAACAACAAAAAAAAGCTGACTGTAACAGGTTAGAACGGTGAACAAAATGAATCCTAAAATAAAGATAATCGTAGAAGGAGCAGAAGAAAAAACCATCAAATCAGCCCTGGGGAAAATACCCCAGATAAGCCTTAAGAAGACAAGTAAGAGACGAGGACTGGAACAGGGACCTGTAAAGGTTTTGACCATGGTCGCAGAATTAATCGGAGGTTCGGCTAAAGTTACTGATGCATTACTGGAACTGGTAACAAGCCATCTCGCGGGAGCTTCAGTCAAAGTTGAATACGGGGGCTTGATCATCGAAGTAACGAACGCGAATCGCTCACAAGTTACCGATCTTTTGGAAAGAGCCATTAAGGCAGCCAGGGAAGTAGATAATCTGTAATTCTAACCTTGACTCGGGGATTTCAGGGAATAATCATTGAATTCTATTTGATAATTAGACCGGTGTCTATAAGAAATCATCAAAATCAAATAGCAGCGCTAAGTAAACTGTAGGTCTAACAAAATTTCAATTCAGTTTGGCATAAGAAAACCAAATATTTATTAAATCTGATAATTCAACACAATAATGAAAAAATGAGGCATAAAAATTTTACGGATATTGAAATAATTCGCATCATTAATCGTATCGATATTTTTATTTTAGTATTTCTTTTAATTGTGTTGGGTTTCCTCATTATATCTCATAGTAGAGCAAATATTCAATCAGATTCGATTGATTATTATGCTATTTTACAAAAACTGACCCATAATGGCGAGAATCTGATAGTCAGGGATCTTCATTTTGTCGAACAACGTTCTCCCGGATATAGCATTTTCTCAACAATACCATACCATTTTGTTTCATATGTGATACAACCTTTCATCAAAACTGAAGAGATTGTAGTTTCAGTTGATGACGATTCATTTGAAAAAGAGACTGAAAAGATACTTATTCCAGGTAAACCTTTACTCTCAAGAGAGATCTTCTTCAAAAATTTCTACATTGAACGAGAAAAAAGTTGGTTTGAGTGGAAAATAATCTTTGCCTTACTATTTACCAGCTACTCTTTCTTATTTATAGGCATATTTTTTGTTATAAAAACACTATCTCTTGAAAATAGAAAAGTAATTGGCGTTTCATCTATTATGTTTGTGATTTTTACTTCTAGCATTTTTATGCATAACATAATAAATATTCCTGCCTACGCCACATTAACTGCTTTTGGCATAAGTTCTGTTTTTTGTTACTTTTTTGTTAAAAGTTTCGTTAATAAGGATACAAAATATGAATTTTTTTCTGGCTTTTTTTTGAGTTTATTGGTCTTAACACGTCTTGAAACTATATTGTTGTTTTTTGTTTCAACTTTTTTCTTGATATTTTACAAAGAAAAATCTTTCTTGAAACGATTTATTATTGGCTTTTGTATCGGTATATTTATACTATTTTTTTATAACTCCCTTCAATTTGGAAACATATTTCATCACGGCATTCTAAGAGGAGATATTAATCACATTTCATTAGATATAAGTTATATATATTCAAACATCCTTAATCCATTCTCAGGAATCTTCTTTTGGTCACCTCTTATTTCATTAGGGATTGTAGGTCTTTTTTTCAGTGAAAAAAAATATTCTAGAATACTAGGTATTTGCTCTATTGTTCTCATAGGTTTATATCTTGCAAGGGTGCCTGTCATGTATCAATGCGTCGGCCAAGAATCAATATTTATTGGAGGATATCTGATAGATTGTCCTAATAATAACACAGAAGCTCTAACAATTGTTAGGAACGACATAAATAGATACATTACCGTTTTAATTCCCTTTGCTATGGTTGGGCTTAACAATCTGATCATATTTTTATACAACCATATTATGAATTTATTTAACAAGAAAAAGAGATAAAAGATGACGAAAGAATATGGGGGGCAATAAAATGCCTAGAGCATAGCTGTCATAAATGCCTATTGTTGACGGGATAAAAAAAAAATTCTGGAATACAGATCATCCCATCCTCTTATACATCCTCGCCTGGAACCCATGATACTTGCAGACCCCTTCCGCATCCTTCTGGTCTATCGCCTTGCTGTCAAACGACGAAAACTCAGCCGAGTACAGCGCATACGGTGAACTCCTTGCCACGACCTTCGCGCTTCCTTTGTAGAGCCTTAACTTAACAGTCCCCGTAACCCTCTCCTGCGAATTATCAATAAATGCGTTCAGGTCAGCGAACAGAGGCTCATCCACAAGACCCTTGTAAGCAAGCTCGCTCCAGGTCTCATCCACCAGCGACTTGAACCTGAGTTCGTCCCTTGTGAGCACAAGCCTTTCAAGGTCCTTATGCGCAGTCAATATTATTGTTGCAGCAGGGTGCTCGTAATTCTCCCTTGCCTTAAGACCAAGGACCCTGTCCTCCATCATGTCAGTACGCCCCACGCCGTGAGCGCCGCCGATCCTGTTAAGTTCTTGAATAAGAAAAACACCATCCATCTTCTTCCCGTTCACAGACACAGGCACGCCATGCTCAAAACCGATATCGATCTCTTCTGCATCCCCCGCTTTCTCAGGCGACACCGTCCACTCGAATATCTCTTCAGGCGGAACAAAATCAGGTTCTTCAAGCCGACCGCCCTCGATGCTTCGGCTCCAGATATTCTCATCCACGCTCCAGGGCTTTGACTTCGTGACAGAAACGGGTATCCCATGCTCCTTTGCATATTCCATCTCCCATTCGCGCGTGAGGTTCATGTCCCTCATGGGCGCAAAAACATCAAGCGTCGTGCTTCGGAACACTGTCTCGAACCTTAACTGGTCGTTACCTTTGCCAGTACAGCCGTGCGCCAGCGCATGGGCATTTTCTTTCTTTGCGACTTCTACTACTTTCTTCGCTATTAGCGGACGAGCTATCGACGTGCCCAGCACATAACCTTCATAATTGCCATTGGCTTTGATCAGGGGAAAGATATAATCCCTGACAAATTCTTCCTTCGCGTCAATAGTGTAATGTTTCTGGCTTATCTTTGCGGCTTTTTTCTCAGCCATATCTATCTCTTTTTGCGGCTGCCCCACGTCAACGGTTACAGTGATCGCATAATCGCAGCCATAATGTTCTTTCAACAGGGGTATGCACACTGAGGTGTCAAGACCACCAGAATAAGCAAGTACTACCTTTTTCATACCCGCGTTAATAAGTGCGGAAAGATTAATAGTTTTTGTTCTTGAAAATGAGAATTAGTCCGAGGGGGGATTTTCACCCCCGATTAGCAACAGAAGAGCAACCCGTAGGAGGTAGCGGGCTCGGACACAGGTAAGAATACATAATTATAAATCATGTTAATCATTGTAATTATTATAATCATGCATGCCTCCAACATATACTACAGATACCTAATATATATAAGGCTTTCGCTGTCGCATTCTCAAAAAAATATTTAATTTAGTTTATATTTTTTAATATCCCGACAATGTCATCAGGACTTCTACCCACAGTTATGCCAGCACGTTCAAAAGCCTGGATCTTCACAACCGCAGTACCTCCCCCCGACGATACTATTGCTCCCGCGTGCCCCATGGTCTTACCGGGAGGCGCTGACACGCCTACGATATAAGCGATTACGGGCTTACTCATCTGCTTTATAAGATCGATAGCGTCCTGCTCTGCTGTTCCCCCTATCTCCCCTACCATCACGACAGCGTGTGTTTCCGGGTCTTCCTCGAACAATCTCAATATTTCAACAAATGAAGTTCCTGCTATCGGATCGCCTCCTATGCCCACGGACGTTGACTGGCCTATCCCGCCTTTTGAGAGCAGGTCTATTATTTCGTATGTGAGAGTCCCGCTCCTTGAAACAAGCCCCACGTTCCCGGGGCGGTGGATCGAGTTTGGCATTATCCCTATTTTTGATACTCCGGGAGTGGCTATTCCAGGGCAGTTGGGGCCAATTAGCATGCACGATGACTTTTCAAGATAGGCGCACACGCGCATCATATCATGCACCGGGATGCCTTCAGTGATGCACACGATAAGTCCTATACCGCTGTCGCAGGCTTCGTAAATAGCGTCAGCAGCGAACTTCGGGGGAACAAAAATGACAGAAGCATTCAGCTTTTCCGCGTCGACCGCATCTGCAACCGAGTTGAAGACCGGAACTCCATTGAACTTACTTCCACCCTTTCCAGGTGTTACGCCTGCTACAACATTCGTCCCGAAATCAAGCATCTGTTTTGTCTGGAAAGACCCTACGCTGCCAGTTATTCCCTGTACAAGAAGCCTTGTTTTCTTATCAATCAGGATACCCAAGAGCTACCGCCTCCTTCGCTGCTTCTTCAGATGTGGATGCCAGTATCATGCCGTGTTCTTTAAGCATCCGCTTTCCTTCCTCCTCGTTAGTCCCTGTTAGCCTGATGACTATTGGTAATTTAACCCCTGAATCGATTATCCCACGTGCGACTTCGTCGCATTTTGTGATGCCTCCGAAGATATTGATCACTATAGCCTTCACGTTCTTGTTGGAAGATACAAGACGCATCGCGATCTTCATTTGATCTTCGTTCGCCCCTGCCCTTACGTCCATAAAATTAGCAGCTTCGCCGCCATAGTGTTTTATCATATCAAGCGTTGCCATAGCAAGACCGGCGCCGTTGACGATGCAACCTATATACCCATCAAGTCCCACATAGCTCATTCCGTTCTTCCTTGCGGTCGCAGATGGCGTGTCCTCTTCTTCCTCTTCGAACTTTTGCCTGAACATGGCATTATCGTCAATATTCATTTTTGCATCTAGCGCCAGAACGCCCCGCGCGGTCAGGGCAAGCGGGTTAATTTCAGCAAGTGTACAGTCATTGTCCGTAAAAACACGAAATAATTTCATTATTATGTCGGCAACTGCTGTATTTCCTTTATCAAGGAACTGTGAAAGTCCTCTTGCCTGGTAATCATGAAGTCCTGTCAGTAGGTCGATGTGCAATCTCATGATCTTTTCAGGCGATGTCCTGGCGACCTCCTCTATGTCCACACCGCCTTCGGAGCTTGCCACGATTATAGGACAGCGCTTCTTACGGTCGATGGTTATTCCAAGGTACATCTCTTTTTCTGGTTTTACGTATTCCTCGACAAGGATCTTTTTCACCCTGAGTCCTTTTATGGACATGCCCAGGATGCGACGCGCGCTCTGTTCAGCTTCCTGCGGAGTTGCAGCTGTGAGTATTCCTCCAGCTTTCCCGCGCCCGCCTGTAGCGACCTGCGCTTTAAGTACAACTTTTCCCAATTTCCCGGCGCGGTATTTTGCGTCTTCTGCATCCACGATCAAACTGCTTTGCGGCACAGGTATCCCGTACCTTGAGAATATTTCCTTGGCAGCGTGTTCATGCAACATCATGGTTTCCCCTTTCCAAAGAACATTAATATCCCGCTCCTGTTTAGTGTCTCAATTTTATCGTTAAATAACATAATTATATTCAATTTCCTGAGCTAATATTTTTTTGGGGCTTCAAAGTGGTTAATATTGCCAGGGCAGGACCGACCAAAAAACCAGCCCAGAAGAAAAGGGTCAGTATCCCTGTAATGAAAAGAAAAGCCCTCTTTTCGATGTTCATTGTCCTCTTTTATATCTCTTCATACAGTTTAATGTGTTCTGCGATCGATTTCCCAAAATTCCTGCAGGTATCCAGACCTTCTTCATCGGGGATGCGCTTTATGCGAAGAGGTGACTCGATCATATTCATACCATAGTCGGAAAGCATCTTTGTTATAACAAGAGGTCCTTCTCCACTCCATCCATATGACCCGAAAGCTGTTCCAACCTTGCCTTTAAGAGGGACTTTCGCCAGGCTTTCCACGTATTTGATAACACTTGGCATTCCTGCGCCTTTATATGTAGCCAGACCTATTGCTATCGCATCTGCATTTTCAACATCACCGGGGGAAACTTCATCCACTTTCTTTAATATGACATCAAGACCTGCATTCGTTGCTCCTTCTGCGATAGCTTTTGCCATCAAGCCTGTACTTCCGAATCCTGTGCCATAAATTATTGATAGTTTCTTTGCCATTTTCATCACTTCATTCTACTTTATTGAACATCTCTTTAGGCGCGTTGCAGATAGGACATTTGTGTGGCGCTTCACCCTCAACTGTATGTCCGCATATCTGGCAAACATGATAATAAGTTTCCTTGTTCTTGCCAATGGTTTCAAGAGCCTTCTTGTACAGGCTGGCATGGACCTTTTCTACCCTGTTCGCTACGTCAAAGCTAAGGATAACCGCATCCGATGCATTCTCTTTCTTTGCCTGCTCGATAAATTTCGGGTACATCTCATTAAATTCATGAGTTTCACCAGCTATGGCATTTTTTAGATTATCTATTGTTTTCCCGACGCCTCCCATCACTCTTAAATGGTTCTTAGCATGTACTGTCTCCGCGTCCGCTGCCGCTCGAAAAAGTTTTGCGACCTGCTTATATCCTTCCTGATCTGCCTTTTCAGCAAAAGCGAGATATTTCCTGTTCGCCTGCGATTCTCCGGCAAAAGCTTCTTCCAAATTTTTCTGTGTTGTCATATATATCCTACTTTTATGTCATGAAATTGATTTTACATTTTGATTCTTGTGCTTACATTTTCTCAAACATATCCTTTCCTACTCCACAATCGGGACATACCCAGTCTTCCGGCAGGTCTTCAAAGGCCGTACCGGGTTTTATTCCTGGAGCAATTCCAATTTCAGTATCGTAGATATAGCCACATGCTGTACATACATATTTTGTCATATATTTACCCCCTTATATAATATTATTGTATAATAACTATTAAATTTCCGCTTTGAATTTTTCGAATCCGATCTCCTCAATGAATTCCCCGATCCTTTTTTTCTTGGCGTGTCTTTTATAATATGCTATTACCCGTTCCACTGTATCAAGGACTTCTTCATCTGACAGGTTCTCACTAAGGGTCACACCCAACCTGGGCTTTAATCCCGCACTTCCACCTACCGTGATCTTCCAACCTTTAGAAGTCCCTACAACTCCTATATCCTTGATAATGTGTTCTGCACAAGAATTGAGACATCCTGAAACCCCAATTTTCATTTTTGATGGTAATTCCGGGCCATAATTCTTTGCATCCAGTTTCAAACCTATTCCGACAGCATCCTGCTGGCCCCTTTTACAAAAAGTAGTACCAGGACACATCTTGACACTGCGTACACAAAGTCCTAATGCATAACCAGGTTTCATTTCAAGGTCAGCCCACACATTGTCAAGGTCTTCCGGTTTTATTCCTACAATTGCTATTCTCTGGGCCGAAGTCAATTTCAATGCCTGTGCATTATACTTTTCTGCCACGTCAGCAATTTTTCTAAGTCCTGCAGCATCTATAATTCCACCGGGTATATGTGGAGCAACAGCGAATGTTTTCCCGTCTCTTTGAGCAATAGCTCCTTTTTCCAGCATGTCTTTTGTCATAAATTCCTCCCTGTTCTATCCTATCGCCCAGGCATATTATAACGTTTTCTATCTTTCAGTTCTTGATGTCCATTATCTACCATTTATCAATATGAATCCGTTCATCAAGATATGGCTTATGGAAAAGGAATTTAAATAAGTATCTACAATTAGAAGACAGATTAATCAAAATGGAGTTTCCTGATTTTGCCATCGCATCTATTATCTATTGCTGATATATCGTATACCGACATAATTAGCCTGCTTGATACCGCATCTGACCTGAAGGGAAAAAGAACGCGTGGGAAAGCATCCGCTTCATTGAAGAATAAAACTCTTGCAATGCTGTTTGAAAAATCTTCCACGCGTACTCGCATATCTTTCGAAGTTGCAATAACAGAACTTGGAGGGCATGCGATCTATTTGAACTACAAGGATCTGCAGCTCGGACGCGGAGAATCTATTGCTGATACCGCCCGCGTCATGTCGCGCTATGTCCATGCTATCATGGGACGCGTGTTTAAACACGATACACTTACAGAACTTGCGAAAAATGCAACCGTTCCCATCATTAATGGTCTTTCAGACCTTGAGCACCCGTGCCAGCTTCTTGCAGACCTTCTTACCATTCGCGAGTACAAAGGGAAATTCAAGAGTCTTAATTTCTCA
Organism: Candidatus Methanoperedens nitratireducens; assembly: GCA_965642175.1. Classification (GTDB taxonomy): domain Archaea; phylum Halobacteriota; class Methanosarcinia; order Methanosarcinales; family Methanoperedenaceae; genus Methanoperedens; species Methanoperedens nitratireducens_A. The sequence continues at coordinate 13,772 of CBFFLL010000014.1, read as the reverse complement.
TGGATAGGCGACGGAAACAATGTATGCAATTCCGCTATCCTTGCATGCGCGCTCACTGGAATGAAAATGACAGTAGCCTGCCCTGAAGGGTATGAGCCCAACCATGATATCGTTGCGAAAGCACAGCAACTTGGAGGCGCAGTAAATATCACTCATGACCCGATGAAGGCTGCTAAGAAAGCAGATATTCTCTCTACTGATATCTGGGTTTCCATGGGTGACGAGGAGGAGTACGACCAGAGGCTTCGCGACTTCAAACCCTACCAGATCAACAGTAAGCTTTTAGAACAAGCTAAGCATGATGTGATGGTGCTCCACTGCCTCCCTGCCCACAGGGGCGAGGAGATTACTGCCGATGTGGTCGATGGACCTAATTCAGCTGTATTCGACCAGGCGGAGAACAGGCTGCATGTCCAGAAGGCGCTGCTTCTGAAATTGCTGTCGTAATTGCGAGGGTCGCCCAGTCCGGTCAAAGGCGTTAGCTTCAGGGGCTAATCCCGAAGGGGTTCGTGGGTTCAAATCCCATCCCTCGCATGCACTTTTTAAATATTAACTTTTTCTAATATTATGTTTGAATACACCAGCCTGACAAAGATCGTGCGCTATAAACAATCCTCAAGGGTTTCAATAGACTGCTCCGTGTTGGGCTTTTGGATAATAGCAAACAAAAACTTTATTTACTGCACAGAAGTATTAGATTTAGAATGCTTTATGAAAATAAAATACGATTGATATTAATCTATTGCTAACAATATTTTAGTCTGCGTTTATCTGCGTTCATCTGCGGCTAATTTTTTCAAAAGCTGAAAATAGTAATTCCTGCATGCGAGCAATTGCGCCGCGTCCATAACAATAGATCACGTTTTTTTTGTTTTGCAGAAAACTATAATTATTATCTTATATTGAACTTCACGCCTATCTTGAACAGCCTCTTCGTGGGCAGGTTCATGACCTCACACCCCGTCCTTCCCCCTATCTCCTTCAATATTTCATGCATCCTGTCCTCACTCTCTGCCGATAACGTGAACCAGATATTGAATTCAGCAGGCCGAAGATAGTTGTGCGACACTTCATCATATCCGTTTATTATCTGCGCAATTTCATCCACCCTGTCAGCAGGCGCTTTAAGCGCGACAAGCGTGCTTACCCCGCCGGTCTTCTTTGTGCTGATTATAGGACCTATGCGCCTGATCGCCTTTTCTGCCTGCAGGCGCTTTATGCGCTCTATTACTTCTTCCTCTTTTAATCCCAGCCTTTCTGCAAGCTGCAAAAAAGGCCTGTGCACAAGCGGAAAATCAAGCTGGATCGAATTCAGAATCTTCTTGTCGGTCTCATCCAGTGATATCTTACTATTTGATGTACTCAATATTATCACACCTTTTTAGGCGGAACATACGTGCAGTAAGGCTCTTCATCCAGGTAATCCCCGGTTAACGCATACGCGCGCGCCCTGCATCCCCCGCACACTGCGCGGTATTCGCACTCGCCGCACTTGCCTTTTAGCATCCCCGGGTCGCGAAGGTCGTTGAAAACCTTTGATTTTTCCCAGATCATCTTAAAAGGCTTTTGCCTGATGTTACCCGCGAGCGCAGGGAGGTATCCGCAGGGATGGACATTACCTGTACTGGAGACAAAGCAGAATCCTGAGCCGCCCAGGCACCCTTTTGTCATGGCTTCAAGCCCATGCGTTTCCCTCGTGATCTTTATTCCTTCAGCCTTTGCGCGCTGGCGCATTATCCTGAAGTAGTGCGGAGCGCAGGTGGCTTTTAACTGTATGCTTGAGTTCTTGCTCTTATCATAGAACCAGTTGAGAACGCGTTCGTATTCCTCGGGCGGTATCTCGTCGGATTCGATGTCTTCACCCCTGCCTGTTGGAACGAGCAGGAATATGTGAAGCGCCGAGGCTCCCAGTTCAAGAGCAAGTTCGTAAATCTTCGGGATCTGGGTAAGATTCCTTTTTGTGATAGTGGTGTTTATCTGGAAGCTCAATCCTTCATTTTTCAGGACATCTATCCCGCGAAGGGCAGACTCAAATGCTCCTATTTCTCCCCTGAAAGTATCATGCGTTTCTTTTGTTGAGCCGTCGATGCTGATACTCACGCGCTGGATGCCGACATCCTTTAACTTCTTCACAATTTCGGGCGTGAGCAAGGTCCCATTTGTGGCAAGAACGACCCTCAGCCCGTGTCCTGAAGCGTATTTTGCGATGTCGTAAACATCAGAGCGCAGAAGCGGCTCGCCGCCAGTAAGAATTATAATGGGTTTGTACTCTACCAGTTCGTCCACAAAATGCTTTGCCTGGGCTGTTGAGAGTTCATCCGGGGCCGGGTCTTTGATCGCAGAGGCTCTGCAGTGGATGCATGCGAGGTTGCATGCGTTGGTGAGTTCCCATGCGATAAGTCGGGGGGGTCTTATTTTAATTTCGTTCAATGGAATCACGGATTGTCATTACGGTTAATAACCTTTATGTAATTATAGGATATGGTCTAATATTTTATGTTTCAACGATGCTGTAAAAAAGTTTGGTGTTGGGGGCTATCACAAAACAGAACACGGATTGCGCGCGGCGTACACGTATGCCAGCGCACTGGAATACGTGTGCACGCAATCGACTGGCGTGACAGTCGACGCGGATGCCCACGGATCCGCGAAAATCCGTCCAAAAGTAAAAGAAGGGCATGCAAAGCATGCCCTATACCGTGTAAACTGAGGTTTCAGTTTATCCGTGTCATCCGTGTTCCCGTCTCGGTAAATCTGCGTTCATCAATGCCGAAACCCTGCGGGTTCTCGACTCCGGCGCAGGCGGGAAGCACAGGAAATGAATAGAAAACCAGCCATCCAACACTTCCCATGAAACCTTCCTTAAATCCCGCGCCTGCGATACTGAAAAATATCCCGGCCATCCATGGAAGTGTAAGCCAGATACCCCACCTCCATGATAACTTCGGGTTGATATATCCGGAGATGAGACCGACGAGAAAATACAGAGTAATGACATCATCGTAAAAAGATATCAATGGACGGACCAATGCTAATTGTATCGAAGCTGCCAATGCCGTTCCGACCAACAGCCCTGCAACTTGTTGTTTGTTTATCTTTTTTGCTAATATTGAGTTCATGTCCTTCGATGTACTTTTTTCTCTGACGCTAATATCCGATCTCCTTTTGAGATCACTGTTTCACTCCTCCATCAATCGTGCTCCGTGTGTAATTGCAACTATTTCTATTGTATCTGATCTAACCCTGTAAACGATCCTGTAGTTTTGAAAAATTATCTCACGAATGTCTTTTTGATCGTATTCCGGTACAACCCTGCCGGATTCAGGGAATATCATCAGCCTTTCAATTGCCTTAATAACCCCATTTGCGAACACCCTGGCATAATAATCTGAGTCTTCTGCGATATAATCACATATGGATTCGAGGTCATCCGCTGCATCAGGGGACCAGATTATTCTAACCATTTCTTCAATCTTTCTTTAACTGCGTTATGTTCTTTCCCCTTATTTTTGTCAAGTGCCTGCAAGCCAGCATCAACTTTCTGCCTGAAATACAGTTCAGCCATGATATCCTCCACTGAAGTGCTATCAGGCATTCTATGGATCATCTGGATCACTGAGTCTTTTACGGTTTCCATGGTTACCTCTTTTAAAAACTATGCTTTAATTATTAATAAGTGTATCCTTACTTATTTTTCAGAAATGTGACCTTTCTCTCATCCCTCGAAACACCACAAAATCAACAGGATTCAGGATCCTCTTAAAGTCATCGGGGTCTAACTTCAAAGTTCTCACTCACTTAGATTAGGGCAACACGTGCGCTTTGAGGCTGCACGGGACCTATCGGCGCCGGAATTGAATATTTTGGAAGTGATATATGCTTTTCCACAGTGAACATAGTCTTCAATCAAAGCAGGGTCATAGCCCTTAACATCCAGGAGCCCCATCACCTTATTTCTCTTCTCCAGCCATCTTGAATTGATAGCACCCGGGCCCCCGCAGTACTGCCGCCTCCCGCACCCCAGGGACGCGAGCAGGCGGATTCGGGCTATGACCTAACACTATGGGTGGCGTGTATAGGGCGAATGCACGAATGGAATAATTGATGCAAATGTGAAATTCTTAGATGAATTACTTAAAAAGCATTCGTATTGTGCCGGGATATTCTGGCAGTCATTTTTTCCTTAGCCTTGTATAATGTCGTTTTCGGAATCTGGCTAACTTTGGGGATATCACTGCGCTGCAATACATCTGTCCATGATTCCGTCTGAAGTATTCCTGGTGATACTCCTCAGCAGGGTAGAACACTTTGAACGGTGCGAGCTCTGTTACGATCGGAGCACTCCAGATTTTTGCCATTTCGAGCTCCTTTATAACTTCTCTGGCAACCTTTTCCTGTTCTTTTGTGCGATAAAATATAACTGAACGATATTGAGTGCCCACATCTGTTCCCTGTCGATCGAGTGTCGTTGGATCGTGAACTGTAACGAAGATCTCAATAAGTTCTTTGAAAGAGATCATATCCGGATCAAATATTATCTGAACCACCTCAGCATGGCCGGTTGTACCAGAACAGACTTGTTGATAGGACGGATCAGACATACTGCCGCCTGAATAGCCAGAAACCACATTCCCCACTCCACGCAATTCACTAAAAACAGCCTCAAGACACCAGAAGCATCCTCCGCCCAGTGTTGTGATTTCCTGGCTTTTAGTCATAGACAAAAGTCCTTGTAGAGTTATTAAGATCCCTCTGCTTCTTTTTCGATCGCATGATCCATCATTCCCTTCTTATTTTCTTAAGCAGCCATGCCATATTCTCTCCTAGATTCTTCATGTTCCGGATTCCTTCATCGTCTTTTTCAACATCCCCAATTTCTCTCCCCATGCCCAGGTTCCAGTAACTTGAACCCGGGACGATCATCTGATTGATATGGAAAAAATGATTGATCGAGTCAAAAGCGTGTATTGCGCCTCCCCTTCGCACTGCAACCACAGCAGCGCCTACTTTTCGTTTGAACATGACCCCACTGGCCATTGCGGTAAATCCCGAACGTTCTATCAAGGCCTTCATTCCTGAGGTTACATCGGCGAAATATGTTGGTGAACCCAAGATAATTCCATCAGCTTCCACCATCTTTTCGATACATTCATTCACAATATCATTATTGACAGCGCATTTCCCATCTTTTGTTTCAAAACATTTATAGCAGGCTGTACATCCCTGGATCTTTTTGCCTGCAAGCTCAAACAATTCCGTTTCTATCCCTTCTTTTTCCAATTCACTGAATATATGGTTTATGAGAATCGCAGTGTTGCCCTGTTTTCTGACGCTCCCGTTAAATGCAATTACCTTCATGCTGATTTCCTCCATATGCAAATACTACTTTGATATTTATAATGGTCACCTTACTTCACCATAAATAAAATTTGTCCCTCTTGCCAGTATCCTTTCTTGTTCCCTTCCTTTTAAGTTGCACCAATTAAACCCCATTGAATTAATATATTCCAGAACATGTAAAGTGATAATATGGGAGAGCAGAATGAAGGCAGTAACATTTCTTCAGTGTCACTTGTAAGGTGCCAGACCTATGATAATTCAAATATTGAAGCTGCGATCGAAAAAGCATTGAATCTTATTGGAGGTATTGAAAGTTATGTTAAACCTGGCGATCGTGTCCTTTTAAAGATCAATCTCCTGACAGGGGATGTTCCAGAAAAGGCAGTTACCACGCATCCTGAGATCGTAAGAGCCATGATCCATCAAGTTAAATCATCAGGAGGCATCCCGCAAGTTGGCGACTGCGGTGGATCAGAAGGGGCGTCAAATCGTAACAGGTACTTTGCTGCTTGCCGCAGTTCTGGTATCATGCAGGTTTGCGAGGAGGAAGATACAGAGATCATGCACCTGAATGCGGAATCCATTGATGCTAAAAATCCCAGCGGTCGGATATTTAAAAGCTTTATCTTATCAAAGCTGGTTTTGCAGGCCGATGTAATGATATCTCTGCCAAAACTCAAGAAGAACGATGCCAAAAATGCTGGATATGCATCGAACACTGCCCATCGGGTGCGCTATCAAAAGAAGATGACTATCCTTCATTTGATCATAAGAAATGTATCCGATGCTACTGCTGTCAGGAACTATGTCCGGGCAATGCTATTGAATTGAAAACCCCATTCCTGGGCAGGTTCGTGAAATGAAATAGGTTAATCCTCTTTTTCATAAGAGGAATATCTTGCCATTATTAATGTCCCTGAAGCTCAGAATTTCCAGGCAAGAGTTACACCATCACGAAATGGCAGCATCACTGCTTCCACACGTCCATCGTTCTTTACATGTATATTGAATTTATCGATTGCTCTTTCCGTTTCATCTTCCGGGTTAAGGACTGATCCGCTCCAGAGGACATTATCGATCACCAATAAACCACCACGTCGGATCTTAGGTAAGCACAATTCCCAATAATTAATATAATTTACTTTGTCAGCGTCGATAAATACTAAGTCGAAGAAGCCTTCAATGGTCTTAATTGTTTCAAGTGCCGGACCCAGCTTGAGTTCGATCTTCTTACCGTGTGGACTTTTGCTCCAGTGTTTTTTTGCGATTTCCGTAGTCTCCGGGTCAATATCGCATGTGATCAGCTTCCCATCATCTGGTAATCCTTCTGCCATAATAAGCGAACTGTATCCAGTAAATGTTCCTAATTCAAGGATCCGTTTTGCCCGAAGTGATCTCACCAGCATCCGCAGGAATGCCCCTTCAAGATGTCCCACTTCCATTTCCGGAAAAGCTGTATGTGCAAAAGTATCAAGAACAAGTTCCTGAAGAAGCTGTGACTCCGGAGTTGTGTGTTCCCTGCAATATTGCTCGATCTTCTCTGGAACAATTCTCTTCATACTTAATAGTATGATCAAAGGTAATTAAATATTAGACCTTGAAAATTGATAAGTAAACATCTGGAGGGCTCTGATGAAAAGCGAAAATGAATTAATTATTTTAATTATGGTACTCCAGATCTTCCCCTTCCTGATTTATGGCATCGATAAATTGTTTGCCAAATGGGGCCTCTTCAGGATACCTGAAAAAGCTCTTTTGGCCACTACGTTCATTTTTGGGATACTTGGTTCTATCGCTGCAATGATGATCTTCAAGCATAAAACAAGAAAAACCTCCTTCCGTCATAATTTCGCAGTAATTGTGTTCTTAAGGATCATTGCGCTCCTTTCTTTGGGTTTGGTTTTTTGGAAGTGAACTCAACTTTTTAAAAGAATCCTTCCATCGAAATGGTGAGGTCGTGGAAGCGCGGCACTCCTTCTGATTTTACTTTCTCTGTGCGCTGCCACAGAGACCTCACGCATAAATACCTACTATCCCCCTGCAAAGAAAGTAACGAAATAATGACGCGTTCGATTCGCATTTATAATGAGTTAAACACCAGAATACAGGCTGTCTTCTACTATGGTGAAAATGGTATTCGAGCGTCGTGGGCTCAATACTGGCTAAACAATATTTTATCGGATCGTTTGCTGAATGGGTGTTTGAAAAGAGGAAAGACGACTGCTAGCCAGATATAAGCTAATACCTCCCATGCACGAGGAAACGATAGGTTTTCGAAGAATATAAACCGAAATATCTCTTTTTGCCACGTTAAATTAAATCCAAAAAAAGTTATTATGCGATAGATTTACATATATTTTTATCATTGACCGACAGATTTACGTACCTTTATGTAATAGCAGGATAGAATAGTTTCCATGAGTTATTTATATGCGGCTTTTGGCATCGTGTGGTTAGTATTAATAGCTTATATCTTAAACCTTATTCTGATGCATAGATCATTGAACGCCGAGATCAATGTACTTAAAAACCTGAAATAACATGTTAATGCAGACTATTCTTGAGCTTAAGACAATTGCAGTTGTTGGTATTTCAGATAATCCGGAGAAACCCAGCAATTTTGTAGCGAAGTTCCTGGAAGAGCATGGATATAAAATTATCCCTGTGAACCCGAACCTGGCAGAGTGGGAAGGCAAAAAATGTTACCCTGACCTTCTTTCCATTCCTGAAAAAATTGATGTGGTGGACATTTTCAGGCGTCCTGAGGCAATTCCCCCTATCGTTGATGAAGCCATTGCAATAAAAGCAAAGGTGGTTTGGATGCAGGAAGGCATCGTGAATGAGGCGGCTGCAGCTAAAGCAAGGGATGCAGGGATCGAAGTCGTTATGGACAGGTGCATGAAAAAGGAGTGCCTGAAGCTGAAAAAGTGACCTGAGGGCAATAAATATATACTCTTATTTCCATCCATTAACTGGGATACCTTATGACGAAAAATAATACCAGAGTACTTGTTGTATTTTACAGCATGACGGGGAATGTGGCAAAACTTGCAAAGGAAGTGGCAAATGGGGCAGGTAGTGTACCTGACACTGAAGTAAGGATAAGACAGGTTGATGAGCTTATCCCGAAAGATAAATTCAACGATACCATGAAGAAGGTAAAAGAGGAACTTAAGGACATCCCGATGGCTACTATGGAAGACCTTGAGTGGGTAGACGGCATTGCATTTGGCACTCCGACGCGCTATGGCAACATGAGTTCCCAGATGAAGAACTGAGCCTCAGGCAAACCTGACATTACTGCTTTAAATCCTAAAATAAACCCCAGAAAAACCTGATTATCCCAAAAATTTCATATAATCCCTCAAACAGACAACCGCCTGAATGCACCTTTCCTGGTTATTGCATTATAAAGTTTTTCTTTAAGTTTTACTGGTTTTACTGTCTCAATAAAATTCTCCATATCCTGGTAGCCGTCATACGATTCAGCATTCGGGATCGTAATATAACGCTCTCCAAATCCTTCCTCTACTTTGTCATCAAGTTCTTCCTTTTCATCAGGATCCATGATATCATCAAAAATCTGGATGATCTCACCGGTTTTCAGGTCAAGGTAACTTCTGTGTTCGCATGAAGAGTCTTCAAAAAGGATGAATATTTCCTGCAAGTCGGCATGCACCTGGATCTTTTCTGGCATTATTCATCACCGCTATCAGATTCTTTGTCTGCCGAAATCCTAGAACCACACGATGGACAAATCAATATATTTTTATCTTCTTTGGAATAGTCTAAAAATGTGAAATGGTGACATACCTTTTGCTTCTCTTCACCTTCGGCACCCGTCACCTTGAAAATCGTATCCTGCGCCCAATCGTTCACATACAAGTTGCAGCTTCCATTTGTTGCAAGATAATGTAGATCTGGCAGTGCATCCTTTCCTATTTGAAATATTATATCAGAAACATCCTCAGCGCGTTCATTTATATCATCGTCTGACATGCTTTTATCCCAGAGTGCAAGTTCAATTGTGTATGCAATGGGTCTGACTGATTTTGCCCCAGAAGTCAGGAGATCCTTTTCAGCCATCTGGCGTCTTTTTTTACTTCTTGAAAACAACTTCAAGGCAACATCAACAGTATTGTCAAATTCTTCTGCTTCACTTTCATTTCTTAAATATGGATTCATGATTTTATTTCTAAACCTGTTTATTGATAATCATTTCTATTTTGTTTTATTTTACCTTATTATTATGGGCTTTTACCATACATTTCATTCCCATAAAGTCCCGAAGTAGGAGGTAAAATCCTCCCATAAAGTTGAAATGTTACTACCCGTTAACATAGAAATTTCTGAGGATAAAAAAGCAACTGTTGGAAACATCGCCACAACTATCAAAGGTCTTGGAATTGAGTCCAAGATAACGGAGCAAATTATTCAGACTACCGAGGCAAAAAAAACCTTCAAACCCATTAACAATGTCGTTGATTTTGAAGGGAAGAGGATATATCAATGATTGCAGTTGAACTTGCCAGTAAACTACTCAGGGCTTCCAGCCCTGAGTAGTTTACTTAAGTTTACTTAGGGAAAATAATCTCTACCTTTTGATTCCCTATCTTTGTTACCTTTAAATCCTCATTATAATGTTTGCCAACTCCTTTTATTAAACCAACAAAAAAATCAATTAAATCCCTTTTGGATTTGTATTTCATAATTAAGGTTTTTTCGTCTTTCCATTCATATTCAAATCTTGGCGGGTGAGCATTTTGTATAGTTTCTGTTGTTTTTATATGAACTTTATCCAGATTTAAAAGAAACTCTTTTGCTGAATTCATCCCTCTGTAATATGGTGCATAAATCTTTGGTGCAAAAACATTAACCCAATAATCCCCAAATGCATCCACAGCTTGAACATGCGAAATGTTTAAAACTTTGCACACGGAATCAACAACCTTTAATACAGCAATGTCATCAACATCTTCTGTCGCCAAGAAAATAGAGTGCCTATCCAATCCGGATCTTTCAAGGGCATCTCCCCATTTATCCTTCCCAAACTTTTCTTTTACCAAATCTCCTAAACATTTAGCGATTACACCTTTCATTTTAACATCTCCTATGGTTTATAGTCCATCATTTGTCTGAACAGTCTCAATCAATTGCCCCAAATAAAGAATATCTTTTCTCGACCCATGTAGGTACTTTGAACTCTACCTTTGCCATTAGTACTTAATTTATTCTATAAATATATATACCTATTGCTTATTAATAAGTTATTTAATTATTAACTTATGATTTGGAATAAGTAATGCATGATTTTTTGAATCTCTTTTATGAATAAACTATCTTTTACTCACCCGGGAACTCATGCCCGCAGTTGGGGCACAGCACCATCCCGCATCTCATAAAGCGCGGGCAGGCTTTGCATCCCTCATTATTTTTGGCATCAAACCTGAACCCGCAGAGAGGACATTGTGTTTTCATAGCAGATGGTAGTACTGGATGATCCTCAGAGCAAGTCCGCCAATAATGATCGCAATCGTTATCGTGATAGCCATGATACCAAGCGCCCTTCTCCACCCAAGCTCGCGTCCAAGTACTGCTATGGTCGCAACGCACGGGATGTATATTGTGTTCACAAGAGCGTACACGAAAAGCTGCGTCGGGCTCATGAACAGCAGCAGATTGCTGGCACCTCCACCGTACTGCACAACAGCCAACGTAACCAGCAGTTGCAGCGCAAGCTCTTTCCTCAGCACCGCAAATATCAGGGTCAGCCCTGCAACAGGAGGAAGACCGAGCCAATCTTCCACAACTGGCGCGAGCGGTTCTGCCAGCTTCCAGAGGTAGCCAGTTTCATACAGTGCCCCCAGGACAAGAGAACCAATAACCACGATTGGGAAAGCCACGAACACGAAATCCTTGAACCTGTACCAGGTCTTCTTAAGAATATTTGTAATTATGGGGGCCCTGAAAGGGAACATCTCCATGACAAGGCCTGAGGAACTTCCCGGCATCACTTTGTTAAGCCCGACACCTAATACAAAAACAAGCCCCAGAATTATGATATATATCGCCACAGCAGGCTTCCAGCCTACGAATAGCGAGACCGCGCCAAGGATCACAGCGGTGCGGGCGCTGCATGGGATGAGTGTGATAAGGGTACTTGCTATTGTTCTCTCACGCATCGTTGTGAGCACGCGCGTACCGATTATAGCAGGCACGTTGCACCCTGCGCCTGCCACGAGCGGTATTATCGCCCTGCCGTGAAGCCCGAATTTGTGCATCAGCCTGTCAGTGAGGAAAGCCACAGAGTTCAAGTACCCCGTGTCTTCAAGGAACGCAAGCAGGAAATAGAAAGTGAGGACATAAGGGATACCCACAGCAAGCGCTGCAAGGATGCCCGCGTCAAAGCCCCAGACAAGTGTCTTCCCGATATGCCCGCTGCCGAAGACCGCGAATATGGCGCCGTCTATCAGAGGGGACAAATACGCAGCCCATAAGTCGCTGAACAGGGTTGAAAGAATGTTCCCTCCATAGAACAGGAACCCGAAGATGATCGCCAGGACACCCAATAAGAGTGGGATCCCTGTGAAGGGCGACGTTGTGTAAGCCCATATTTTATCCGATGCTGCGGGTGTTACATCACCCTGCACCTGCGAGGATATGGTGCCTGCAAGTCCATGTCTTTCGCGGGCTATCCGAATTGGCGTCTTCTCTCCATGTTTTTTTTGTATATCCATGCTTATTTTTTTTACTTCCCCGATAAGGAAACTTCCCTCTGCATGTTTCTCCACAAGCTCGATAAACTCAGGATCCTCTTCAAGAAGCAGCAGCGTAAGAGCCCTCGGAGATATTCCGAAATCATATCTTGAAAGCAGGTCTTCAAGCTTTCTGAGGTTGGTTTCGATATCAGTTCCATAGCGGATATTATATCTTAGTTCATATTTCTTTCCCGCAACCTCCACAGCCTTATGTATCAGTTCATCAAGACCCTGTCCTGTTGTGGCGATTGTAGGCACTACCGGGATGCCAAGTAGCTCTGAAAGCTTCTCAGTATCAGTTACGATTTTTCTCTTTTCAGCCTCGTCTATCAGGTTAAGAGCTGCCACAATGGGAATGCCCAGTTCGATGAACTGGAGCGTCATGTAGAGGTTCCTTGCAAGGTTCGTAGCGTCAAGGATCATTATCGCAGCGTCGGGATTGGTATCAAGCACCGCCCTTCGCGCCACCCACTGGTCTTCTGACACCGCGCCCAGGGCATAGCTGCCGGGAAGGTCGATTATCCCGATACGAAGATCTTTGAACGTTGTAGCTGCTATATTCAGCTCAACCGTCTTTCCTGGATAGTTGGCAGTCACAACACCCATTCCTGTGAGGCGGTTGAAAATGCTTGATTTCCCCACGTTGGGGTTTCCTGCAAGCACAAAAACGAGATCAGTGTTCCCCTTTATTTCCTTTAGCGCACCGTGGCACGAAAGCATCATTTCACCTTTATCCTGGAAGCGACCTCTCTCCCCAGCGCATACCGCGAACCTGCCACGCATACGATGAGCGGACCTCCGAACGGCGCAACCTCTTCTACTTTAACGCTTACATCGGGTATCAGCCCAAGCGACGCGAGATATTTTAGCATCTTGGGGTCTTCCTCGAACACATTCACGATTATCCCCTTTTCGCGGGCTTTTAGTTCAGAGAGCGGTTTCACCTTTTCTTTAATGAGCTTCCCATCCCTGTCAGGAATGGGATGACCGTGCGGGCAGGTCTTCGGGTTTCCGAGGCTCTCTGCTATGCGGTCTTCCATCTCAGGGCTTATGGCATGCTCAAGCCTGCACGCCTCATCGTGCACTTCGTCCCATTTGAAACCGAGAACGTCAGTGAGCAGGCGTTCTGAGAGCCTGTGCCTCCTGATGACCTTTTTGGCAAGGTATTTTCCCTCATTGGTAAGGCAAACGCCTTTTTCCGAGTGGAACACAAGACCTTTTCCCGCGAGTTTTTTCACCATTTCCGAGACCGAAGGCGCGGAGAGTTTCAGGTGCTCTGCAAGACGGGATGTGCTTACAGGATGCTGCTCTTCCTGGAGTTTGTAGATGGATTCAAGGTATTCTTCAGTTCTTGAATTATCAGCTTCCATTTTTCACCTCCGGATGCTTTATGTATGTTCTGTAAATGAATATTGCGATAATCCCTATTATCAGGGCTACTTCAAGCGCTTCCCTGAAGGTTATTATGAAACCCGGTAACATATTCTCGACCATTTTTTGTATTCCTTTATATTGTATTAGGTATGCCTAATTTTATGATTTTGCATACCTATAAAGCTTTCGGATAGATGGGTGTGTCAAAAAGTTTGTTGTTGGGGTCTATCATGAAATATTTGAGTTCGTTAGAAATTCTTTGATTTTTCATTTTACTTGAAAATCAATCGTTTCTATCTA
>CBFFLL010000013.1:14466-24965 GCA_965642175.1 Candidatus Methanoperedens nitratireducens | reverse complement strand
CCATGTATCTGGTCTGCGATCCTTGCCCTCTCTGTTGAAAGACGGGGTGTAAAATATACTTTAGACAGGTCAAGCAGGTATCTGCATTCGTTCTCCCTGTAGAGAGTCTCGGTCCGCCTCTCACCTGCCAGTATAGATACGCTTCGCGTCCTGTATTCCCCGATGACAGAGGTTTCAGCCTGGAGGACGGTCTTTATCCGGTTCTGTTTAAGCAGGACCTGCGCGACCATCTGCGCTTGCGGCTCATACCTGTCAATTATGGCGATATCACCGATCTGTTCATAAGCAGGAGAAAATCCCAGTATCTCAGCAGGTGACTGAACAGTTATTAATTCTTCAAAATCCCCCAAATCGGTTTCATAACCTTCAATAGGCCTTATTACAGGGATCAATACATCATTGTTCTCTCTTTTTATCTTCAGGTTCTTATCTATAACCTCGAGTTCGATAAGTTCACGCCGTACCTGTTCTCCTCTATTTTTAGGGACTCTGATGTATCTGGACTCCATATTTGTACTGAGGGACAATATCAATATTACTCAAATAACACAGTTTTCAGGAGCAGGAATGTCATAAATATTCCGACAAAAATAACAGCATAACCTATAATTTTGCCGAATGTCACGCTATAACCATAAAGCCCTTTTAAATTTATTTCCATGGTAGTATTGTTTGGCGTGCTTAAAATTTATAGTTTTTGATAGCAAAACTTACAAACACAGACGCATATTTAGTGTTATGCTCACGTTCATAGGACTCGGTCTATATGATGAAAAGGATATCACAGTAAAAGGACTGGAAGCTGTAAGAAAAGCAGATATCGTATATGTAGAATTCTACACATCTCACCTCATGGGAACGACTATCGATGCATTGGAAGGGTTGTTTGGCAAAAAGATCAATGTTCTGTCACGGGAAGATGTTGAACAGGCGCCAGAATGGCTTTCACAGGCAAAAGAGAAAAACATGGTTTTCCTGACCGGCGGGGACGCCATGGTCGCGACAACACATATTGACCTTCGCCTTCGCGCCAGGGACATGGGCATAGATACCGCTATCATTCATGCCCCGTCCATATCATCTGCTGTCTCAGGCTTGAGCGGACTGCAGAATTACAGGTTTGGCAAATCCACCACCATACCGTTCCCCTATGAGCGCAAAAATAAGGTCATCGTATCAGAGGCCCCGTACGACGTCATTAAGATGAACCAGAAAAATAATCTTCACACGCTTGTTTTTCTTGATATTATAGACCAGGAAAAACGCTTTATGGACATAGGAACTGCCATATCCATACTATCAGGACTGGAAGAGCGGCGGGGCGAGGGTGTGCTTGTTAACACGCTTGGAGTGGGTATCGCAAGAGCAGGGAGCGAGTCACCTGTTGTCCATGCTGATTATCTTCCTGAATTAAAAAAATACGATTTTGGAGCGCCGCTGCACATCCTTATAATTCCTGCCCAGCTTCATTTTATTGAAGCAGAAGCCCTTGTAAAACTTTGCGGTGCTCCTTCTGAAATCATGAAATAGATATTATTTCATCTTTCTTTTTTCTTTTGCAAGCTTCTTTTTCGCGTCTCCACTACCCGAAGCTGCCTTCTTTTCAAGCTCTGTTATTTTATCCTTTCGATCCTTTTCTTTCCTCTCCATTATTTTTTTAGACATTGCCATGACTAATATATTCAGAATTGAAAGTATTTAAAATAATGCCCACCTAGGAAAGGTGGGCACCCCCTGTTTTTTCATGAAATGTTCCAGACCATGTTTTGTGGAACTTAAGTTTTACTCCTTTAAATGGACCCTTGATATAACTCTTTTTTCAGGCACCTTATAAGCCCATCGATTGAAACTGTTTATGTACAATACTTCTCCGTAACCGGTCTTTTCTATATACCGTACATCTCCTTTTTGCACTTCGCCCGATTCCAATTTGAATTTTACTATGTCGCCTTTAGAATATTTCATAGATTTTTTCTCTCCTTTTGTTGTATACTGGTTTTTTTAGTGTCTTGTTCAAATCCAAATACTCATTATGATAATAACCATAATGCTAATCGTTTGTAATGGATTTTCTTCTAAATAAATGTTTCGGAATTGTTCCGGCCACGCAAAAAACCAGTGAATTTGAAAATATGTGATTAAGTTCAAGCCATGCAATAAGTAAAAAAACCCAATCTACCTATAGAACAAAAACAATATCCTTACTAGAAAAAACAATACCAGTACTAGAAAAAACAGTACCAGTACTTATCCATTTATCTCTTGACTTTCATCAAGTTTGAATGATAAAGGAAAGTTATTTCAACCCATACGATTTTCTTCTTCTTTCTATGCTGTCCTTTAATCTTTCATGATCGCTGGACGGCATTTTTGGTTCAATAAGCTTCTCTTCTTCTTTCTTGGGGGGTTTATGTTTCCGGGTTTCCCATACATTATCATATATTTCTGACATCTTATACACCTGGCGGGATATTTTAATTACTGATTATTTTCATCACTAATAAAAGGAAGGGGTGATAATGTCAGCATATAATTATTATTTCCCGTTAAGACTGAGGAAGTTATTTCGGGAAATGATAGTTAAGAATGAGAAGATAATTTAAGGAACTGATATGTTAATCTTTGGAAATAACGGTGTTTTTTAGCAGCCCCACATTCTCTATTTCCACCTCAACTTCATCCCCTATGGAAAGCTCACCCACCCCCGCCGGCGTACCCGTAGAAATGATATCACCCAGTTCGAGCGTCATAATACTGGAAATGAACTCGATAAGGTAAGACACATCAAAAATTAAATTGGATGTACTTGAATCCTGGCGAAGCTCACCATTTACATGTGTTTTTATGGCAAGTTTGCTCACATCAAGCATCGGATCTGCGATATAAGGGCCTATGGGGGCAAATGTATCAAAACTCTTGGAACGAGTCCACTGTACATCCTTTTTTTGAAGATCCCGCGCTGTCACGTCATTAAAACAGGTGTACCCCATTATAACGCTGTTTGTGTCTTTTCGGCTGATGTTCTTGCAGCGTTTTCCGATTATTACTGCCAGTTCCCCCTCATAATCAATATGCTTTGACATCCCGGGATAGATTATTTTTCCGAGATGACCTATGACTGAAGAAGCTGGTTTAAGAAAGAATACAGGTTCATCAGGAATTTCCATGCCCAGTTCTCTTGCGTGATCTTTATAATTAAGCCCAACACATATTATCTTGCTGGGTTGCACAGGCGTCAATATCTGAAGGTCAGTGAGCAAGAAAGTATCGTTGTATAATCCTTTGTCCGCAATAACGCGATCTTCTTTAACTTCACCATAGAAAATCTCATTATCGTACTTGAATCGTCCGATCATCAATAATTACCTGTCAATAGATTCGTTATTTAATCTCGAAATAATATGAAATACATCAATTATATTGAATATATCTAATTATTTAACGTTATAGAATTTAATTATGAATAACTGCCATTACATATAATATTATCTGTATTTTTCTGATATTGTTATATTTTTTTGAAATATATAAACCTGTGAATTTGTTCATAAATACCAGATTAAAATTATAATATATTATAATTAAATAATTTTTTATTAATTTGTTTTTATTCATACCACTACCATAGATAACTATATACATTATTAGTATTATCATAAGGATGATGAATATGGTTAACATAACGACTCACGCAGGAGATAACAAGATGAAGATAGTCCACGTTCAATCAGTATTACCCCAGGAAGATGTAATCGCATTAAAGGAAAAGACAGGTGAATCTTCCATTAAAGAGGCCATTTCAAAGGCAGTTTATCATTATTTGAACTGTAATAACGAGGTTATATGAAAAACATTCCTCAGTATATCACTTCTGTTCCAGTCCAGAATACTGAAACCGAACAGATGAATATTACACTGGGTTTTGATGAAAATGGAAAGATCGGAGTATATTTCGGAGACACAGCAGAACTGGGACAGGATTCCAGTTATATAAATAAAGATTCATTTCCCAATTGTGGAATGCTGGCAAGTGGGAAGTACTCAATGTGGCTTTCAATGTTCTCAAGACATATAAAAAACTCATGTGACGATGATGATGGAAGTTTTTAATTTTGATCATTCATAATTTTATAAAACCGTACTCTTCCTCAGCCAGTCTATGTCACTCTGGTAAAGCTCACGCAGGTCTTTTAAACCTAGCCTCAACATTGCAACCCTGCTCACCCCAAGCCCCCATGCAAGTACCGGGTACTTGATCCCAAGAGGTAGTGTAACTTCTTTCCTGAATATTCCAGCTCCGCCAAGTTCCACCCATTTGCCCATGCTCTCGATATAGACCTCAGGTTCCACACTTGGCTCTGTATAGGGGAAATAACCCGGTCTAAAGCGCACTTCCTCAAAACCCATCCTGTGGTAGAATTCTGTCAGGCAGCCCAGAAGGTTCTTGAAACTGACACCTTTGTCCATAACCACACCCTCAAGCTGCTCGAATTCGGGTGTATGCGTTGGGTCTATCGCCTCGCGGCGGTAGGCGCGGTCAATGCAGAAAGCCTTCACCGGCTGTTCGGGATGGTCTGCAAGGTATTTTATCGTGACCGCTGTGGTATGTGTCCTCAGAACCTGCTTTCGTGACACATCTTCGCTCCATCTTCC
This sequence comes from Candidatus Methanoperedens nitratireducens, assembly GCA_965642175.1. Lineage (GTDB taxonomy): Archaea > Halobacteriota > Methanosarcinia > Methanosarcinales > Methanoperedenaceae > Methanoperedens > Methanoperedens nitratireducens_A. Next base: position 20,312 of record CBFFLL010000013.1, on the reverse strand, counting down.
CCCCCAGCCCCTTGATACTCCGCCACCTGTTTCATGCATCTCCTTTACCTGCGCCACATATTTTCCGGGCAGGTCGCATTCTGTGGCAAGATGGAAAGTATCCTGCATCTCCCTTGCGGGGTGGTCCTGCGGCTGGAATAGCGCATCGAAGTTCCAGAAAGAACTCTGAACAACATCGCCTTTTATCTCGGTGAACCCCATCTCAAGGAAAATTTGTCGCATCTCGTTTATGAGGCGCTGGTATGGGTGTATTTTCGCGCCGTAAACCGGTTTTACAGGGGTGTGAATGTTATATGGGCGTATGCGAGCTGTTTTCCATGATCCGCTTGTGATGATGGTGGGGGTTAGCTGGGCGATCTCTTCTTCTATTGTCAATTCTGAGGCATCGATAGCTTTTCCTGAATCTGTTATTGTGATGATTCGTGTCTTTTTCTCGGTCTTTTCCACCAGGTTCCTTTTTATCAGGTCCTTTACCGCCTCTCCAAGTTCTGAAAGTGGACCGATTTTAAGTTTTTCAAGGATATTCTCATCTTCACCAGGCTCAGCTTTTCCTGATGGTATGATCTTATCCCCTTCTATCCTTGCCCAGTTCTTCTTCCTGAGCCATCCCAGGGCGATACCGACCATCTGGGGCGGGAATTTCTTTTTGAGTTCGTCAAGAGACAGGGGCGCTGTCAGCGAACTGATTATCTGGCGCTCAGGAAGTGATATCTGTGCGTAAGTTTCGCCTTCTTTTGTGAGGTTGTAAATAGTGGTGATAGTCTCTTTTACCTCACAGAACCCTTTTTCTGCAAGAAGGAAAGCTGACTGCATGGCTGCTTCGATGGGGAGAGATGAATTGGAACCAAGCTCAACTGGTGTGAATTTTGGTTTTTTGGAGAGTGTGAGCAGGACTTTCTTCTCGTTGTTGGTTAGTGTGATTTCTTTTGGAGATGACATAAAACAGGTATTACAATGAACAACTGGATATTTAATAATTTGTGAAAAGTCAAATATTGATCTGAATAATTACTGGATTACAGGGGTTTAATGCGGTTAAATAGATTTTCTGCTGACCTGTCCACCTGATCGCAGATAATGCGATGTTTAACAGAGGTTGTTAATATCGAGTATGCCTGATTGTCAGTACCGCACAGCCCCCATGTGTCATCTGTGATAAGAAAATAAGAATTTTCAAAATATACACCGGCATTTATAAGGGATAACTGAATTTCGGGATCATTCAAATCATTATAAATTTTACCGGCAACTTTAATATGGGTTCCTTCTCCGCCTTTTTCTACACAATACAATTTATCCTCAGATAGTTTCTTTTCAGGAGTTCGAACTACAAGTTTGTAGCAGGTTCTTGAATTTGTGGATTTTTCTTTTACTTTTTCAAGATAGAAAACACTTCGGTTATTTTTAGCGATATCCAACATTATATCTTTTGTGAATGATTCAACTTCACATTTATTGAGACTTGAACTCCCCGGAATTTCTACAGGGAACTTGTTTGACAGCTTCAGTTGAATCGCAGTAGATAGTTGTTTTTTCTTCTGCCATGGTGAAAATTTTTGAAAGCGACAGGGCAAAATCTATTGCTCTTTTCTCACAATCCAGATTGTTTTTTATTTCTGAAATAATCCTTGTTGTAGATTGATGAACTTGTTCTTCATCCCGCAGAATCAGGCAGCCGATGTAAGAATCGCTGTCCTTGTTATATGAAGAATCACAATATATTTCCAGCATCGTTGGTTCAGTCTCCATTTTATTATTTTTTTAATAATTAGTGGAAAGAAGGTTTATCTTTTTCCCCTATTTATCATGCCCTTTGACTTACTCCCGACTAGATCCTTTTTTCCGACCATCTTCAGCCCCTCGCGCACCAGTCCGTAATTCCTCTCATCCTTATACCTCATCAACGCTCTCTGTATCCTCTTCTCCCTCCCTTTCGCAACATGCACCTCTTTCATCGTGAAAGGGTCGATACCAGTATGATACATGCACGTTGAGGCTGTCATCGGCGTTGGCGTGAAGTCCTGCACCTGTTCTGTGTAAAGGTTGTTGTCGCGTATGTACTCTGCAAGTTCCACCATGTTATCTATGGTGCAGCCCGGATGACCTGACATAAAATATGGAATAATGTATTGCTCTTTTCCAATCTTCTTGTTTTGGGCGGTGAATTTCTTCCTGAATTCATCGAACACTAGCCTTGAAGGCTTATGCATCATATCTGTTACCTGACCTGATACATGTTCTGGCGCAACTTTGAGCTGCCCGCTGACATGATGCTCGACCAGTTCAGAAAGATAACCTGAGGTGTCTGCGAGGACAAGATCATAGCGTATTCCTGAGCCTATGAACACTTTTTTCACGCCCGGTATCTCGCGCAGGCGGCGCAGGAGTTCGACCTGCTTCTGATGGGAGGTATCAAGGTTCTTACATATTGGATGGGTACATATCTTATCTACACATGCGCCCTTTCTATCCCACTGGTCGCAGTGCATCGAGTACATATTCGCAGTTGGTCCGCCCACGTCCTGCACGATGCCCTTAAAATCCTGCATTTTTGTCATCCTTTGCACTTCTCTTACCATTGATCCGATGCTCCTGCTCTGTACAATTCTCCCCTGGTGGTGCGTCAGGGCGCAGAAAGAGCAGGATGCAAAGCATCCCCTGTGGCTTACTATGGAGAATTTTACAGGAGCAAGCGCTGGTATTGGTTTATTATAAGATGGATGAGCCATTCGGGTATAAGGCAATTCATAAACATGATCAAGTTCCTCAGTGCTAAGAGGCATAGCCGGCTTATTCTGGATAATGACGGTCTTTGGATGCGCCTGCGCCACAGGTCTTCCCCTCACAGGGTCTTGCTCCTGATAATGAAGGTTGAAAGCTGTTGCGTAGAGCATTTTATCCTGTGAGACATCGGTGAAGGACGGAAGCTCGACATAACCATTATGGCTCATCGAGCGCCACTTGCTTATTTCAGTCTTGATGACAGTGCCTGACACATCTGTAATATCTCTTATGTTCTCGCTTTTTGAGAGGCGTGAAGCGATCTCGACTATCTGTCTGTCTCCCATCCCGAATACAAGAATATCAGCTGGTGAGTCAGCAAGTATGGAACGGCGCACGGAGTCTGACCAGTAATCGTAATGAGCAAAGCGCCGCAGGCTTGCCTCGATCCCGCCAAGAACGATAGGGGTATCTGGAAAAACCGAATGAAGTTTGTCTGAATATACTATCGCCGCCCTGTTCGGTCGAAGCCCTCCTTTTCCTCCGGGTGAATAAACATCATCACTTCTTATCTTAAGGTTCGCAGTATAATTATTTACCAGGGAATCCACGTTTCCTGAAGTGACTCCAAAGAACAGGCGCGGCTTTCCGAGCTTCGCAAGATCAGTATCGCTTTTCCAGTCTGGCTGCGCAATTATGCCCACGCTGTAACCCGCATCCCACAGCACCCTTCCTATCACCGCAGCGCCGAACGATGGGTGGTCGACATAGGCATCGCCGGTCACCAGGATCACGTCGAACTCATTGATACCGAGAGCTTGCGCTTCTTTCAGTGACATTGGAAGGAAACCGGGTTGTTTACTCATGACAAGTTCAGACTGATATTATTAAGGTTTGAGAGATTGTCGGAAAAGTACATAAGGTTTATTTGTGCCCAAGAGCGCTTGGCTCTTCTCCGCCATGCCAGGATTTCCTTGGGCGCATTTTCACAAGGTGGGCAGACTCGGATGTATCATCGATGATCAGTGCGGCCCCTTTCTCAGCCCCCATCTTTTTCAGGTGGTCGCTTATCCCTTCGCGCATGTATGTCGGGTGTATCGCCTCAAGGGCGATAATATCATCCTGCGCTGTCAGGCGGTGGCATATTATAATATCGCTCTGGGACATCACATCTGAATGAAGAGCAGCTGGTCTTTGTGTGGCAAGAACCATAGAAAGCCCTGGCTGCCGCCCCTGCCGCAGCCATTCGTTAACAAGCACACCCGTAGCCGGCGTCTCGCCATCACGCGGCAGGAACATGTGCGCTTCATCAAGGAACAGCCAGACCATCGGCATTCCTTTTTCAGCAGAAATACCTCCCATCTCTATCCTTTCGTATGCCCGTCTTGCTTTTATGCGTTCCTCATATATCCTTTTTCCCAGCATCTTAACTGCAATAGCCCTGACGTTCAAGTTTTCCAGGGAACTCAGGTCAAGTATGACCACTCTTCCCCCCTTTAGCATATCTGAAACACTGGATTCGTTTTTATAAAAGATGCCCCAGGAGCTGGCGGCGCGAAAATAGTTCTGCGCCGCGTTCATGATCGTGATATCTGCGCTTTTATTTTTGTCTGCGGCCTCCAAAATATCAGTAAGGGTGAAGTCAGTTTTATTTTCTTTCAATTCATCAATGGTCTTTATAAGTATAACTCCTAATGCGCTTACTGGAACAACGCTGAATAAAGAGCACCAGTCATACCCGGAAAGTCCTGCGGGTGAAATGGAAAAAGGTTTGACGCTAATATGCTGGTCTTCATACTGCTTTACGCTGCCTGAAGGAACGAACACTTCCACATCAAAACCCTGCAAGGGTTGCCCCCATTTTGCCAGGAGGCCCGCCTCTTTTTTGTTTTCATGGCGCATAGTCCAGAACACTCCCATCGTATCAATAACGAGCGCAGCGATATTCGTTTTTATTTCTGGAGAAAGTGAGGCGAGTTCCTCGATCATTGTACCCATCGAATAGGATTTACCATAACCGCGCTTGCCGCAGATGAGTATGACATGTGGTCTGAGGGCATCAATATAAACATCAGCCCCCAGGGACTTATCCAGCGCAAGGTACCTCCCGATATTGAGCGTTCCAGTCCGTGAGTCAGTATCCCTTCTTCCGAGCACGTATTGTTTAAGTGTAATACCTGATCTTTTCAAATCCTGTGCTGTTATGTTTTCCATTACGGTCATAATAGAATAGCTGAACTTAATTTCTTTGATATTTACTCCCTGACATTACCTGCCCACTTTATGATGGAGGGAAATAAAAAGGCTGCAGCATTATATTTAAAAACTGGGAACGCAGATAAGACGAAACAGGGGCGTGACTCTGTGCGCCTTTATCTGCGGTTTGATTTACATTAAATTTATCCAGATTTCTTCGATTCTCCTGTTTGTCATCCAGACCGAGTTCTCGGAGTACATCGGTCAAATGTCTTGTATAACTGGTTATAATGTCATCCTTCAAGAGCCTTAATTATCTCCTCAATATCAGGCAATTGCGATATCGGATATACCTTAACGAAAACAACCTGCCCTTTTTCATCCACGATTATATTGGCCCTTTCTGAGAATCCCTCTTTTTCTCTGAAGATCCCGTATGAACTCGCGACCTCGCCATGAGGCCAGAAATCCGAAAGCAGCCCTGTATTCTTGATACCAAGCTCCTTTGCCCAGGCTTTCTTTGATGGAACTGTATCAACGCCCATACCCAGCGCCACGGTGTTGAGTTCTTTAAAACGTGCAAAGTTTTTCTCAAGAGCTTTCATCTGCTCTGCACAGACCTTGGTCCATGCAAGCGGATGGAAGGAAATCAGGACTTTTTTTCCTTTGAAGTCAGAAAGATGTATCTCTTTCCCGTCATGATCATTTAACACGAACTCTGGTGCTTTATCTCCTGCCTGAACTGTCATAATTCCTCCTTTATTATGGATATTTTGCTCCCTATATGCAATACTGGTCTTCTGGTATATCAAAATTGCCGTCTTTTTCAACAATGACGGGTAAAGTGAAGCCTTATATAAATATAATAACATAAAATTTTTACACATAGGAAAGCAAAGAAACCCACCACTCCACTCGGCTCATTCAAG
>CBFFLL010000013.1:0-14456 GCA_965642175.1 Candidatus Methanoperedens nitratireducens | reverse complement strand
CTCAGAACTTCGCGGCAGATCAGGGTGATCAGGATGCGATATGCTGCTAAAAAAGATCTTGAAAAATGCAGACAATGCGGATTTTGCGATGAGATAGCATGTTCAAGCATGTATGTTGGGTATTCTGAGGAATGTGCAGGTCTGCGGAGTATGTTTCCATCATTTCCTCCTCCGAGTTTTCCATAACTATTTTATTTGCCATAGGCTTCGCTGAACAGTTCGTAGAAGTCGATTATCCTGAAGCCCATACTCTCCCCGGCTTCCTCTTTCAGGTTCAACACTCTTTCAAAGGAGAGTATGCAGAACGGACAGTTGCTAATAAGGGTGTCTATGCCGAATTCTTTTGCGATTTCAATTCTCCTTATCGCCAGCTTATCAGCCAGGCTCGGAAATGCAGCCCTCACGCCTCCTCCCCCGCCGCAGCAGTAGCCGGACTTGGGAACCCTGACAAGTTCAACTTCCGGTATCTTCTGTATCAGGTTGATATAGATATCCTCGGCAAGTCCACTTGCCCTTATGTGGCATGGATAGTGATACATAGCTCTTATCTTCATTGATCTCAAATCATCTATGTTCAAATCTATGTTCGCAGATACATATTCTCCGACATCGTATATTTTAAAGTTCATTGGAATATCGAATTCCTTAGCGAGAATTGGGAAGTCGTGCCTGAATGTAGAGTTACATCCTGAACAGCTGGTTAGCACGTCAGTTATTCCCCTGCTGGCATATTCGTTGAATATTTTGAAGTTTATTTCCACGAAAGGACGCATGCTGTCTCTCTGACCTATCCTCAGGAAAGGTGAGCCGCAGCATGTCACCTTCCTGGGCAGGTGAACAGCAACCCTGTTCTTCTGGAATATGTTTATTATCGCATTTGCAACGTTCTGCTTTCTCCTGTTTATTATGCATCCAAGAAATAAGAGGATCTCTGCCTGAGGCTCACCTTCAAATTCCTTGATGTATTCCGGGAACATCTCAGTGGCAGGCTTACTTACGATCGGTACCACTCCCCCGGTTTCCAGCACTGAGTTTATGAGCCGCCGGTGGTCAGGTAGAGGAGCGTGTCCCGTTTTCACAGCCAGGTAACGAAGCTTTTCTATTGTGCCTCTTCGAATGTTAATTTCCTTGGGACAGGCAAATTCACACTCCTGGTCGACAGGGCACTTGTAAAGTCCTAGCTCCACAGCCTGCGCCAATCTGCCTGCGTTTCTATCCCTTGGGTCAACCACAAACCTCAGAGCTTTTATCAGGGCTGCAGGCCCGCAGAAAGTGTTCTCTACATCGAGAGTGTTGCAGTCAGAATAGCAGGAGCCGCATAATATGCATTCCCTCAGGCTTTTTGCTTCTTTCAATGAATCCGGAGGAATTGTCATTTCCTCTTCAGTTACCGGAACAGTATTGTTTCTTACCAGATACGGCTGAATTTGTTTCATTTTCTCGTAAAAGGGCTCAAGGTCGACGACCAGGTCTTTTATCACATAAAAATGATTAAGCGGATCAATGATGACAGGACTCCCAGACATCTGCTTTGTTATTTTCGTTCTGCATGCCAGACATCCCCTTTTGTCTATCCTGAGTGCGCATGACCCACATATCGCAGATCTGCAGCCCTGTCTGAAAGAAAGACTGCTATCAATATTTTCTTTTATATAGTTCAGGGCATTAAGTACCGTAAGTCCCTGCTTCCATGGCACTGAGAATGTTTCATAATGCGGTTTCCCGTCCTTTGCCGGGTCATATCTGAATATAGATAATTTTATTTCGTCTACTTTCATGTTTGATATCGCCTTTTCATTAGTGCATTTCACTGTTCTGCATTTTTCAGTTTTCTGCATTTTTTCAATAATCTCTCTTTGCTGGTTCAAATAGTGTTATCCTTACTGGCTGATAGCTAACTAGCGGTTTTCCATCCTTCATGGTGATAATAGTGTGCTTTAGCCAGTTTTTATCATCCCTGTTTGAAAAGTCAGTTCTGAAGTGACTTCCTCTACTCTCTTTTCGAAGCAGTGCGCCAAGTGTTATAAGCTCTGCATTATCCAGCATGAAACCAAGCTCTATTGCCTGCATCAACTCTGTATTGAAGAACCTGCTTTCATCTTTAACTCTTACATTCGAGTATCTCTCCTTCAATGCTCTTATGATTTTCAAAGCCTGTTCTAAATCCTGCTCATTTCTGAATATTCCTACTTTCTCCTTCATAACTTTCTGCAGTTCCTTTCTTATTTCAGTGGCTGACTCACTTCCGTTCCTGAAAAGCAAATCTATTTTCTTCTTTTCGACTTCGATAGATTTCTCCTGGATATCAAACATTTTCTGCTTCAGGATATATTCAAGCGCTCTTGATCCAGCTATTTTCCCGAACACAAGAGTTTCTGCCAGGGAATTGCCACCAAGCCTGTTGGCTCCATGAACGGAAACGCAGGCACATTCTCCACATGCGAGCAATCCGCTTATTGAACTTTCTGCGCTATTGTTCGTTCTGATTCCCCCCATCGTATAGTGCTGTCCTGGATGCACAGGGACACATGTTTCTGCTGCATCAATATTCGCAAAATCCTTTGCAAGGTTATATACCTGCGGCAGCTTTGATACAAGCTTCTCTCTGCCGAACCGTCTCAAATCCAGAAAAATAAACTCTTCTCCCTTTATGCCAGAACCTCGTCCCTGGTCTATCTCACTTTGAATACTCCTCACAACGATGTCTCTGGGTGCGAGTTCTTTCATCTCAGGGGCATATTTTTCCATAAATCTCTCATTCTTGGCATTCAGCAACAGGCCCCCTTCACCCCTGGCAGCTTCAGATATGAGTATGTTTGTTCCAACAAGAGTTGTGGGGTGGAACTGGACAAATTCCATATCACAGATCGAAGCTCCTGCTCTATATGCCATTGATATTCCGTCGCCTGTGCACTGGTATGAATTGGTTGTTCGTTCATAAACCCTTCCGCTGCCGCCTGTAGCGAGAATAACCGCTCTTGATCTGAAGTATGCAATGTCGCCGTTTTTCAAGTTTATTGCAACTACTCCTATGCACCTATTTTCTTCAACTATCAGGGAGGTCGATATCCATTCTTCATAGACCCTGACATTGTTCTTTATCATCTGCTCATATAATGTATTAAGGATCTCATGACCTGTAGCATCGCCAGCATAGCAGGTTCTGGGAAAGCTCCCGCCACCAAAAGGTCTCTGTGCCAGTTTGCCATTTGGCAGCCTGTCAAAGATCGCTCCGAAAGAATCTATTTCCACAATACTCGAAATGATGTTCTTACACAGTATTTCCACAGCATCCTGATCTGCAAGATAATCCGAACCTTTGATCGTGTCAAAAGCATGCTGATTCGAGTCTTCTGGAACTACATTTCCAAAAGCTGCATTTATTCCGCCCTGAGCAGCTACCGAATGGCTTCTGAGAGGATGCACCTTCGAAATAATTGCTGTATCTGAACTCCGGGAAGCCTCAAGAGCAGCCATTTGACCTGCCAATCCTGCTCCTATTATTATTATATCGTGAGTTATTGTTTCCATTGAATATCATCAAGATCCTGATGCCTCTTTCGCTCATCTTTTCTTGCGATGTCCATATGAGCTATTGACAGTATTTCCTGTTATCCTGTCAGGAAAAGTCTTAATATCAACTCACGCGAACAGCCCAACCGTCTTTCCCAGCGCATCAACGAACTTCCTTGCCTCATCCTCTGTATTATAAATATAAAGCGAAGCCCTCACAGCAGCCTCACATTTTCGGTAATTGAACCAGGAATGAACGCAGAACGCGCCAGAGCGCACCGCGATATTTTCAGTCTCATCAAGCACTATTGCGATATCATGGGCGTCGCCTCCTTTCGGGAATTCCAGGGTGAACGAGATAATACCGCCTCTTGATCCTGGTTCATGCGGTCCTATTATTTGAAGTCCTGGAATGTCCTTAATACCGTCCGTAATTATCCGGTTCAGTTTCTCTTCATGTTTTTCAATATCCGGGCGCCCCACCATCTCAATATAATCCACAGCAGCTCCGCTTCCTATTATCCCTGCATAGTTCTGCAACCCTGCCTCGAACTTCTCTGGCGTCGGAAGGAATTTCGCGCTCTCGTAAGTGGAATCGCTCACCGTATCCCCGCCAACGATGAATGGCGAAAGTTCCTCAAGCAGGTGGTGCTTCCCGTACAGCACGCCCATCCCTGTGGGACCGAGCATTTTATGGACCGACAGCACGAAAAAATCAACATCCAATTTTTTAACGTCCACTGGTTTGTGAGGAGCACTCTGGGCGCCATCCAGCATCACAAGCGCGCCGTGGTCGTGAGCTATTTTTATGATCTCTTTTGCAGGGATAGTATAGCCGTCCAGGTTCGCTGTATGCACCATACTCACGAGGCGTACGTTCCTGCTTTTACTCATAATATCCTCGAATTTCTCAATATCAAAGGTATTATCTGGCGCTGAATGCACCACAACATGCCTGATACCATTTTTTTCAGCCTGCACCTGCCAGGGGATGAGATTCGAGTTATGCTCCCTGTCAGTGGTCATAACGATATCCCCCTTTTTAAGATCAAAGCTGTTCGATATGAGGTTGATCCCTTCAGTTGTATTTCGAGTGAAAATGATCTCCTCAGGACGCTGTGCCCCCAGGAACTTCTGGAACTTTTCGCGTGATTCTGTTACCTTTTCATCCACCATCTTTGCCAGCTTATAAAGAGAGCGCCCGCCACATACCGGATATTCGGTGTAGTACTCATCCATTGCCTCAATGACCTGGCGCGGTTTCAGGGTCATGCAGGCGTTATCGAAATAAATGGGGTACTTGCCGTTCCATTTTTTTGAAAGTACAGGGAAGTCGGGGCGGATTTTCTGAGAGTCCATTATGATTACAAAAGTAGCTGGGATGTGATATATATTTTGGTTAAGGCTTTTCAGACCTCAACTCCAAAGCTCCCCGTGAAGTATTGAATCAGTCTTATCGCTGGTACTGTGGTATTTTTTATGTATCCTGACAAGGTATCCATTCCCCGTCATTTCAGGTTCTTCAAAAACGGCGTTCACTCCCAGAAGCCTGAGGTGCTCCTCGAACTCCTGCGCAGTTTTCAGGTTCCTGACCCTGATCTGCACGGTCTCGGCAACGCTTCTCCCCTCCTTTTTATTCCGGATCGTCCTGATCATAGGAAGCAGGATGCTCTCACCAAACATACGGCATCTTTCTTCCAGTTCTTCTTCAGTTTCATTCCACTCAACAGCCTGGAACGCCTCCCTGCACACACGGGGGAAAAAAAAGTCCCTTCCATAATCATTATAAAACTCAAATGCATATCTCAAATCTGCACAATTGCTCATCGAACTCGTGTATTTCACAGAGGTAATCACCATTTCCGGATCTTTTATGACCACGCCTTCATTCAGCGATTTCCCGAACCCTTTGATGACATTTGTTATCTCAGTATGTGCTTTATCAATACAATATTCCCCGAAAAGTTTCACTGAGCGAAGTCCGTATTCATCTACAAGCTCCCGCCGCTTCATGACTGGCATCGGTTTACCTGTGAGCTTCTCCCTGATATCAAATATAAAGAATTCAAGAGATTCGATATCGTAAATGGATTTAGGGACATAAGGGCTGTCAGGCCCCACCATTTCACCGCAAAGCACAAGATCGGGATGCTCTAAAAAAAAGTTCCGGCCGATGAGTTCACTGGCTTTCTCAGTGGTGTAAGGACACACAAAACCGCCTCTTGTAAGCCCTGCAAGCTCATCTCCGACAAGCGCAACCCTCACATTGTAACCATTCATTTTCTCTTCCACAGCGACCTTTTCGCAGGAAGAGAAATGAGAGGCAACACCGGGATAAAGCATCAGGGCGCGCGGTATTTTAGGAAAACCCCTCACAATGTCAAAAGGCTCAGCGAATATGCATGTCCCTGCCTCGATCCCTGATACGGGCTTATCGAACCTGAATAAGTCCTGTTTGCCTCTTACATACTGTAATGTCTTTCTCTGTATCGCGCCTGTTATCCTGTGCTCAGGAATATCAAGCAATTCAGATACTTTTTCAACATCCAGCTTCTCAAGAAGTTCTGAAGAGACATCCCGTCTCATCCTGTCTCCGTTCCATAACCTCAATCCTTACCAGAATGGTTCATCAAGGCCAGATATTTGATAATAGCTCTCCTGCTGATTATGCCTACCATCTCATCCCTGAGATTCAGGACCGGAACACCGCCGATATTTTCATTCAATATCAGTGAAATTACTTCGGATATGGGAGTATTTGTCCTGACAAATTTCACATTATGTGTCATAATATCAGCCACGATCAGATTGCGTATCCTCTCATCCTGATGGTTGTCTGGAACGAGGTTCCTGAAATTCATCATTGCGTTCGCAATATCCCTCTCAGTGATAATACCTGCAACTATTCCGTTTTCGATTACCGGAAGTCTTCCAATATCCTTGTCCAGCATCAAACGGCGCGCATGCGCCACACGTTCTCCGGGTGATACTGAAATAGCTTCGTTCATCAAATCGGCAGCATAGCCATTTAATGCCCTGACGTTTTTCATGAGTTCATGAGGTGTCACCCAGCCATGTATACTTCCGTTGTCCGTCACCACAAGTATCCCTCCGCTCCTGTCCATAAGGGCAATGGCATCCTTGATATCCAGATCAGGAAGAACCTTCACGAACATATTCGTTGTTGCAGTTGCAACATGCAATGATGAGGCGGGCAGATTCGAACTCTTCCACGTACCCAGTTTGCGCGCAATGCTTCTCATGGTTATCACGCCCTGGATTTCGTCACCATTCAGAACAAGGAGCCTGCGAGTTTCCTGTTTGTTCATCAGTTCCATGGCATGCGAAACGGTGTCTGATTTGTGAACCAGTATTGGCTCAACCATTATGTCTTTTACCTTCATGTTGTTTCACCTCACAATGTCAATATTGTTCTTACTATGTTTTCCCCTGTCAATATCCCCATTACCCCATTACCTATCACCGGCACTCCATTGATCTTCTCTGTCACCATTATCCCTGCGGCAGATGTCGCCAGGTCTTCAACGTTTACACTGATCAACGGGCTTGACATGATATCTTCTGCCACAAGCGGAACTTCCCTTATGTACCTGTTCTGTTTATTCCCTGCATGACTCTCTTTACGAGTCATCTTTATTTCTTTTTGGGGCAGGTTTCCTGTTTTGCTTTTCATTTCTGTAAAAGCAAGGTTCGAACTTGTGATTATCCCGACCGGTTTATCACTATCCTCAAGGACAACAGCCCTGTCTGATGAATTCGCGTCAAGTTCGTAAAGGATGTGGCTTATTGTATGGTGCCTGTGAACGGTTATGGCAGGCTCTATATTCAGATCCTTTACTTTTATCTCAAGAGGCAGTTCTGAGAAATACCTTATCAGGTCCCACTTTGTGACTATTCCTATAACCTCATCTTTATTGTTCACAACAGGCAACCCGCCAATATTGTTCTCGACCATAAGTTCAGCGAGTTGCCTGGGCGTTGCATCAGGGTATATCGTGATCAGGCTCTCTGTCATGACCTGCCTGATAGGTATATTATCGATTGGTCTTCGCCGCCACTGCGGTTCTGCCTGGTCAAGCCTCCGGCTGATATCTTTCTTCGTCACTATACCGATAGGCTTATTGTTCTCAATAAGTACAAGCCTTCCAATCTTGTGACGAAGCATCAGGTTCCTTGCTCTTGCTACAGTTTCGTCAGGCGATACTACGTAAACGGGCGAACTCATTATCTCTCTAATTTTCATCATCCCTCAATCTGCTATTGCCCTGACAAAGTCTCGTTCCGTTATAATACCTTTCAATTCTCCGTCCTCAAGCACAGGAAGCGAGCCCACGTTCTTATCAAGCATCATTCCTGCTGCCTCCCCAAGATCCACATCTGACGTGGTAAAAAGCACATCCTTTTTTATCAGGGTGCGGATAGGCACTTCGAAAACCTCTCTTGCATTTCCAGTGACAAGACGGTCAAACATTTCTCCGCTTCCAAGGAAGCGCAGGATGTCGGAGGCGGTTATTATCCCAATAAGAACATTGTCCCGTATTATGGGGATCCTCCTGAACCCGTTATTCACCATTGATTTCGAAGCCACTCCTACTGTCATATCAGGCGGCGCTGTAATAACGTCTTTACTCATGTACTCACTTACGGTCTTCGCTGTCATCACTCCTGAGATCAAAAAGAGAAAATCTCTCTCAGAAACTATAGCATTTACCCTGCTGTCACTATCTGTGATCGGGATGCCACCCACGTTTTCTTTGATCATTATGTTGAGAGCGTCTTTAAGTGAATCCTTTTCATTCAGGCTAATTACATTCTCTTCCATGATCTCGCTGATACTTCCGTTGATGGCTGCAAGCAGGTTTCCTTTGAACCTGTTCTTTACGATAAGGTGTCTTGAGCCTCCACCCAGGAAATCCACGATATCCATTGAGGTCACTATCCCTTTCAACCGGTTCGTACCCGCATCAGCGACAGGAATTCTCCTGAAACCTTTACTGAACATGGTTTTTACTGCGCCTATAACAGACATCGTGGGCGGGATGGTAACTACATCCTTTGAGGCGATCGTCATTATGTCACCCTGATGCTCTGATATCCGTGATTTGAAATCAAGCGGGCCCTGGTTTCTTATATACCCACCGCGTACTTCTTTTGATACTGCATTACCTGTCTGGTTTTTCATAAAACACCTTTAAATGAACGCTTTTATTATATCGTTTCTATCCACTATGCCTATAAGAGTTCCGTCGCTTACCACAGAAAGCCTTCCCACATCAAGTTTGATGAATGCCTTTATGGCATCTTTTAAAGTTGTCTGGGATGACAGGGTATAGGCGGGAGAACTCATCACTTTTTCAACAGGGGGGGACATGGTAGATTTCGTTCCGTGCTCATCTTCTCTTTCGATCCTTGCATATCCTGCTCTAATAATATTTCGTCTTGTCACCATCCCGACAAGCTGTCCGTCCTTCACAACAGGAAATCCGGAAAAGCCCGTCTCTTTCATATTCAACCACACTTTTGCAATGCTGTCTTCAGGAGAGCATGATTTTACATTTCGGGTCATTACAGCCTCAATTTTCTTTCCTGGTGATCTATCTAAATCCAGGTTCCTGAAGATATCCACTATGCTAATTATTCCTGCCAGTGTTTTGTCCTGACCTGACCTTATCACAGGGACCCGCCCCACATCTGCATCCACCATTATTTTTGCGGCATGCATCATTTCCATTTCTGGATAAACTTCAGGGGACCCTGATGTAAAACCTGCCACTGTGACATTGGATTTCGTAGAATAAATGTTTAAAGCCTCCTTTTCAGAAAGCATTCCGATAACCCGTTTCTTTGAGTCCACAACAGGTAGTGTACGTTTATTATGGTCTCTTATCATTTGACGTGCATGAGTCATAAAATCGGTATCATGCAAAAAAACAGGGTCCTTTGTCATTATGTCTTCCACTTTCATAATGAATCCTCCTTTATCATGTATGTATATATATGTTGTTTTACGGCATTACGTCTCTGCACAGCTCTCGCAGAGCAGTTTTCCATTCACAAGCAGTAGATCATCAGCGTTATCTCCACATTCTTCACAGATTCCCCGGTTAATTCTTTGAGGGGTTTCCATTGTAAAAATCTTTTCTCTGTGCATCTTTATAAGGTCAGAGAAAATGCTTCCCATTTCCGCTGAAACTGCTATGAGATCGATATCTGTAACAATACCTATCAGCTTGCCCTTGTCCACTACAGGCAACCTGCGAATCTTCATTTTGACCATCATATGCATTGCTTCCGTGACGCCCTCACTGGCAGATACTGTTATAAGGGGAGTTGTCATCAGTGCCCTGACTGAAATAGCGCTGGGTTTAAGATTTTTGGTTATTATCTTTCTAACAATATCGCGCTCAGTGACAATCCCTATCGGATGTTTCTTATCTGTGATTATGACACTGCCAACATCAAGCTCCAGCATTATTTGGGCTAATTCGGGAACTTCGCTATTGATATCAACAGTTGCAACATCCCTCGTCATTATATCTTTTACCGGCATCCTGAGTTCCATATGTACTTCTCCCTTTAATGTAATAATGTTCTTTGAAGTGTTTATATGTTTTGCTGGTTCGACCTTTAAGCAATTGTTCTATCAACACTATACAGGATAACTTATAACACTATACAGGATAACTTATTTCGCTTTTTTCTTAATGATCGCAACATCTCCGAGCGTGGTTCCCCTGATGAACCCGCCCCCGCGCTGGTCCTGTGATGACACCCTTTCCATCAGTTTTATATTCAGTGTAGTCTCAAGTTTTTTTCTTATTGTATCCTCAGGCATCAGTTCCTCACGCTCGATCTTTCGAAGCAGAGAAGACTTCTCCATGATCTTTGAAGCAAGTTCTTCTATCGTTAAGCCATGCGATTCCCTTGCTCTCCTGATGATACCTGCATAATCCGACATAATCTCGTCTTCAAGTTTATCAAAGGCATCTCGTCTGGGTTTACGGGTAACGATCATTTTTTCATTGGGCATGATCTTTCTTGAGACCGGAGTCCACTTATCCGACACTTTTCCGTAGCGGGCACACTTGCTACATAAATCCAGGACAGTCCCTTCAACAGTCGCCCTGATAGGGGCCCCCTTAATATCTACACCGCATATTTCGCATTGCATTTTTGACGAAAACTCTATATACCGTCCACGCTTAAATATCATTCGGAGACAATATGTCAGAGACCCAGGAAAACCGGGAAATACCAATCGGAATAGGCAACGATGATTTTTCCAGATATCTGATGGACAGGATCAAGATGCTGGAGGAGAGGAACAATCTACTGAGGGAGCAGGCGAACAAAATAGAATTGGAGAAACGGTTTACTGAGAACCAGAAACTTAAGTATGAGAGAGAGATACGCCAGCTTAAGAGTGAACTCGACAGGCTTAAAATGACACCCCAGGTCGTAGGTAACGTCGTTGATGTTCTTGAAGGTAATAAAGTGGTTATCAGAAGCAGCACAGGTCCACAGTTCGTGGTTGGGGCGTCCCAGTTCATAAATAACTCTGATCTAGTTCCAGGAACAAGGGTATCCTTAAATTACCAGACCCTTGCTGTGACAAGTATCCTTCCTTCCTCCCGCGATCCATTCGTGAACGGCATGGAGATACTGGAAAAACCCGAAGCATCATATTCTGAAATAGGCGGACTGGATGATCAGATACGCGAATTGAGAGAAGCCGTGGAATTGCCGCTTACAAGACCTGAGGTATTTGAACGAATCGGGATAGAACCTCCTAAAGGTGTTCTTTTATTCGGTCCACCTGGGACAGGCAAGACACTGCTTGCAAAAGCCGTAGCAGGGCAAACAAAAGCAACATTCATCAGGATAGTGGGTTCTGAACTTGTACAGAAGTACATCGGAGAAGGCGCAAGGCTTGTTCGAGACCTCTTCAAGATGGCCAAGGAAAAGTCGCCAAGTATTATTTTCATTGATGAACTTGATTCCATAGGTGCAAAGCGGCTTGAATCAGCAACTTCGGGAGATAGGGAAGTCCAGCGCACGCTTATGCAGCTTCTTTCTGAAATGGACGGCTTCAATGCCAGGGGAAATGTCAGGATCATCGCTGCAACGAACAGACCGGATATACTTGACTCGGCGCTCCTTCGACCTGGACGGTTTGACAGGTTCATACAGATCCCTATGCCCAATGAGGAAGCCCGGGTTATGATCTTAAAGATACACTGCAGAAAAATGAAACTTCTTGAGGATGTTGATTTTGAAGCAATTATCTCGCTTACAGAAGGAATGAGCGGTTCTGACCTTAAAGCGATCGCCATGGAGGCAGGGATGTTTGCAGTCAGGGAAGAACGCCAGGGTGTTGGAAAGGATGATTTCCTGAATGCTATTAAAAAGTTGAAAGCCTCTGGAGAAAAATCGAATTTGCATGTTGAAGGTATGTTTGCCTGATTTAAAAATGATTTTTTTATTTTTGCGATGAGGTTATGCATTTTGTCGATAAGGCCATGCATTTAAACGATGAGTTCATGCACATTATATATATGATACAGAACATAACAGGCGTAACCTATTTCTTAACGATTGTTTATTGAAAATGATCATTTGAAGAACTCCGGTTTTGCGTGGGTGTGAAAAAGTTTAGAAACAAGAAATAAAACTATATATAACCACCAATAATATACCTGTTGATGGAATTTAAAGATTGGGCACCTATATACGAAGAAATACTCATGGATTTCGGCTGGAGAAAGGAGAAAGACGAGGAAGCTGCAAAGCTGTTATCCCGCTTGCTCGCCGGAAAATCCAGCAGTATTTCCATCATCAAGAAAAAGATCGAAGGGAAAGATGTTCTTGTATGTGGTAACGCGCTCACACTATCCAACGACCTTGACAGGATCACTGCGGACAAATACCTGGTAATTGCAGCAGATGGCGCAACGAGTACACTTCTTGAAAAAGGCATAGTTCCTGATATAGTTGTAACTGATCTTGACGGATATATCCCGGATGAGATAAAGGCGAACAGGAAAGGTGCACTTATGGTGGTGCATGCTCATGGAGATAATATGAGTCGACTTGATAATGTCAGGAATATGAGGGATGTTATCGGGACAACACAGGCAGAGCCTTTAGAAAATATCTATAACTTCGGTGGATTAAGCGATGGGGACAGATGCGTTTTCATGGCTCATGAATTTAGCGCAAGGAGCATTACTCTCGCCGGATTTGATTTCAGTGATGAAAAAGTGACTGATATCAAGAAGAAAAAGCTCAAATGGGCACGGAAGCTTATCGGTATGATACCCGGTGTCATTAATTCTTAATCGCTATACCCTGCATCCCTGCTGCTGTTGGGTGTGCCCGCGTTTGACTTTGAGTGGTCTCAAAATTAAAAAATCATGCTCAACAGATGCCAGGTTATAAACCTACGTTGAAAAGATCAACATTTTTTATCACGTAAACTATATATTTAAGCAAGACAGTATTTATAATTATCATTATGAGGGATACAAATGGCATCAAAAAATAAAGTAAAAAATCCGGCCCCCGGTTCGAAAGTTATGTTCATCGGTGTGGATCTGGGTACGAATCATACGGCGATATCTACGAGCGAAGGAAAGAAAAATAGTATTTTTAGCGTTGTAGGAACGCCAAAAGATGCGGTTGCATCAAAGTTCCTTAAAAAGGAACACCTGTTTGGTGAAGAAGCACTCACTCACAGGGTGGCCCTGAACCTGTACAAGCCCATCGAGGATGGCGTACTTAAAAACCAGCCTGAGGAGATAGAAGCTGCAAAAGGATTAATTGAGCATGTTCTCAAGTCTGTGGATGGGGACAAGGAGAAACAGAAATATGCCATAATAGGAGTGCCTGCCAGGGCAAGTGTGCTCAGTAAGAAGATCGTAATGGATATGGCAGATGAGTTCTTTGACGGGGTGATGGTGGCAAGCGAACCATTCTGTGTGGCATACAAGCTTGGTAAACTTGAGCACACGATTATCGTTGATATAGGCGGGGGTACCACTGACCTGTGCCGGGTGCATGGCACTTTCCCGGTTTCTGACGATCAGATAAGCACTAACAAAGCAGGGAATTATATTGACAGGGAATTCGTAAGGCTCCTTCAGGACAGCTATACTGATGTAAGGGTAACGCTTGAGATGGCAAGGAAATGGAAGGAACAGCATTCATTCGTTGGAAAAATTGATAAGGAGATCATTGTTGAATTACCGGTTAATTCCTCGATCCTTAAACTCTCGGTCACAAAGGAATTGAAACATGCATGCGAATCCATTATCCCTGATATTATTTCCGGAATATCGAAACTTATATCGACTTATGAACCTGACTTCCAGGATACCCTGCGTTCCAATATCTATCTTGCAGGCGGCGGCAGTCAGATAAGGAACCTGCCGGAAGTACTCGAAATGCACCTTGAACTGATCGGAGGGGGCAAAGTTTCGATCTTCAAAGACCCGGTTTACGGCGGTGCAGATGGCGCTCTTAAGCTTGCCATGGATATGCCCAGGGAGTTCTGGCAGACAATATAAATGCAGACGGAAATCAGGGAAGATCCTAAAGACAAAATATTGGACCAGTGGCTCAAGTTCATGCTTGAGAGAGTTGGAAATAACAACCTTCCAATTCTCCTTGACCACTATGAGGATCTTGGCTGGATAAGCATGAATGTATCGGATAAGTTGATCGAACTTGCCGAATCTCAACAACAGCGCTATGTGGGGCCTTCCTGGACGCTATCTGCCGAAGAGCACCGCGTCTCCATGCTCTTTATCGAAAAGCTTCAGGGAAAGCCTGTTGAGATATCGGTTCTTTCCGCCCTTGCTCCAAAAAAGGCAAAGCTTGAGCAGATTGAAGCAGGAACACTCAACCCTGCGGATGATGCAGAC
>CBFFLL010000012.1:0-25215 GCA_965642175.1 Candidatus Methanoperedens nitratireducens | reverse complement strand
TTACGGTTATTGGCGATGTGGTAAAGCTGCACAGGGAACTGGTTAAAGACTGAGAAGCGTTTCTTTCAGTATGGTTTTTTTAAGTTAGATGCATCTGTATTTACATTGTTATTAGTACGAAATCTATATATGTTAGTAAGCCTTAGTATCATGTGTAATAAAAACTTACACATGATACAAATAATAAAAGGTGAAACAACAATGAACATAAAAACGATAGTAACAATTGCGGCTATCCTGGTCGTTCTGGGAGCAGGTATTGCTGTGGCAAGACCCGCGGCAAATGACGGCGGCTTCTGGAACGGTATGATGGGCGGCTTGAACAATGGAATAAACGGCATAATGGGCTATGGCATGATGGGACAGGCTAATGGTTATGGCGGCATGATGGGGCAAGGTAATGGATATGGCGGCATGATGGGGCAGGAAGCAGGCATCGGGACAACGGAAGGATGCGGCTTACTTGGAACAACTGACATTTCTAATGACGCCACCCCTATAACCATCGAGCAGGCAAAGGGATCAGTGGAGAAATATCTTGAGACCACAGACAATACTGACCTTGCTCTAACCGAAGTCCTGGAATTCGATAACAACTTCTATGCAGGCGTCAAAGAGAAGAGCACAGGCACTCATGCCTTCGAGCTTCTGGTCAACAAATATACGGGCGCTGTTGTACCTGAAATGGGACCTAACATGATGTGGAACACAAAATATGGTCACATGACTTTGAATACGCAGGAAGGCAACACAGTGACAGAGAAGCAGGCGATCGAAATAGCGCAAAAATATCTCGATACCGAGCTTCCAGGAACAGAGGTTGAAGATGCGGATGCATTCTACGGTTACTATACCCTTGAAGTTAAAAAAGACGACAAGCTCTACGGGATGCTGAGTGTCAACGGCAACACAGGCGCAGTATGGTACCATAACTGGCACGGGACATTCGTAAAAATACTGGAAGTCGAATGATCTTTCGGTATTTTTCGGTTCCTTTTATTTTAAATACATTGCGCATCTTTTAGTTACATGGTGAAACGGTGGACAAAAAATCCCTGGCGCAGTTACTGGACGCTCTTGGAAACGAGCACAGCCTGAAGATAATGGGGATCCTTGCCAGCGGAGAATATTTTGTGTCAGAACTTGCAAAGATGGTCGGGATATCCCGTCCGCTCCTGTATCTGCATCTTAAGAAACTTGAGAACGTAGGTCTTGTGAAGAGCGAGATACGCCACTTCGAAGAGCCACCATATACTAAAAAATTTTACAAAGCAAAGAAATTTGAATTACTACTATCATTGGATATAATCAAGGAGATCATATCTTTGGAGGAAAAATAATGCAGATGATGGATTTTATGACCACGGGGACAGCAACGAACACCCTTGTGATCGTAGTGATAATATTCGGGCTTATATTGACCTATCTTGGCTACATGATGCTCACAGAGATCAAAGAGACAAGAGAAGCTATGGAAAGGATGGAAAAAGTATTAAAAACCGTGGAGTGAAACATTATGCTCTCAGATTCGGAAAAAGATGCCCTGAAAAAGAAATTTGCAGCGCTCGTGTATGATGTGGAGATTGCGGTCTTCACGCAGGAACTTGAGTGCCAGTTCTGCAAAGAAACGCGGGAATTAGCGCTTGGACTTGCGGAACTGTCCCAAAAGCTAAAAGTAAAAGTCTACGACTTCGTCAAAAATGGGGATGAAGCCATCAAATACAACATAAAAAAGATTCCGGCAATCGCCGTGATCGGGAGCAAGGATTACGGTGTCAGGTATTACGGCTTGCCAGCAGGATATGAATTTGCAGCCTTTGTGGATGATATCATTGATGTTTCCAGGGGCACGACATCGTTTTCAGAAACTTTGAAGAAAAAGATCGCAGAGATTAAAAAAGCAGTTCATATTCAGGTATTCGTCTCCCCCACATGCCCGTACTGCCCGAAAGCAGCAAGGCACGCGCACCAGTTCGCAATTGAAAACGAGTTGATACGGGCTGATGTCATTGAGATGACAGAATTCCCCTATCTTGTCCAGAGGTACAGCGTGATGAGCGTCCCGCATGTGGTTATTAACGAGAATACATCTTTCGTGGGAGCGCAGCCTGCCGAGGTCTTTATAGAGCAGATACACATGGCGCTAAGGGCGAGTTATAATCCGATGTACTCATAAACGTAATTTACTGCCATATCTTTTTTTGCCCTTATTATGAACTCATCCGCAAACAAATTCTTCCACAGCACAGCCATCCTGTACCACAGGAAATTCAACCTCTTCTTATAGAAATATATGCTGGGCGTAACATCAAGCCATTCGATTGTGTACCCGGCATCAGAAGCCAACTTTTTTGCTGAATTCAGGTTATAAAAATGCAGGTGCGTTCTATCAAACACACCTCTGTCCGCGTACTCGAACTTCCCGAAAAAGATTGTCAGCCTGGAGTGCCAGTTAACTATGCTGGGCACAGAATAAATGAGAAAACTGTCGTCTGAAAGATATTTTCTTATATCCTTAAGTACCTTTTCCGGCTCCACCATATGCTCAAGCACATTGCCCATGATTATGCAGTCAAAAAACCCATCATCAAAAGGCAGCGGCGTACTTTCGATATCGATATTGAGCATCTGTTCGCATTTGCTCCTTGCTATGCATGCCATCGCGTGGTCTTTCTCAACGCAATAAACCTGGCATTTTTTTTTAATTGTCAGGAGATTAGCTAGCCTGCCGTCAGCGCATCCTATCTCCAGCACTCTTGAACAGGGGGGTATCAGTTTGAAAATCTTGCAGCGCGATGTAATGGTATCGTTGTACATCGTCTAACCCAGTTTTACTGACTTGAAATGCGGTCCTTTCCAGTATACCATTTTTTCGATCTTTATCTGAATTATCACATCATTCTCACCCATGGGCCTGTTCTCTATCACTGCCTGATATTTTCCCTTGAATTCCATATATATATCCCGGTAGAGCTGCAATGTCTCCTCTGGAAGGAAATAGATGGGGCCTCTTTCTGTTATCTCAGCTGTACCCTGCACCATCACGCCTTCGTTATTGAAGGGATTTTTCGTATCCCTGATATCCACCGTCATGCTGACATTCGGGTTCTCAATCAAGTTCTTGACCTTTTTTGACATGTCGTTAGTAATAAAAAATATCTTATGCCACGGTTCATCGTAAATGAAAAAAACAGGAGTAATATGCGGCTGGTCGTTCCTGTCGCTTGTGCAAACGTATCCGAAGTAGTTCCCGTACAGGATATTTAGCATCTCATCTGGGATTTTCATGATCACACCGGCACAGTTATTTGTTTTGCCCCTCTCCAGTATATTATCCTGACTGGTTTTATTTCAACCAGTATCCTTGAAATTATCGGGGTTAACTGCCATGCTTTTGGAAGTTCTGATGTGGCGTATTTTCTTGTGTAATCCGGATATTTGTTAAGGAATAAGGAGCGAGCTTCAAGCATCTTGATGAAATTGAAGAGAATATCGGCCAGTCCATAAATCCTGACTTCACCTGTTACAAGGAGAGCCTTATTCTCATATATATTGCTCGTGTCGCGCTTATCTATAAGAAAAGCAACTTTTTTGTTCTTTTTCATAATTTTCATTTTCTTTGCTTCTTTAGAGGTATTAAAAAAAATACTCTGTCCATCGAAAATATAGACCACTGGCGTGACATGTGTGACACCCTTCAGGGAAGTTCCCACATATGCGAAACTGGAATCACGGACGAGATTGTATATGTCAGGAGGAAGCCAGGGGACTTTTGAGACGAGATAAGCCGATGTCACAGATGTCAATGATATAAAGAGAAAATATGCAAGGATTATTGATACAAGGTTATTGTCCTGCTGGATGATTGGCAGCAACAAGAGCGAGATCATACCGAAGAAAACGTTGTTAATATCAAGTTTTCTGAGGTATCTCAGTTCAGTATACGGCGTATGTTCGAGTTCTATCCTTTTTTCAGCAAGCTTTTTCAGGTTGATAGACCTCCAGAGCGCAAGGATGGATGTCCATACCCCAAGTCCCATCCTGTAGCATATGTCCCAGATAAGAAGGCTTACGAACAACAGCAAGACGATGCTCGGGTCTTTCCCGAGCCAGTATTCGATCAGATTCGACCCGAAATTGAATAAGTAAACTATGAACGTTATAAAGATGGCAAGCCCGGGTAAGGCTTCGTAGTGTTTCCTGTGAAAAAGAATACCCCTGTATCGCTCAAGCAGTTCATTTTCATCTCTACTTAACGGGGCCCTGAATTTGCGCAGGGTCGGGCCAAGCTGGAGTATCAGCAGGCTCCAGGATACTGCGACCAGTATTCCGATAGAACCATAAATAAGCGAAACAGTTTTCAGGTCAAAGATGAAGCCCAGTATCAGACCAATGACCAGAAGCAGCAGCAACTGCAGAAGGATGCTGTACCTGTACGGTAGAAGAGAAAAAGGAGGGATGCTCCCTACGATTATTTCGTATATCCATTTCATCTCCTTTTTTTCATTATCCATTGAATGATTTTTATGTACCGCAATGATAATAAATGTCTCTAATGAATTCTACAATGAATTGTGCAAAAAAAACCAAAAGCTATTTATACAAAACAATAGATGAAGAAATCCTAAAAACGCATATTAAAAACGCATAACTATAAAAACGTCAAAAGCATAAAAACGTAATATAAAAAAGTAGGCAGGAAAAAATGCAAATGAGATTGGGAATATTTATTATATTGACTGGTGTTTTTTTATTTGTTGTTCCGAACGTGACCGCTTCGGATAATTCATGTATCGATTGTCATAAGACAATATCTCCATTTATCGAGATCCAGAAGCAGTTTAACCAGATAAGGGTAGAACATCTTGAAAAGAACGTGGTATGTTCGCTTGAGTGTCATGAGGACCGCGTAAGGCAGCTTGCAACCGCAAATTATCAGCAATGGTCTGAATCTGTACATGCTTTAAAAGGCGTTACATGTGAGGTATGCCACGGCGGCAACCCTAAGATGGAAGATAAAGCAGGGGCACATAAGAACATGATCCAACGAACTGACCCTGAAAGCCCGGTTTATTATACAAATGTTCCCGATACCTGCGGAAAATGCCATTCAAAAGAACTGGTTAATTTCGAGAGCAGCAAACATTACCAGAAACTTGAAGCCCTTAAACTTGCTCCAACTTGCACCACATGCCATTCACCCCACAAGTTTACCCTTCTCAACCCGGAAGAGTTCAGGAATTTCTGCGGTAACTGTCATTCAGTCTATAAAAAGGTAGCTCCGTACGATATTCCTCTAAAGGCTGAGTATTTGATGGGAAGTGTAAATAAACTAAAATTCAATATCGAAATGGCGAACCAGGACATATTCTGGGCAAAAAAGAACGGGACTGAAGTAACACAAGCACAAAAGCATGCGGACAACGCACTGGAAACCCTTGGTACTCTGGCAGTCATGTGGCACGAATTCAATCTCACTCATTTCGAAGACGAGCTTAATTCAGCAAATGCTGAAGTCATAAGATCGGAAAATATTGTAAACCCGCCAGCGCCTTCCCCCACAAAGACAAAAGCCAAAGAAACACCGGGATTTAGTGGTATTTTCGTACTTATCTCAATCGCTGCTGTATTGTTCCTTATGAGAAAAAACCGGGACTAATGTCATGGAATTAAGGTTTATAGGTGAATAAGTAATGCAGCCACACTTGAAAAGAGTGATTATTATATTAATAGTTGTTGTAATCGGATTTCTCTCAGTCCGATCCATTATTGTTCCCGAATCATTCGGGCAGTATGGGTGGTATAGGGGCGACTCCGTTGCTGAGAGCATGGATTTACCAGTAGGATATGCTGGCTCAGCAAGCTGTAGTGATAAAAACTGTCATAACACGATATATTCGATATGGGCCGGGTCAAGGCACAAGACCTTGAATTGCGAAACCTGCCATGGTCCTTCGCAAAATCACGTGATCGATACACGGGTTATGCCTGCCACCGCAGACGACTCAAGAGAGTTTTGCGGCCTGTGTCACTTTAAACAGGCAGCAAGACCCGTTGATTTCCCCCAGATAGACCCGGAAACGCACGGCGAGAACTTAAATTGCGCTTACTGCCATAACCCGCATAAGCCGTGGTTCTTATAAGGAGGCATAATTATGGTTATATCAAGAAGAGAATTTACAAAATTCGGTTGCAGGGTTATTCTTGGAGCAGCAGCTGGTACAGCTATCATTGAGTCCATCGCTTTAGGGGTCGCGCAGGAAGGAACTTCAAATAAAGAATACGACTGGAACGAGCATTATTGGGGATACATTGTCGATACTCACAAATGCATCGGGTGCGGAAGGTGCGCCAATGCATGTAAGCTCGAGAACCACGTTCCCTTTGATGAACCTGTATACAGGACCTGGATCGAAAGATACAGGATAACAAGAGAAGGAAGAGAGGAGACTGTAAAGATTGATTCCACTAATGGGGGAATAGATGGATTTACAGAAGATATTCCGGCAGAAGATATCAAAAAAGCGTTTTATGTTCCCAAGATATGCAACCACTGTGACAATCCGCCATGTGTGCAGGTCTGTCCTGTTGGCGCTACGTACCTGACAGAAGACGGCGTGGTCCTGGTGGACTATGAATACTGCATCGGTTGCAGGTACTGCATCCAGGGATGCCCTTACGGAGCAAGATATTTTAACATGGAGAAGGGGACTGCTGATAAATGTACCTGGTGCTACCACAGGATAACAAAAGGTCTACTGCCAGCATGCGTCCAGGCATGCCCGGTCGGTGCAAGGAAATTCGGAGACCTGAATGATGAGAAAAGTGAAGTCAATAAAATACTGGACAAAGAAAGGATCAATGTTCTAAAACATGACCTTGGAACGAAACCAAAAGTCTACTACGTCGGACTTGACAGGGAAGTGAGATAATGGCAGTAGAAAATCTTATCTGGGGATACATTTACCCCAATGAAGCTGAAATTCAGTGGAGTATTCTTATCGTTTTATACCCGTATATAACAGGTCTTGTTGCTGGAGCGTTCATCGCATCATCGCTTTATCATGTTTTCGGGAAGCAGGAGATCAAACCAGTGGCCAGGTTCGCCCTTCTTACAGCCCTGGCTTTCCTTCTGGTTGCAACGATGCCTCTCGTTACCCATTTAGGAAATCCGTTGAGGGGTATTGAGATCATGTTCACCCCCCACCTTACATCTGCTATGTCAGGGTTTGGTTACATATATTCATTTTACCTGATCATAGTGGTGCTTGAGATATGGCTGTCTTTCAGGGAAGATATAGTAAAGAATGCCCTTAAATTTAAAAGCTGGAAAAAGCTTATGTACTCATCGCTCGCTCTTTTTTCGTACGACATATCAGAGAAAGCGCTTCATAATGATGAAAATCTTGCAAGGAAACTTGCCATCATAGGCATCCCGTCGGCAGCATTCCTGCACGGTTATGTGGGTTTCATTTTCGGGGGCATTAAAGCAAACCCGTGGTGGTCCACACCTCTTATGCCCATTATATTCCTTATGTCGGCAATTGTGTCAGGTATAGCTCTTTTGATACTTCTTTATATTATGGTATCATGGTTAAGGAAAAAAGCCCTCAACTACGATACCCTTTTTTCACTCGCACATTACCTGTGGATATTCCTGATACTTGACGTGGTGCTTGAACTGCTCGAGATAATCAGCATGAAATACGAGTCGCTTGAAGAGATAGAGATAATCGACAGGCTGTTATCAGAAAAAATTGCCATAACGTTCTACGGCGTTCAGCTGACCATGGGGATACTCATACCGTTCGTGCTTCTCGTGCTTGTAATGGTCATGAAAAACAGGGAAAAATTGAAAACCCTTATGATCGCAATATCTTCTATCTTTGTAGTGATAGGCGTATTCGCCATGCGATGGAACGTTGTTATCGGAGGACAGGAGATCTCAAAGAGCCTGAGCGGCACGATGACCTATGTACCGGTTTTCTTCAGCAAGGAGGGCGTACTGCCTGCTTTGATAATAATGATCCTCCCGTTTTTCATACTTGCTGTCCTGACCTATATACTCCCGCCGTGGAAGGATATGGAACCAGATGTGGAATGATACATGAGATAAATCGAGACCGCAGTGTATCTTAAAGCTCTGCTTTGCGGTCTTTGCAGAACGCAAGGTATTTATTCCTTCAAATCATAACATATTCCAAACTGCCATAATAAAAAACGGGCACTATGTTATGGCTTTAAGATTGGATAAACTGAAATTATGAATTATATAATAAAATATATAATATTGAAATCACAAAACGATGGAACCCAAAAATGTTTTTAAAAACAAAGAAACAAAAAACGCTTTTTACTAGATTGTCATTAAGTTGCATAATACTGGTATTTTTCACTCTCACAGCAGGGGCAGCGAATCCAAGCGGTATTAACAATTCCTGCGTGGACTGCCATGGTACATTGTCCCCCTTTACCGAGGAACAGGTCCGGCTGAATGAGATACGATTGAACCATACATTGAAAAACATATCATGTTCGTTTGAATGCCATGAAGATGTCATGAGGAAAACAGCCTCGGACAATTTCCAGCAGTGGTCAGATTCAGACCATTCAAAATACTACGTAACATGCGATGCCTGCCATGGTGGAGATCCGAATTCAAAAAATGAAGTCGGCGCTCATGAATCCATGAAGGACATAAACGATATTAACAGTCCGATTTATTTTAAGAATATTCCTGATACATGCGGGAAATGTCACGCTGAAGAAATGGAGCATTTCAAGAATACCATGCATTACCAGAGATTAAAAGCGGAATCCCGCGCCCCTTCATGTGTCACATGTCACAGGCCGCACACTTTTAAGGTGCTAAAAGCCTCTGAAATGACAGCCCTTTGCAGTGCCTGCCATAATCCCAGAGACCAGATAGCAACTGCAAGCGTTCCAATTGACGCAAGAAATGCCCTTGAAAAACAGAAAGAATTCCAGGACGAATTATTGATAGCAAAAAAATCAATAGCATCAGATAAAGCTGCACGAAAAGATGTTACACGTGCACAGATAGATATGGATAAAGCACAGGCAGTGATGGATGACATTCCCTCATTATGGCATCAATTCAACCTGAAGGATTTTGATAATCAGATACAGAATGGCATCGACTGGGCAAAAAATTCTGAATCGAAAACTTCACTACAAGAACCGACTGTACCCAAAACCCCAGGTTTTGGCATTATCATGGTATTTGCGGTTTTCGCTATATTCTTCCTGATAAGAAAAAGGTAGATGGTACTTATGGATAAAATTTCAATTACAGCAGCATTAAAAAGTTGGATTTCAAGACATAAAGTACCGATCGTGATCATCTTAATCGTCCTGATATCGGCCACAGTCGTGGTTTCTGAAAAAGTTCTTGATATCAGCGAGAATCCGGCATTTTGTGGAAAGAACTGCCATATAATGAGGCCATATTATGATTCATGGAAAACGTCATCGCATAATGATATAAGATGCGTTGAATGTCATTATGAACCCGGTCTGATCGGTCATGTTAAAGGTAAGATCAACGGACTTATGCAGTTCTACAGCTATGAGACAACTGTTGAGGAATATTCAGGAAAGCTGTATGCGAGGGTCATGGATAAGAATTGTCTTCTATGCCATGAACAGCGCATTTTTTCATCAGATGTTAAATATTTAGGCGTAAACTTTACCCATAAGAACCATCTCCTTGAACCAAAGAGAGGCATCGGGTTGACTTGCACAAGCTGTCATTCCATGATTGTAATTGGTATGAAAGAACACCAGTCTGTCACTGACCCTTCATGCACCCAGTGCCATCCTGCTATAATCGAGCAAGATATAGGACATATGGTTGTTACGACTTCGACCTGCTTCACATGTCACTTCAGGGATGTAAAGGGTAACACTTCTATCTCCGGATGTCCTTCATGTCATGGACCTCCAACTCAGACGCATAAGAATTATACCAACTTCAACCATACAACCCATATCACAAAAGGATATGACTGCCAGACCTGCCATATTGACCTGGCTGAGGGTGCAAACGACATTGTTCCAAAGAATAAATGTTATTCCTGTCATAATGTCAAAGAAAGGGTAGATAAATACGATGATTTCAATTTCGTTCATGAGAATCA
Organism: Candidatus Methanoperedens nitratireducens; assembly: GCA_965642175.1. GTDB lineage: Archaea > Halobacteriota > Methanosarcinia > Methanosarcinales > Methanoperedenaceae > Methanoperedens > Methanoperedens nitratireducens_A. The sequence continues at coordinate 15,055 of CBFFLL010000012.1, read as the reverse complement.
TGTCTCTAATAACAAGATAGCATGTTATGAATGCCACTCGAATGTGAAACATGAGCCTGTAATAAAACCCAACCTGTGCGCTACCTGCCACAGTGATGAACATCCTAAAGACTGGCTGACAACACATAAGAAAGAGGTTTTAATAGGTAAGATATGCAACGACTGCCATCAACCCAAGTTCTGCTCGGAATGCCATGCTGAGATCGTTACGGGTAGAAAAAAAATAGGAGAATAATAAAGCGAAATGACGAAGCAGGGATCATCTGAAGATTCAGTTGAAAATAATGAATATTCGATATAAGAATACTTCAATCAACATCATCGAGAATGTTTATGAACCTTCGGAAGATTCTTATCTTCTTGCAGATGCAGCGCTGTCTGAAATAAAAGGATTCGAACGCATACTGGAAGTAGGATGTGGAAGCGGGATAATATCCGCGGTCATTAAAGCAAATACAAAAGCAAGCATTATAGGAATAGATATTAACCCTCATGCTGCAAAATGTACAAGAGAGAACAGGGTTGATGTAATTAGAGGAGATTTATTAAGCTGCATTAAAGGACGGTTTGATTTAATTATCTTCAATCCCCCATACCTTCCAACAAAAGATGAAGAAATGGAAAACGGCTGGCTTAATTATGCCCTTGACGGTGGGTACGATGGCCGAAAGGTGATATACAGATTTCTCGAAGATGCAGGCAGATGTCTTATCGAGGGTGGAAAGATTTTGATGCTTGTTTCATCGCTTAGTGGGATCGATGAAATCAGATCAAGGATGTTTTCCCTGGGCTACGCCGTAGAAGATAATCTGCATGAAAACTATATGTTTGAACAACTAACTGTTCTTTCAGCTTCAAAGAAGTGATATGAAGCTGTTTCTATTATACATCGATCTCTGCGAATCTGTCTATATCAGTTCTATGTCCCCAGATATCCCCTACCATTAATTTTATATTTTTCATTTTTAAGAATGCTTTTGTCGTGTTTGAAATCGTTTTCTGGTATGAAGTCGGCAACTGTATCCGTTTCAATTTAGTACTTTTTTTCACGAGTTCGAATATGTTTTTTTCAGAGGGTCTGAAACAAAAATGGACATTTTCTTCATCAGTGTCAAAATCTTTCAGGTCTTCTTCAGAGCCAATAATTCTGAAAACAACTTTCATAATAAAGTACTTGGTAATACTACTATTTATATTTTTTTAATTTTTTTTGATTACACGGAAAAGAACAAAGGGAAAATTCTTATAATAATCGATGGTTTATTAGCCTGCATTTGAACTATGTGACATAACGATGATATAACGTTGAGAAAATCAAAAAGTCCAGGATTTTACACAAATGAAACCAAAAGTTCTTGTACTGACAGGCTACGGCATAAATTGCGATATTGAGACTCAGCACGCTTTTGATCTTGCGGGCGCTCAGGCAGAAAGGATACATCTCACAGACCTTCTTAATGGTAAAGAAAAACTCGCTGATTTCCAGATCCTTGGGCTTCCTGGCGGTTTCTCCTTTGGGGATGACATAGCTTCAGGCAAGGTGCTGGCTAACATGATAAGGTATAACCTGGGAGATCAGTTACAGGAATTCATAGAGGATGAAAAATTGATAATAGGCATCTGCAACGGCTTCCAGGCAATGGTAAAGATGGGGCTGATCCCTGCTTTTGACGGCGATTATTCCAGGCAGGATGTAACTCTCACTTTCAATGATTCAGGCAGGTTCGAGAACAGGTGGGTTCACTTGAAGACCAATACTATCTCAAAATGCGTATTCACCAGAGGGATCGAAAGCATCTACCTTCCGGTGCGCCACGGCGAAGGGAAGTTCGTGGTCAAAGATCCGCATGTGCTCGAAAAGCTTAGAAAGAACCATCATATCGTATTCCGGTACGTTGATACGGATGGAAATCCAGCGGGATATCCGCATAACCCCAACGGCTCTGTTGATAACATAGCCGCAATATGTGATGATACTGGCAGAATATTCGGAATGATGCCTCACCCGGAAGCCTTTATGCACAGGACGAACCACCCGGCATGGACGCGTGAGGAACTTCCTGAGGAAGGGGCAGGCATGGCGATATTCAGGAATGCAGTTGAATATGTAATTGAGAGTCTGTAGATATCATCATATTTAGAGTATTAATAAAGTATCTTCTTTCTATTATCGATCGCAAATACAGTCTGTTGCAAATCATTTTTTTTCAGGGCAACGCCATCTTCAAGAGACTTCAAATGCTTTTTTGACACATCGATCTCTTTTTCAAAGGAAAACAGGTTATCCTGCAGCGCTGTGATACTGCTGCTTAAGTTTATATATTCCCTGACAATGTCCATTCCTGCGACCTCATCTTTTTTAGAACTGATATTATCTATAATTGTGTGATATTCTTTATTTAAAACCCGGATATTTGCCCCTGCCTTCATTATCAGTTCCAGTATCTTTCCACGTTTTTCAGGATTAAAAGCTACAGTATCCTTTCGGATGATTTCCTCGAATTCGATACAGAACTCAGGGCAGACAGATTTCGGGTCTGTTAAACATAATAAAAGCTCAGTTTTGATAGCTGGCGTCAGTTCATATTTTCTCTCTTCGCTCAAAAGTTTTATCCTTAAAAAGGTTTTATTCAAAGGCAAAAAAAGCCCATTGATCTCTGATTCCACTTTTTTGGCTTTATTTTCAAGTTCAACAAGTTCATTCTTGCTGTTCGTATATTGCTTCCATTTTTCGGTATTTGTAAGCCGCGCCAGGTTATCATTATTCAAATCGATATTCTTTTTGAAATTAGATATCTTTTCTTCGAGCTCTTTTATTATTTTTTTCTCTGCGTCAATTCGGGAACAAGTATTTTTTATATCGAGTATTGCCTTTTCAGCATTATCAAAAGCCTCAAGCACTTTTCTGTTGGAATTTATAGGTTCAACGAGCTGGTTAAGGAGCCTTCCAAGCTCATTCACATCAGCAATAACCTTTTTTGAATCTTCAAAAAACACCATTTTGGTGTATTGATAACTTTTCATCATGTTCTCAAGACACATTGTAAGCGTCTGCATACCGTTTTCATGGAACTCTACTACGGTCTTTATATCAGTTGTTTTAGGGATGTTGATATTATTCATAAGCAGCCTGACCTGCTTTACCATGTTATCCCTGTTGCTTATTGCTATTTTGACTAATTTTAGATGAAATCTACCTTCGGTTTCTGCTTTTTCAAGTTCAGATGCGCTTTTACTGATCCCGTCAAGCGCTTCCTCGATGTCCGAATATACGGACTCTGCATGCCTGCCTCCAGATAATCTGTCTCTCCTTGAAGCAAGCCATGCATGAAGCTCTTCAAACTTTATTTCGATCGGATCCTGTACTTTTTTCCCGAAGAGTTTCTCAATCCAGTTCACGCTATATCTTTCATTTCACCACTGAAATAACTATCGTATGAGGTCATATCAAAGTGACCATGTCCGCTCAGGTTAAAGAGTATGGTCTTTTTCTCGCCGCTCTTTTTACACTCAAGCGCCTTATCTATTGCGCATTTTATGGCATGCGAAGACTCTGGCGCAGGAACTATGCCCTCGCTTCGTGCAAACATTACCCCCGCTTTAAAGACTTCTAACTGGTCATACGCAACTGCTTTTATTATCTTGTCGGCATAAAGCTGGCTCACGATCGGAGAGTCGCCGTGGTATCGCAGACCGCCTGCATGTATCGCGGGCGGCACGTAATCATGCCCCATTGTATACATCATAAGAAGCGGAGTGAGCCCCACTGTATCACCGAAATCATACCTGAATTCACCGCCTGTTAAACTTGGGCATGCTTTAGGCTCAACACCGATGGCTTCCGTATCCTTTTTGCCGGATATCTTGTCCATGAGGAAGGGAAAGCTTAATCCTGCGAAATTGCTCCCTCCCCCCACGCTTCCAATTATGTAATCCGGGTATTCCTCGACCTGTGCAAGCTGTTCCTTTGCTTCCTGCCCTATAACTGTCTGGTGGAGCATTACATGGTTCAGGACGCTTCCGAGGGCATAATGTGTATCATCATGACCTGCCGCATCCTCGATGGCTTCGCTTATTGCGATACCAAGACTTCCAGGCGAGTCCGGGTTTTTTGCAAGTATCTTTTTTCCTGAATCTGTCTTGCTGCTTGGGGAAGGAATAACGTCAGCTCCCCACAACTGCATCAATGATTTCCGATAGGGCTTTTGCTGGAAGCTTATCTTTACCATGTAGACCGTGCATTTAAGACCGAATAAGGTGGTAGCAAGCGCAAGCGCGCTTCCCCATTGTCCAGCCCCTGTTTCGGTGCTCAACCTTTCAATGCCTTCTTTCATATTGTAATACGCCTGGGGGATTGCTGTATTGGGTTTATGACTGCCAGCAGGGCTTACACCTTCATATTTATAATATATTTTCGCAGGCGTTTTAAGCTCTTTTTCAAGGCGATGTGCCCTGTAAAGGGGGGAAGGACGCCAGAGCGTGTAGATATCCCTTACCTCATCCGGTATGGATATGAACCTCTCCTGGCTGACTTCCTGTTTTATTAACTCCATCGGAAAAAGGGGTGAGAGGTCTTTTGGGCCTATGGGCTCTTTAGTGGCAGGATGGAGCGGAGGTGAGACGGGCGTGGGCATATCGGGCAGGATGTTGTACCATTTTTTCGGGATGTCGTTTTCATCCAGGATAATCTTGGTGTTTTTCATAATAAATCTCCAATTTTATATTTACCAGACAGTTTTACAATCAAATATTATTACATCTATGTAGTATATCAACTTTAATGTTTTAATTGCTTATTTAATTTAAAAACAAAATTATATTAAATTATATGCAATTAATTATGTCTAATGTTAAATTTGAAACAACAGTATCAATAAATAGTTGCATCGTCATTAAACATACCCACATGAAGCTCGTAATCCAGATATCTGATGTAAAAGGAGTTGTCAGCGCTCCGCCATCGAAAAGTTATACACACAGGGCTATAGCGATAGCTGCGCTCTCAAAAAAAGCGACTGTTAATAATCCTCTTATTTCAGCAGACACAAAAGCCACGATAAGAGCCTCTGAGGCTTTCGGGGCAAGCATTGAACACAAGAAAGAATCACTTGTTATCAAAGGGTTTGACGGGAAACTCAAGACCCCGGATAATGTGATCGATGTCGCCAATTCAGGCACAACGCTACGCATAATGACAGCGGTCGCTTCACTTGCAGAAGGGGCAACAGTTCTCACAGGCGACGCAAGCATAAGGGGCCGGCCCAATACACCGCTTCTTAACGCGCTCAATGACCTTGGAGCTGAGACCTTCTCCACGCGCAACAACGGCATGGCGCCAATAGTTGTGCGGGGAAAGATGAGAGGAGGACGCGTATATATCGATGGTTCGATAAGTTCACAATTCATTTCTGCGCTGCTCATTGCCGCCCCTTTTGCTAAGAATGAGACAAGATTGATGATAAAAGGGGAGATGAAGTCCCGACCTTACGTGAACATAACAATAGACATGCTCAAAGATGCAGGAGCAAAAATTATCGTAGATGGGCCCAACGCTTTTACCATTCCGCCCGAACAAGAATATAATCTGAAAAATTATAACGTTCCGGGGGATTTCTCCTCTGCGTCGTATATGATGGCAGCAGGCGCGCTGTGCGGCGACGTGACTATAAAGAACATGCACCCCACTGAGCAGGGTGACTCTGTGCTTATCGATATCCTGGGAAAAATGGGGGCGCAGATAAAATGGGATGAGAAAAAAGGAGAGGTAAAGGTGAGCAAGAGCGAGCTTAGGGGCATTACTGTGGATGTCGGAAAGACACCAGACCTTGTTCCAACGCTTGCAGTGCTTGGCGCCGCAGCAAAAGGTACAATGGTCATTGAGAACGCAGAACACGTTAGATTCAAGGAAACAGATAGGCTCCATGCAATGACAGTGGAACTGAAAAAAATGGGTGTTGACATAAATGAGGAAAAAGACAGGTTAATAATCAAAGGCGGTGGAATAAAAGGGGCACAGGTGCACGGCTGGGACGACCACAGGATAGTTATGTCGCTTGCTGTTGCAGGGATGGTCGCAGGAGGGACGACTATAGATACAGTGGAATCTGTCGGCATTTCGTATCCAGGATTCTTTGAGGACTTAAAAAAGATAGGCGCGGGCGTTTCTGAAGCCCAATAATGATCAATATGGATGAAAAAGACCTTTACATATCTGCAAACTCCGGGGTCTCGTGGCTGAAAGACCGGGACATAACAGAAATAAAAGACCTGTCCCGTTCTATCCAGGCATTATCATTATGGAATGAAAAAACAGTCCATCTTATGGGAATATTGCTTACAAGAAAAAAAGGCTTATTCTGGGAAACTGATAAGCCTCTTCTTGATACTGCAAGAGCATGCAGCGCACTGGCAGGCTGTGGGATAATAGCGGATGAACAACTTGACTGGATCCTTGGAAAGCAAAAGGATGGAAACTGGAGCAACAGCGAGATCGAGACATCATACGCCCTTATCGCGCTGGGGGATGCGGGAATAAAGAACGAACCTGGATGTGAATGGCTGGTCAGAAATTACGGGAAAAAGTGGGAACATATCGGAACTACCTCGCTTATTATTACTGCCCTCATAAAACAAAATAAGAACAAATATATAGATTTCATAAAAGACCGCGCTGGCTGGATAATCTCAAAAAGGGAATCGGGGGGATGGACTTATACTGCAACGAGCAATCTTGCGATCCATGCATTGATATTGTCTGATGAAAAGGATATTGCTCCTTCTATCCAGTGGCTTCTGGGAAGGCAGGAAAATGAGAACTGGGGCGATATAATCTCAACCTCGCTTTCGTTGATCTCTTTAAAGATGTATCTGGACATTAATTAAAAGGTAAGGGGGTAGTAGTTACCTGAATTGGCACAACTCAATTATCATGATTGCTACGATTAATGCTACAAAAAGGTAATATTACAATTTTATGCCACAAATATATATCATGAATTGTACAATAACACTCATAGGAAAAGACAACTATATATAACACTTAATACTAATGTTGTAATAAATAGATAACTATCATTATAATAGTGATGTGAAAACGATACTTATGACAAAAATACTCGTGGTAGAAGATAATCCCATCAATATGGAACTGGTAATAGAGCTAATCTCAACTAAGGGTTTTACTGTCCATACAGCGATTGACGGGGAAGAAGCCATAAGAAAAATAGATAAAGAGGTCTATGACCTGATCATAATGGATATCGAACTTCCCGGGAAAGATGGAGTGGAAGTGACAAAAATAATTAAAGCAAAATATAAACATATACCTGTAATCGCCCTGACCTCATATGCAATGAAAGGGGATAAAGAACGATTTCTTTCAGCAGGGTTTGATGATTATATCGCAAAACCCCTGGATATATCTGATTTTCTTAAAAAATTGGAGAAATTCGTGAAAGTGGATACAATGGAAGAATAATCCTTTTTCTTTAAGAAAAATTTCAAACACTTGTTTTTGAATTTTACGACATATACACATTTATAAAAAAAGAATTTAACCCGCAACTGGTGTTTATTGAGGCTGACCAGCAGCGATTAAAGAAGATGATATTGATAGACTATTCAAAGAATTCGAACAGCTTGATTCAAGTATTTCCAGGAAATACGAGGGTACAGGTCTTGGTCGAGTAATCTCAAAGAAGCTTGCAAGACTTCAACGAGGTAATATCAGGTAATCTTAATCGATAAAATCTATTTTAAAGACTCTTCATAATCTTTAAACTTGCTGTACCTTCCTCCACAGTCCTTGCTTCTGTAACGACCCGTCCTTTATATCCATCTAATTTACGTATTACCATTTTCCAGTTTATGGTTCCCTTTCCGAGTGAAAGATGCTCATCGCTTCGACCTTTATTGTCATGAAGATGTACATGAATTACCTGGCTTAAGTCCTCAAGGAACTCATCTACCATGCCGTTGGTGTTGGCGTGTCCGATGTCCAACGTCAGACCTGCGTTCTCACGCTCTAGCGACTCTATCATCCCCATGATCTCACCTGGCTGCCTGCCCAGGATGAACGCCATGTTAACCATGTTCTCCACGCCTATCCTGATGCCTCGCTCGTCCGCAAAGTCGCATATCGCCCGCAGTCCCTCGATATTCTGCCTCCATGCCATTTCAGGAAGCTGCATTCCAAGAGGCGACATGTGACCAGGGTGGACGACAGCCAGTTCCACAAAATCCGAGGCCCTCTCAAGGCATTTTGTCATCTGCCTGATCGTTTCATTCCATATCGGGTGGTTGAGGCTTGCAAGATTGAGGTCTGAGAAAGGAAGGTGCAGCGTGAGTGTAAGGTTCGTGGTATCGATGATGTTCTGTATCTGGGATAATGTGGAATCGTTCAACTGCTGTTTACCTTCGCTCACTACCTCCCAGCCTGTAAAACCCAGGTCTTCGAGGTCGTAAGCCCAGTCAAAAGGGTTGTTCACAAGTGCAAGGGATGAGAAACTTACTTCCATGAGGCGCTTATTTACTCTCATAATATAAGGATTGTTTGCAAATCTTTAATAGGACTTCCAACGATTTGAAAGCCCTATGAGACTGGTGATGAAATTCGGCGGGACTTCCGTCGGCGACGGAAAACGCATAAAGCACGTAGCAGAGCTTGCGAAAGAACACAGGGACAGCGGTAACGAGGTAGTGCTTGTGACATCAGCCTTGAACGGTGTCACGGATGCGCTCATGAAAAATGCAAAGGAAGCCTCTGAGGCCGGAAAAACCTCGATCATAAAGGAATTCATCGCCGACCTGACAAAACAACACCATCAGGCTGCGCATGAAGCGATCACAGGCAATAAGGCTAACAGGATCGTAGAGGTCGTAACAAAAGAGCTTGACTCGCGCATCGAGGAACTGGAGAAAGCCCTTATCGGTATATGCTACCTTGGCGAGCTTACAATGCGGTCTATTGATTATATTTCATCTTATGGCGAGCGGCTGACCGCTCCCATCATTTGCGGTTCGCTGAACTCACTCGGGATAAAGTCCAGGTCATTTACCGGCGGAGAAGCTGGTATTATCACCACTGATGATTACGGCAATGCAAGACCACTTGAAAAAAGCTATTCACTTATCAAGGAACGGATTGAACCCCTGTTGAAGGATAGCATCCCGGCGATAACCGGGTTTATCGGGGAGAGCGAAGCTGGCATTATTACCACACTGGGGCGCGGCGGCTCTGATTTCTCAGCTTCAATAATCGGCGCTGCATTAAAGGTTGATGAGATTTGGCTGTGGAAAGAGGTTCATGGCATACTTACCACTGACCCCAGGATAGTCCCTGAAGCCCGCACCATACCTGTCATATCGTATATTGAAGCCATGGAACTATCATATTTCGGCGCCAAAGTGCTTCATCCAAGGACGATAGAACCCGCTATTAAACACGGCATACCTGTGCGTGTCAAGAACACTTTTGACCCCTCGTCTCCAGGGACAATAATTGTGAAAGACCTCAAGCAGAGCAAGGATATCGTGAAGGCTGTGACAGTGATCAGGAACGTGGCGCTCATTAACATCTCTGGAGCAGGGATGATGGGAACGATCGGCGTTGCAGCGCGTGTTTTCACGACGCTTGCGAATGCTGGCGTAAATATTATAATGATAAGTCAGGGTTCTTCCGAGGCGAATATCTCATTTGTGGTGGACGGGGGTCATCTTGATAAAGCTGTGAAAGGAATTAAGGCTGAGTTCAATAATGGTATTGTCAAAGACGTGACCCAGGACAGTAATGTCTGTGTTGTGGCTGTAGTGGGCTCAGGGATGGCAAATACGCCCGGCGTTGCAGGACGTGTCTTTGGAGCGCTTGGAAAAGCCCGGGTCAATGTTATCATGATAAGCCAGGGTTCGTCCCAGCATAACATTTCATTTGTTGTGAGCGGGAATGACGCAAATAAAGCTGTCCAGGTGCTGCATAAGGAGTTCGTGCTTGAAGGAGATAAATAGCGCTGTATGCTCGATATTTCAAGCCTCCCATTATTTTCAAAAATGATCCTGATCATTGGTTTTGCTTTAGGCTTCGTTTCTTTCATGCTTGTGATGCGCTACCCGATAATGCTGATATTGATGAAACTTAGCCCCAGATACAGGGACTCTATAAAAAGGGAGCTTCGGCGCAATAAGGCAATAAAAAATAGATAATGAGAAAAACAATCTTTGTTACGGGTAATTCCCATAAAGTAAAAGAAGCTGGGGACATCCTCTCACTGCTTGGTATTACTGTTGAGCAGAATAACTGCGGATATCCTGAGCTACAGGAGGATGAGCTTGAAAAGATCGCAGCTTTCGGGGCTGAATGGGCTGCGGACAAACTTGGCACCGAGGTCATGGTTGATGATTCAGGCTTGTTCATAAGGGCGCTTGGAGGGTTTCCAGGACCTTATTCTGCGTATGTTTTCGATACTCTTGGTAATGACAGGATACTGAAACTGATGGAAGGGGACACTGACAGGAGCGCAGTGTTCAGGTGCGCTATCGGGTACTGTGTTCCGGGTGAAAATGCGCGTGTTTTCACAGGTGAAGTGAATGGGGAAATTTCGATAGAGGGAAGGGGGAACGCGGGATTTGGGTATGACCCGATATTTGCAGTGGGTGGGAGGACGTTCGGGGAAATGGGGGAGGAAGAGAAGAACGGGCTTTCCCACAGGTACAGGGCGCTTTTGAAGTTTGTAGAGTGGTTGAAAGAAGAGCAATAAATAAACTATATGAAAAAAATTAACAACTAACTCATACGAACTCGAAACTAACTCACGCTATCGGAGTTCGTTTCAGTTCGCATAAGTTCGTTGTTTCTCTCTATATTTTGTTCATGTTCATTTACCCGGAAGAAACCTTTTTTATAAGTTTATCCATATAACTCTCCATGGCAGACCTCATTATCAAGGGCGGTATCGTGCTTACCATGGACGGCGCGTTCATCGATAACGGAACTGTGGTCGTTGATAATGGTTTGATAACGTTCGTCGGTAAGGATACGAAAGAAAAAGCTGATAAAGTGATAGATGCGCGGGGCTGTGCTGTCATGCCGGGTCTGGTAAACGCGCACACACATGTGCCCATGACGCTTTTTCGGGGGTATGCAGATGGTTTATCATACGGCGAATGGATAAAAAAGATACAATCGGCAGAGATGAAACTTACTCATGCCGATGTGCGCTCTGGCGCTTATCTTGGGGTTCTTGAGATGATACGCTCAGGGACAACCACGTTCGCAGATATGTATTTCCATGAGGATGAAGTGGCGCAGGTCGTGCAAGGTTCGGGCATGAGAGCAGCTCTTGGATACGGGATGATAGAGGGGTTGAACGAGGATGCAGAGACAAAACTGAAGAGCAGGGAGAAATTTGCAAAAAAATGGAACGGCGCCGCAGATGGCAGGATCACTACCATGTACGCGCCGCATTCGGCGGTATCATGTTCAAAGGAATTGCTGGTAGAAGTAAAGAAACTGGCGGCGAGGGATAGTTCCAGGGTCCATATTCATGTGCTTGAGACGGAGGATGAACTCAAAACGATGAAAGAACGTTACGGGATGTGCTCGATAAACCTTCTTAACAGCATTGGTTTGCTAAGTCCCGGTGTTCTCGCAGCGCATTGCATCTGGTTATCGAATGACGATATCGATATTCTCAAGAATAAAGATGGCAACGTAGTCCATTGCCCGTCAAGCAACATGGCGCTCGGCGCCGGGATAGCGCCTGTTCCGAAGATGCTTGCAAAGGGCATTAATGTGGCTCTGGGCACTGACGGCGCTGCTTCGGGCGGCAGCCTTGATATGTGGAAGGAGATGCGGTGTGCCACTCTCCTGCACAGGCTGAAAGACCCGCGAGTGATGCCTGCGTACACTGTACTTAAGATGGCAACGGTAAACGGCGCGCGGGCGCTGGGGATAAATGCGGGAGCGCTTGCGCCCGGAAGGCTGGCCGATATTATTGTTGTTGATATCAAGAAACCGCAATTCATGTCCCCAAATCCTGTTTCTGCTCTTGTTCACGCCGCGTCGGGGTGCGATGTGAGGACGACTATTGTTAATGGAAAGGTGCTGATGGAAGATCGGAGGGTTGTGGGGCTTGATGAGGAGAAAATTATCAGGGAGGCGGGGGATGCGATGAGAAATATCATTGAGAATAATCAGGATTAAGTATATTGTGGTATATTTAGGTCATTAAAATTATAAACCGCAGATGAACGCAGATATGTTCATTTTTTGGTTTAATCCGCAGTTCATTAAAGTCTAAAAGGTGATACATTGTTCACGATCGAGCACATCCAGGCGCGAGAAATCCTCGACTCAAGAGGCAACCCCACGGTTGAAGTTGATGTTTTTACAGATAACGGCTTCGGCAGAGCCAGCGTCCCTTCAGGCGCATCCACAGGCACGTATGAGGCGCTTGAACTCAGGGATAAGGATAAACGGTATCTCGGAAAAGGCGTGGCGAAGGCTGTAAACAATGTCAATAAAGAGATAAAAGAGGCGCTCACTGGCATGGACATACGCGACCAGCGCGAGCTTGACGGCATAATGATCGAACTTGACGGCACGGACAATAAAGCAAGACTCGGCGCCAATGCGATCCTTGGCGTATCTTTAGCCATCGCCCATGCTGCGGCTGATTCGCTTGGAATATCGCTTTACCGCTATCTGGGAGGCACCAATGCTTTTACGCTTCCTGTACCCACGCTCAACGTCATAAACGGCGGAAAGCACGCCGGGAACGAGCTTGCAATACAGGAATTCATGATCCAGCCAGGGGGCGCAAAGACCTTCAAAGAGGCTATTCGCATGAGTGCGGAAACGTATCACACGCTTGGCTCAATACTCGTAAAGAAGTACGGCAACTCTGCTGTGAACGTGGGCTACGAGGGCGGCTATGCCCCACCTCTAAAGAATACGACTGATGCGCTTGATGCTCTCACCGGGGCAATTGAAGAAGCCGGATACGGCAAGAAAATCAGCATCGGGCTTGATTGCGCAGCTTCGGAGTTCTACAAGAAAGGCAAATACACCATCGACGGAAAAGCATACTCATCCGGCGACCTGGTCGATCTCTATGCAGACCTTGTCAGGACCTATCCCATCCTCTCTATCGAAGACCCGTTCGAAGAGGAGGCATTCGAGGATTTTGCGGCTCTGACTGAGAGACTGAAAGACACGATAATCATTGGGGATGACCTTTTTGTGACCAACGTGAAGCGGCTTGAGAAGGGCATAAAGATGAAAGCTGGGAATGCGCTGCTGCTCAAAGTGAACCAGATAGGCACGCTTTCGGAAGCATTTGATGCTGCAAGGCTGGCGCAGAAGAACAGGTATAAAGTGGTCGTAAGCCACAGGTCAGCAGAAACCGAGGATACCACTATCGCTGATATTTCAGTAGCTCTTGGCGCCGAGATGATCAAGACTGGAGCACCGGCGAGGAGTGAGAGGAATGCGAAGTATAACCAGTTGCTAAGGATCGAGGAGGAGCTGGGAAAGGCAGGGAAGTTTATGGGGATATGAGTTAAGGATTTCGATAAGCTACGATCAATAATATAAGTGGGTGGAAATCATGGGAAAAACAATCAAAATAGTGTTTGGAATATTACTTTTAATAGTGATAGCTGCCATTGTATCATTTTACGAATTTTCCAGATTCGATGAATCCACCCTAACAAGTAATTACAACTTCAGGATCACATTGACCACTGATTCAAAACTTGAAAATCCAATCTTTATCGTACCAATTCCCGCAGGGAATGAAGCTCTGGTAAATAAGGTGGTTAATGAATCTGTACGTGATTTTTTCATGCCTGCGCAGAATTCCGAAGGTTGGAATATCAGTATGATCGAAACGGAATATGGGAAAATGTTTAAAATAAGCGCAAAAGAATTTGTACCACAAGTCCACACAAATGTTGAATTGAATCCAGAAAACGACCTTCCAACTGGAAATAGCATTTCTTTTACAGGGGGAAGTAAAGAATTGAGCGTATCGATTGTGGCTGACCATATTATAGATACAATAAACGCAACTGAAAATGAGCCTCTCCTTTCTCAAAAATTCAACCTGACACTCTCGAATAATGGTGAAGGACCTCCCTCATATATTTCTCAGAAAACACTCAGCTATGATAGCATCATTTATGCTGACTATACATCATCTCCAGATGCTGTTGTTGAGGTTTTTGTAGATTTGAACGGAGTGAATGAATGGTGGGCTGGTGGTTCGGGTTTTAATAGTTATCACGATAGATTGGGCACTACTTTCAATGGAGAAAAGCATGGCTGGTATTCTGTGACTGGAGAACTCTCAGAAGGCGAAGGTTTTAAATCTATACCAAATTAAAGCCCTCACTCACATTCTCGAAATGCTTCTACTTGAGGCGCTTTACACCGCAAATGGCACAAATAAAGCATGTAAAATTCCTTAACCGATGATCGGCTGTGGGACAAAAAAGGTAAGATAGGATTGATACCGCTTTGAATTGCACAGGGGTCTGGCATAATTTGATGAATCTGTACCCAACTTAATTATGTCCTACAGCCCATAATGACGATATGTTTTAATACCTTCTTTGCATGTAGGGTGAGTTATGCCCAGGTGGCCTAGTCGGTTAGGGCGCCAGACTCATAGGGATATTTTGATGAGGCGCTGAAGCTTCCTGAGAAATCTGGAGGTCACGGGTTCGGATCCCGTCCTGGGCATGTCTTAATCACATCTTTTGCTTTGATGGATCGAGATCCAGTTTATCACAGTAGGGATGACCGCATAGAAACACATACGGTAATGGTTGTTTTTGGTTATCTCCTGATGTCATTGCTAAAAGTGGCTCTAAATGAGGGGAAGATGAGTCATTCGTTTGGGGAATTGAAAGAGATGATCCGATCCGGGAATGCGGTTGAAGGCTTCTATGAAAATGAAATGCTTAAGAAACGACTTGAATTATGGAGGCCAATAAAATTGGGGGCTGAACTTGAGGAAATATTCAGAAAACTGAAGATCAAAATGCCAGGTTTTGATGT
>CBFFLL010000011.1:18782-25923 GCA_965642175.1 Candidatus Methanoperedens nitratireducens | reverse complement strand
TCCGTATATTAATCATCAACATGTCACCGTTAATACCAGATTTATATTGACTATAAAATATATCAGGCATTCGGTAAAAACGATACCAATTTAACACCATCCATATCTACTGGCATACGCCTGTTATCTCCCAATGTCACAAAATCATAGCCTGCTTCATTTTGTGCTTTCCAGACCATAACTGCATTTCCACCTTCCAGCCCCTTTTCCACATTTTCCCAGATCATATCCCGTACCTTCACAGAAAAATCACCAACATATACACCTGCACGTATTTCAAGCATCCATATAGCCAATCTCCCGCGTAGATTGGGAGGTGCATTTTCAGTGACGATGACCAACATCACCAATCCCCTCTTCCTCTGGAATCGCAGGCTGCAAAGCATCTGGTGCAGCCTTCGGGCGGGAAATACCTCCTGCTGCCAGTATCTCCTCAATAGTAGGAATTATATTTCTAAGCAGTTTAGTTTCCCTGAATGAGTCCCTGCATGCCCGGCGCACCATACCTTCTGGATCGGCTGGTTTTTTGGCAGCAATACTGAAAGCTACTGGCACAACAGTCTCAAATTTAAATAAATCAGCAATATCATATACGAACGAAAGAGGTTTTCCGGTATGCACAAAACCTATAGCCGGCGCATATCCTGCTGCCAGCACCCCGGCTTCTGTAACACCATACAGACAGGAAGTGGCAGAACTCAGGCATCGGTTCGGCAAATCTCCGCTTCCCCATTCTGTGCTGTCATACCGCCGTCCTTTCCATTCAACCCCATAGCGTTTCGCCATTAACTCATACATCTTCTTCACCCGCGCTCCTTCCATACCGCGTAACTGCTCTACATTGCAGCCAGGAGGAATATCATCATCAAACCTGAATTCATACATCTTGCGAACCACTTTGAGCCGCAATCCCTCATCAAGCGCCAGTTTAGCCTGGTACAGAAGCCGGTCAGAGCGCGCACCACCGGGCTGACCTGCTGAATAGAGGCGCACACCAGCTTCACCGACCCAGATAAGCAAACACCCTACCCTTGCAGCGAGAATCGCTGCCGCATGAGATACACGTGAGCCAGGCTCAAGCATCAGGCAGGCAACACTCCCAATGGGAATATGGGTTCGCACTCCGTTTTTGTCCACCAGGACAAATGCTCCGTCAAGAACGTCAAGCTCTCCTTTTTCCAGAAATAACATTGAGATGCGTTCTTTGATTGCTATGGGTTTGAGTTTAGGGAGCATTGATTTACCTCTGGTTAATGGGAAATGTAATGATAATCAGATTTTTGCAAGTGTTAATAATCCACATCCGAAAGCTTTTGCGGGACCAATACCTTCAATCATTTTGTTGACCAATAATTTCGCTTCTATGACTGTTAAAATACCTGAATAGGTGACAGTTTGAATTTTGCCAAAGTGGTTTTGATTTCCTTTATTCTTTTGGAAGTAAAGCAAGTCCTGTCGAGCTAAAGTTACTGCTTTGATCTCTGCTAAGCCCTCAAACTGTCGGCTTAGCCATGCAATAATTTCATCTTCGTCAATTATTGGAACTCTGACTTTTCCTTGATTGGAAGTTTTTCCACCGGAATCTTTAATTCTTTTTGTTGGATTTGCTCGCAACATGAATCTATAGCTTGCTCCATTTGTAATACCATCAAATTGAACTTCTTTTGGCTTTTTTACCAATACCAATTCACAATTTGCTGGTTGTGGTTCATGAATGGACTGTAATAATATATGCTGCACCCCTCTTTGTTCCAGATTTTCAATTCTAAATAGAAATGAGCGTTTTTCATCAACCTTATCTGGAAATAATTGCCATATTTTTTCATGCAGCAAATAAGGATTGACTGGCTTTACAGAATTAAGAACACATTGACTATAATACATAGCTATCTCCAAGGATGTAAAGTGTCCGTGTAGAAAATTGTCTTACTGGATCTTCTATTGGTATGTCACGAATTCGTATAGGAACAGAACCCTGTAACTTTTGTTCACTATACAACGTCCCCTGCATTGGTTCTATTTGGGCAAGTGCTTCTTGTGCACTCTCAGCCGCTTTAATTGTGTTAAATAAAGGGCTTTGTATTGGACAGGAACGCCGTCCCAGAGACGGTGTATAATGCGGTTTTTGAATAGCAGCTTTAACTTTTTCCAAATTGAACACTGCATTATTTCTAAATCCTAATGCTAATGAAAACTCAGCATCGCACAGATATTCCCGATGTGATATTATTGCATCTGGTCTTGAAGCATCATCAACCTTTCGCGCGTCTAAAATAGTATGGAAATCGGTCATTTTTTGCATGGTTAGAATTTTTTCCTTGATCTGTCCAAATTGTTCAGTTTGAACCTTTCGCCTATCAGCCCTCACTGTCAGCTCAAAACTGGCATTTAAATCTGCCCTGCCCTTTATGTCCGCTCTATCTATACCAAGACAAGCTCCTAATAAACCAACAACAGCACTCCGTGTCGGAAAAATGTGACTTGGGCGGTAATCCTCAAAGGTATGACTGCCCCAGGCTTGCATAGCCCCCTGCAACTTGATTATCAGAAAATCCTGCATTGTTTCCTTCCCATATTATTTTCCATCGTTTTTCAACCAATCTTTCAATGCTGAAAAGTTATTGTCTTTATTGGTTACATTTTTTTCTATCTCACATTTCTTTGTGCTAAAGCAGGCTTGTTTGTCATCCTTTAATCCATAGGCTTTACAGATGGCTTTATGGTAGTTTACAAATGCGTTGATGGATGGTGTCATTAATCCATCAGTAGCTGCTTTGACAGGATTCTCAAAAGCATTTGCCAATGAAATGGGCTGATCACTGAAACTGACAAATGCAAAATCAGCTAAATTAAATGCTGCAAATGAATTTTGCTTAGCAGAAGGCACAACAGTCGCCAGCAGGTGAAGGACATGCGCTGCAATTTCTAAAGCTTGCTCGCGTTTGACATCGCCTAAATTTTCCTGCAATTGCCTTATATTTAAGCTTGCATATCTATAAAATACACCTGAGCTAAATTCAGTAGTATCCAAATGTGCTGAACCAGTTTCACCAGTATCTTTATTGAGGTCATCCACAGCGGTAAACCAGTCAATATCGCCATCAACAGTATGCGTAGTAATTGCGTGGGCGACAGCAAGAGAGGCATCGACAATGGTCATAATACCGGATGTTGCCATTCTACCCGATAGTGCAATATCCTGTCCATTTTGCAATGTCTTACGAAATATTGATAGTTTAGTCTTATCTTCAATTAGCTTTTTTTTATCAGTTGCATTTTTCCAGGCTTTTTCAAATTCTTTAGTGTCTGGATTTTCCTTTTGTAACTGTTGATATAGTTGACAATATGATTCTACTTCAGAGACAACCCACGCGGCTACCGCACCGGACTGTGTATTTACATTAATTTCTGACTCTCCTGAAATCAATGAGATAACAGATTTGACTATATTTTCTGGATATTTATCATGCAAAATTTTTACATATTTTTCAGTCAATTGACCTAATTGTCGAGTTCTATCACTGGGCTGACTGATGTTTTTCCTGTAATAATCTGACTGTCTTATTGCCCGCTTTAAACTCTGGCTTGATATCCTCGTTCTTTTTGTTCCCCCAAAAACAGCAGTTTTTTGCATGTTCATGTCATCCCTATTGAGATTGGATGGGCTATGCGAAATTAAAATGTGGTAGTTTATATAATTCTTTTCATCCATGTTTTATTCCTCATCTTTTAATTTTATAAAGAAATTTTGAATTAAATGTTTTTTTGAGATATTATTCCAATAAAATAAACTTTTGCCAAATGTATCCCAATTGATACTGCTTACTTTAGCTTGTTGAGTAACTCTCCGCAATTGGATCAAGTCATTTGGTGAACTCGAGCGAACAATCTGGAAAATGCGTTTTTCATTTATTTTTGCTTCCTTAAATTGTTTACCCAGTTGTTTAGCATCGTTTTCATGCTTTTCAATAAACGGCAAGAAGAATGCTACTCTTGTCCATTGTTTGATATCTTTTGGCTCAAAATATCCAAGAAGATGATAAAATGCCGGCAAGGTTTCCAGGTCTTCAAGGGTTGATACTCTTCGTATTTCGGCACGCTGGCCATTATCCAGAGTTTGCCAAAAACGCTCATGAAGTTCGATAAATTTGCTCATTGTGATTTACCTCCATTTTTTTTTCATCATATTTATTCATTCAATTCTCCTCTATTTTCCTTAAAGCTGCATTTAATCCAGCGCGGCTATTAACTATTGCACTTAGAAATTTTGGATCGTGTTCATATGGTAATACAAGCTGGTCAAATATATTTTTACACAATTGATTTAATGATTTCTTAAATAAAATCATTTTTTGATCCGCTTGTTGCCAATCTATTTGTGCAAACTGGTTGTGAATCAAAGATTCAGATTGTTGATAAAATAATTCTTGCCCTTTATCTGAAAGACCAATCAAACCATGTTCTCCACCCATTTTCTTAGCTAATCCATAAAGCCTATTTCGTAATTCGGTTCTGTAATTTAAACCCAAAACCACCAAATATTTTAAATATGTTTGTCCATTTTTATCATCCCAGCCTTGTGCGAGAGATAAGAGTTCATGTCGACGTTGTTCAATTTTAGCTTTATTAATACGATACCCTCCGACAATCAATTGGAGTGTTTTCCCTCTAAATATATCCTTATATTGAATAATCACCAGGGAAGGCTCATGTCCTTCCTTTTCCATTTTTTCTTTAAACAGGATAGTAGATAATTGAGTCCAGGCAGGCGCAGTAGTTGTAAATGAAAGATATTTTTCTTCTCTTTTTCCCTCAAGTCCGCTCCATTTTTTGGGACTATGAGGATGTAGCCAACGCTTATCAGGTTCATCTTTCAACTTATAATTCATTTTTTCAGTTTCTATCCCAATTACCTGATTGTTTTCAATAGCTAATTTTATTTTAGCTGGCTGCCAAAATAATCCTCGTCTAAAGCCGATATTGTACGAATAAAACTCTGAATTTGGAATAATGCAATCTATCCAGGTTGGTAAATCATTTTTTGGATCAATGGCAAAATTTGGGTAACGCTTTTGTATATTTTCTTGAGTCAGGACATTGCACCATATTGTTTGCCTCAGACGTTCTTCTGCAATTAATGTTGTTGCAGGTGAACCACCTCTCAAACTGCCTTTAAATCCACCACCTTCGGACGGAGAATTAATTGCACGATTAAATAATACAATAGCTGCCAGTCCAATATTTAAACCAGTAACTTCTTCAACTTCATTGAAAAATTTATGCGATGATGCTGAAGAGCTTGTTTTTTCTGGCAATCCAACCAACAACGCTTGAATTGATTTCAATTTATCCGTTTTAACATCGTTGCGCTGCATAAACGGATATTTGGGGTGCAACAAGTCAAACCACTCCATAAACGGTTCAATACCTTTATCGTAATCCGTTTCACTCATCGGTTTATCATAAGCATCCTTTAACGCATCTTCATCATCCGACATAAAAACAACTTGTGCAATGCATACAATCAACTGCAGCGCAGCCAGTTCCATATCATCGCGTGACAGGCAGATTTGCCAGTCTTCATCTTTACAAAGCAAGCGTTTTAAACTTATGGTTTCAAACTGTCCGTGTTGTTGAACTGGAATCCAATTTTCAGTCAATAAATTAAAGCTATTCATATTTTTTCCTTCTGCACCTTCTGCAAACCTCGCTCTTGGGTATAAAATAAATAACCATTTTCATAATCAAATCGCCAACCTTCATCCCTTTTTTGCATAGGCAAATAAAAAATATCATGTTGACTTTTCGGTAATATTGCTCTCCAACTATTTGGAACACTTAGACTGTTTTGACTCAACAGTTCACGATTATATTTGTCGTTAGCATTTGGAACATCAGTCCCATCTAAAAAGCATCGCTTTCCATTACCTTCCATCACAGGAATGATACTCAAATTCATTTCACCCTCCCTTGTCAAAGAAGCTGCATTACCTTCAGTATCTCTAAAGTAAGTATTTTCCTGAGTTAATCCTTTTGAGACATATTTACTGGCAAATTGTTCCATTTGATAATCTTCAAATAATTTTGTTAATGATTCTGATTCATCTTGCCATGCATCTTTTTTATAAACGTTTTCTATCCAATCACGATAAGCATCAGGAAATCTTATGCCTGCATGTTGCTGCAATAATTGTTGTGTTCGCCATAAAGCTCGGATATTTTTATAAATCAGACCATGTAATCCATATGATTCTTTCACTGTTTCTGCTGTGTTCAGGTTAATATTTTTATGCATAACCACAGTACATAATGGCTTTTTATTCATTTCAGGGCGCTCTTTTTTATGGCGGTGCAATCGTCCCATGCGCTGGAAAAGTAAATCAACAGGACAAATAAAACTGATCAGCCAGTCAAAATCGATATCTAATGATTGTTCAATGACTTGTGTGCCCACCAGGATACGCCCTTGATTGGGACTGCCCATTCCATATTGCCCTAATACCACTTTTTCCTTATCCATCCGGTCACAATAGCGATAACGAGAATGGAAAATATCAACAGGTACGGAGGTCATCTCACTGAGACTATGGGCATATCGCTGTGCATCATCAACTAAATTACACACAATACCAATTTTAGCACCTTTTTCCGCAGCTTGAACAATCCTTTCAAGTTGTTCTGTAGTGATGCTACAATCATCATTTTGCCACAATTCGATATCGACAATTTTTTCCTGGCCTATATCGTGTTCCGCTAAAGTGAATGCCTTAACTTCGTCATCTGTTGCCTGCAAGATTAGTGGATATGGTTGTTCGTCAATCCCGGTTTCAGCGCCCCATGCCTTGCATAGTGATTGTTTTTGAGATGCAGGTAAGGTTGCAGAGAGGAGAATCACACTACCACCAGCCTGTTTTTGCTGTTTAATTACTGCCTCCAATATACCATACATGTAAGCGTCATAAGCATGGATCTCATCAATAATCAATACACTTTTACCAACCCCAAAACTACGCACAAAAAAATGTTGCAAAGATTTAATGGCAGAAAGCATGACTTGATCTACTGTGGTTACAGCAATTTGTCCTAAAAAAGCACGTTTTCGACTTGAAGATAACCATTCACTGCATTGTGCTCCGCCTTC
>CBFFLL010000011.1:4583-18772 GCA_965642175.1 Candidatus Methanoperedens nitratireducens | reverse complement strand
AATCTCTTTTACCGTGTGCCAGAATAACATTTTGTCCTCCATTAAAAATCTTGTCGGCAACTTTTTCTAATCGTTCTAACATGGCATTGGCAGTTGCTTGAGTGGGCAAAGCAAAGGTGATGCTATCCGCAAAACCTTGCGCTAATAATCTGGAAGCATAAGCCAATGCCGCCTCTGTTTTCCCACTGCCGGTATTGGCTTCAATAATTATCAGGCTCTGTTGTACTGCTAAATCCTCAATCAAAACCTGTGTATTTCTGGGAGTGCATTTCGGATAAATGGCTTGCATCCCCCCTTTACTTTTAATTTCAGTTAATAATCCAAACGCCTGTAAAACCTGATGTGCCTCATTTTCTCTGCCGATGAAATAGTCACTCAAGGGCTGAATAGTGTTTCTAGGTCGAAAATATTGTGTGTTCGAACCTAACCAATCACATACACTGCAAAAACCTGCGAGTAGAACTGGAGGCTCTTTGGTGGGGATATCCTCAATGTTCAAACCAGCCGGATGTAGAAAGAGGCAGGCTAAATCCTGTATCCATTCTTTACGAGCGTCAATATCTTGTTTTTTGATGGATGGTGGAACAAAGGCCGGAGGATTGCCTTCAGCATTTGTTGGTATTTTCCCATGATGTCCGGCAGTGGAGGCAAACCAATTTTGTAACCATCGCTGAGGTTTGTCTTCGACACCTTCAAAATACGATTCACTTTCCTGTACTAACCATGTGTAGCCCTCTTCGCCGTGATAATAGTTTTTGCTCTGTGAATTATTAGGTAATTCGCCCTCATAATTCCCTTTCGCTAATTCGGGTACTTTCGCCTGAAAACGAATGTCTAACTTCCCAAAATCATGCAACGCAATAAAAAACATCACCAATGCATGGGTTTGTTCTTCTGTCATTCTTGTTTCTTGGGTGAAACTGCGGCGAATGCTTGAACTGTGTGCCCACCATTGATTTGCCACAGCAGCCACATCCAAACAATGATATGGGAATAAATGATGAGCTGTTTCAACAGGCTCTTCTGCTTTACCCCAGTATTTATAATACACCTGAGTTTCACCCATAATTGCATCACCTATGTACATACTAAACATATACTAACATACATTTTATATATACTTTTCTACCTAACCACAATTAACTCTACAATAACACCTGCACAAAACATATATTACACTAACACAATAACATTACCAAATGACTACTCCTCACAATCCACACCCTCTAACAAGCCAGACACCGTGCAGGATAACTCATAGAACAGGCGGTTGAAAAGTGAAAAAAAAGACCACCACCTCAGAACTTGAACCATCGAACAGTGAGATACTTCTCTACACAACCCGGGACGGGAAACAGCGCATTGAAGTGCGACTTGAGGATGAAACAGTATGGCTATCCCAACTCGCCATGGCAGAGCTTTTTCAGACAACCAAACAGAATATCAGTTTGCATCTGAAAAATATCTTCGAAGAGGGGGAGTTATCAGAATATTCAGTTATCAAGGAATACTTGACAACTGCCACCGACGGAAAAGCCTATAAAACAAAACTCTACCGGCTTGAAGCAATTATCGCGGTCGGTTATCGCGTAAAGTCCCATCACGGCACCCAGTTCCGGCAATGGGCAACCGAGCGCCTTAGCGAGTACGTAGTAAAAGGGTTTACCATTGATGATGAGCGGCTTTCAGAGCCCGGCGGAATCGATTACTTTGATGAACTCCTTGAGCGCATCCGGGCTATCCGCGCTTCGGAAAAACGATTTTATCAGAAGGTGCGCGATATCTACCTGACAAGTGCGGATTATGATCCAAAAAATCCCATGACACAGGAGTTTTTCGCCATTGTTCAGAATAAAATGCTCTATGCTGCGACCGGAAAAACAGCTGCGGAGTTAATTCACGATCGAGCAGACGCCACACTTCCCAATATGGGATTGACAACATGGAAAGGTGCAAAGCACGGTCGTGTATTGACAAAAACCGATATAGGGGTGGCAAAAAACTATCTAAATCAGGAAGAGATCAGCACACTGGAACTTCTGGTTGGACAGTATCTCGATTTTGCTGAACTTCAAGCCAGGCGCAGAAAAGCGATGTATATGAGGGACTGGCTCGCAAAACTCGATTCGTTCCTATCTTTGAACGAACATGATATTTTAAAGAATGCCGGTACAATTTCAGCAGAACTTGCCCATGAATTGGCTGAAACAGAATATGCTAAATTTGAGACAACCCGACACCAGATTGAAGCGGATCAGGCGGATGAAGAGATTAAAAACGCTGTGAAAAAATTGACATCTGCCAATTAAAAAGGTGTAGTTTGTTATGGTATTTTAACATCCGTGAATAAAAATTGTCAATTATTATTTCCAACTGTAGTACTTATATACATAGTAACCATATACTAACATATATTAAACATATATTTCACTAACAAGATAACACTACCAAATGGCTAACCTCACACTCATCTCTACAATCTACACCCTCGAACCAGTCATAGTCTGCGTCACCCGTCTTTCCCCATCAAAACTCATCCTGCTCACAGAAGAGGGAACAGATGAAAAAAAACTCCGCTCTGAACAGACCCTGGAAGACACATTTGGTAAGGTAATCGAGATTGAGAAGAGGAACACATCCCTTTATGACACGGTCAAGGTTGCTCAGGATGTGGCAACTCTCATTGAAGAAGAGCATGCCCGTGGCAACCACATTATGATAAATGTCTCAGGCGGCAGAAAACCCCAGGCGTTCGGGGCGCTCTTTGGCGCATACACGCGAAGCGATATGGTAAAACGCATAGTCTATGTTACTGAAGAAGACAATTTCATCATCGACTTCCCGATTCTCAGCTTCAACATATCTGACACAAAGAAGATAATACTGGAACAAATTAAATCGGGAGTGAATTCAATTCAGGTTATAGCTTTAAAAGTGGGCATCTCCAAAGGCATGGCATACAACCATCTACGAGAACTCAAGGCAATGGGATACATAAAAGACGAGGATGGATATACAATTACAGACGCGGGCAAGATTGCAGTCATATGATATGAGAATAATAATTCTTCTTTGTCAATTGTTTCCATATTCCTAACCATCCTAATTTTGATTCCACTTTCTCCTTTACCATTATCATCATCTGATTCATGTTAAGTGCTTCTTCCATTCCCTCTTTCCTCCCTTTTGGTTCTTTAAATTTCTGTCATATCGATGATCTTGATAAGTTTATTTATTGTTGACTTGGACGCGCCCTCCAGAGGCGTTGCTCTGGGCGCATCATCTGCGGTTTTTAAATTCAGATTCGTTAAAAAGAAAGAATAAATATAAAGGAATCATACATGAAGCTAAAAATAGAGAATATGTGCGATTTCAATATTTTCTTAATTAATATCAAGGATAAGCTATGACAGAACCTTACTTTCACCTAAAAGGCACTTTCAAAACAAGCGCCAACCCCGCAGCTGCGCGCGCAGACATCGAGAAATTCGTCGAAGAAGCAAAAACCACAATCCTGCAAAAAGGAGTCCCTGCAGGAAAAGGCGCAAATATCATCGGGTGGGATATAACAGATAGCGGCGTATCCTTCGATATCGAATCAGACAGGTACTTGCGAGCACACGATGCCTTCATCAGGTTGCGAAAGCCGCTAGCAGGCGTGCTTGGAAAGACGTTCAGGATAGGGGTAAGAGGCGCTGAGGTAGAAGAATACATTGTTTCTATGCCAGCCAAAGAGGATCTGAAATCTAAAAAAATACCGCATGTAAGATCGCTTGAATTCGATAATGGCATGATCACTCTCTCTCTTGACGTCGGGGAATCAGAACTTGAGAATAAGGTTCCGGACAGGATAATATCACTCATTGAGGATAAGATCGCAGCGCAAAGTTTTGGAGGAAAGGCAGAGCACTGGAACCCGCTGTGGGAAAGCCCGAAACAAGAGATGAAGTTCAAGAGCGACCCGACTGTGGAAGCGGAAAAGCGCGGCTGGATAAGGCGGTCTGTAGGGCGGGGTCAGTGGATACACGGCCCCCAGATGACGCGCATTTTCAGGACTTTCGAGAAAATTGTGCTTGAAGAAGTGATCAAACCACTGGGGTATATAGAAATGATATTCCCCAAAGTTGACCCCTGGGATGTGTTAATGCATTCAGGACATGCAAAGGGAGTTTATCCTGAGATATACTACGTCTGCGCCCCGAAGACAAGAGACCCTGCCTTCTGGGAGGAGGTAATTGATACTTATAAGGTCACTCTTGAAGTGCCTGTTGACCTCATCGCTGAAAAATTAGATAAACCTCTTGGCGCCCTGTGTTATGCCCAGTGCCCATCGTTCTGGCCTTTCCTTCAGGGTAAGACCATTTCCGAGGAATCCTTCCCGATAAAAGTATTTGACCGCTCAGGCACCTCGCACAGGTACGAGAGCGGCGGCATACACGGGATGGAGAGGGTGGATGAGTTCCACAGGATCGAACTTGTGTTCATCGGCTCGCCCGAACAGGTAACAGCCCACTCAAAAGAAATGCAGGAATGCTACAAGCACATCTTTAACGACATCCTTGAACTGGAATGGAGGATGGCATGGGTAACGCCCTGGTTCATGGCGCAGGAAGGTCTTACCGGGCTTGCAGGGAATAAAGATATTGGTACCATTGATTTTGAGGCGCCGCTGCCCTACCGCGGTAAGGATGGCGAGTGGCTTGAGTTCCAGAACCTGAGCATCAACGGGGATAAGTATCCCAGAGGGTTTAACGTGAAATCGCAGTCGGGAAAAGATGTGTGGAGCGGCTGTTCAGGCATCGGGCTTGAGAGATGGGCAAGCACGTTCTTTGCCCAGAAGGGATTTGACGAGAAGGACTGGCCTGATGCGTTCAGGGAGAAGGTCGGCGAGATGCCAGAGGGTATTAAGTTCATGTGAACATTTTAAACTCTACAAGGTCAGCGCATCATCCAGATCATACAAAAAAGCCTTCAGCTCTTTCTCCGGTATACGCGCACCCCCTGCAAAAGGATGACCTCCACCAGTTCCCCCGTGTTCCGGAGCAATGCGCCGCAGGAGCAAATTAAGGTCAGCCTCACCCTTCCTGAGCCTTATGCTCAGGTCATAAACATGTTTGTGGCTCCTGTATTCGCATGAAATACCAATGCGGGCATCACCATAAGCAGCAGCGTATATTGCTGCTTTGGACCGGTATCCGTTTATATCTATGACATAGGCGAGGTTCTTCAATTTCACGACTTTCTTCCTGACAGTGAGCTTTATGTCTTCTTCCTTTTTTGACGCGATTAGAGCAGCATCAAGAAGCCCATCTATCCAGGGAGGCGGAATATCTTCAGAAAGCGCATCCACTATCCTTCTCTTGAAGTCATAATCCCTGCCAGCGTATGTAATCCCCTGTATAAGCACCCCGGCATAAAAATACAGCGTCCTTTTATCCCAGTCTCTCATCCATTTCTTTATGATCTCGGTCTCATTGAAATCCCCCATCGCGCCGTATATTGCCACGCTTCTAACATCCCGGTCCAGTTTTTTCTCAAATATGCGGTATGCCTGTTCAGAAGAAGAACAATTGTCGTGGTAGAACCAGGGAGCTTTAAACCCTGCCTCAGGAAGTGGATGGTGGTCCATGAAAGTAATTTTTGATACTTCCGATAATTCATCCAGCCTTTCTTTCAACTGCCTGAAGCTCTTCTCATCGACAGCGATATCGCATATCACGATGTTTTCATGATCTTCCGTGAGGCTGTTCAATTCACCCAGAAGACCCACAGGGCTTGTAAAAAACACAGTTGATCCCGGAAGTGCACTTTTAACAATGGCTCCGGAACATATACCATCAGAATCGCCGTGAGTAAATATGATTGAACTCATTTGCGCATGAAACCTGCCGCGAATATCAATATGATCACACCGAAGGCAAATTCAAAACCTGGCGTTATAGGAGTAGTGGTTGGTTCGGGTGTGGATGTTGCCTCAGGGGTTCCCTGCGAATTTGTCCCAGGATTTCCCTGTGATGAGGGAGTTCCACCCGTGCTCTGTGACGCAGGGTCGGTTGATACAGGTCTGGGTTTACTCGGGTCGATAACCATGATCACAGGTCTATCCGAGCTTTTTACATCATGTACAAAGCCCCTGTATTCCACATTTGTATAATTAGCTATGGCTGAAAGCAACTCATAATCTCCTTCTTTATTCATTCTGATAATGTAACTGAATCCCCATTCCTTAGCGGGTTCAGAAAAATTGAGCTGGGACAACTGACCGCTTACGAGACTTACGCTGTTGGGTAATAAATCTTTTACCTCAGTCTTGGTACCTACATTCCCGATATTATTGATGCTCACCGTCACCGTCACATCCTCGCTAATGTTCACGACTGGTTTGCTTACGGTCTTATTAACTATAAGTCTTGGCCCGTTCACGATCAATTTTATCGTCGAAGAGGAGGCGCTGTATGGTTTATTATTGACTGTGAATGTTGCGGAAGAAGCGGGTATCGTCCATCCGTCGATGTTTGCTTCTGTTGGTTTGATAGAGTAGCCCGTACTCCATTCCTCCCCTGGCTTCAGCACAGGGATATCCCATGCAAATGGTATGGGAGATGAGCTTAAAACGAATTTGTCGCTCATGTTATCTGTGATATGGATATTATAAATATTATACATCCCGCCGTTAGCCACTATGATCCTTATAGATGCGTAATCCTGTAGATATATGCGGTCCCTGACCGCTTTGCTGATGGAAAAATAATTCTGTTTGGGTGAAACTGTGGGGGATGCGAAACCCGAAGCGCTGTAAGTGAGGTCTTTTACATCATATCCTTTTGCGCTCGCATTCAGATAGTACGTTTTTTCATCGATCATATCTGGAACAACAAGTATGACCTCGAAACTTTTGATTTCATCTTTCAATATTTTGTCGTAATACCTGTGAAGCTGGCTCAATTCTCCTCCCCTGAGTTTCAATTCTCCAATATTGAGGTCAAGATCAACCCTCTTGATAAAGGCAGCACCGGTGTTTTTCAATTCTACCTTTGCTATGATTATCTCAGCATTGTTGGATGAGTACGTGGGCTTATCTGTGGTTACAGTTACTTCAAGTTTAGGGAGAGCCCTTTTCTGGATAGCTACAGTGGCCCATGGGTCGTAATACTCAAGCACCCATCCTCTATCATTTCTTAAAATAAATGCTGGAGTGGATACTTTTACTTCATAATCAGGATCGATATAAGCTTCACTCGCGATGGTCATGACAAATTCCTTTATCATTACTCCGTTCTTATATATCTCAAGGAAAACCATAGGGTCTACTTCATCTTCAGGCACTATGGCGCCTGAGGGGTAAGTCTTTTTTCCAGGTACACCTGCAGGGAACTGCACTGCTTTGACCATGTATTCCTCATTGGTCAGGGTTCCTCCTTTATGAAGATCGCCTGTCACGGCAGTTGCCCATTCTATTTCGCCAGGGCTGAATGTCGCCGCAGATGCCTGATTCATAGACAAAGTCAATATTATAATTAAAACCGCTGTGTACCATCTCATGTAATCACTTATAATGATAATTATGAGAATACAATATATAGTTTACGTATAATAACCGTGAAAATCTAATATCTCCATCCCGGCAAACAGCAGGTTGTGTTTTTTATTTTATACTATAATAATATTCCCCTTCTGACTTCTGCGCCCGGTCAAGACGTGAATCCAATTTATTAACCCTGGGGCGCTTTGTTTCCTCATCCCGCCTGAATGAAATCCCGATATTCTTAAGGAACCGGTTCATACCATCCCGCATGTTGAACGGACCATGCACGTCGCCTTTTACCATTGGCTTCCCTTCGAAAACAAGAATCCTGTCGCTTAACATATCTATCATGTAGATATCATGGTCTACCACCATCGCTGTGACCTTATTGTTCTCAGCAAAGCGCCTTATGACTTTGGTGGCCAGTACCCTTTGCTCAACATCAAGGTGCGCAGAAGGTTCATCCAAAATATAGAGATCTGCGCTTCGTGAAAGACATGCTGCTATCGCAACGCGCTGGAGTTCTCCACCTGAGAGATCATTCACCTGCTGTTTAAGGAGTCTTTCGAGTTGAAGGGGTTTTAAGATCTCACCCTGGTAAAAACTCGTATCGAACTGTTTTGTGATGGAGCGCAGAAGTTCAGCTACACTAACGGTTTCTTCAGCTTTAATATACTGCGGCTTGTATGACACTTTTATCTTCATATCAAGCTTTCCCGTGTCAGGTTTTATCTCTCCCGCCAATATCTTGACGAACGTGGATTTACCTATCCCATTGGGTCCAACTATCCCGATGACTTCGCCTTTCCTGATGTTCCCCCCCTGCGCGACAAGTTCGAATCCCTCATTATATTTTTTCGAGAAATTGCCAAATTCTAAAAGCGGTGAGACTTCCTTTGTTACCTGAGGGGCATGTACCTCAAATTCAATAGCTTCAGTGCGTATCCTGACATTTTCCTCTCGCAGGAATCCCCTGAGGTACTCATTTATACCCAGCCGCACTACTTTTGGATGGGTTATGACGCCAAACCCTCCCGGTGTGCCATAAGCTATGTGCACCATGTCAGCGAGCAGGTCAAGTATTGCCAGGTCATGTTCCACGACCATTACCGCCTTTGTTTCTGCTAGTTCCCTGATTATCTGGGCTGATCTGATACGCTGGTAAATGTCAAGATACGGGCTTATCTCGTCGATGAAATAGAAATCAGCTTCACGCGATATGCATGCTGCAAGCGCCACGCGCTGTAGTTCACCGCCGCTCAGTTCCTGGATGCTGCGATCTATTATACCTTCTATATCAAGTTTCTTGATCAGTTCATTGAGCACGCCCCGTTCATCGGTCTTTAACAGGAGTTCCATGACCTTACCTTTGAATTTTTTGGGTATCATGTCCACATACTGCGGTTTATGTGAAGTCTTTATATTTTTTTGCGATACGCCTTCCAGGTATTCATGAAGGGTAGAGCCTGCGTAATATTTTAGGATCTCATCCCAGCCGATCCTGCCTTTACCAAGGTTGGGTTTCAGCGTCCCGGAAAGTATATTTATCGCCGTGCTTTTACCTATCCCGTTAGGTCCCAGGATGCCTGTGACCTTCCCGGTGGCAGGAACTGGCAGTCCGTACAGTGCAAACCCATTCTTTCCGTAGCGGTGGGTGGCCTCTTCAAGCGCCTCAGGTAGCCCGATTATAATTATTGACTCAAACGGGCAGCGTTTCACGCATATACCGCATCCTGCGCACAACTCTTCAGAGATTACCGGCTTTCCGTCCTCGCCTACGATAATGGTTTCATCGCCAGTGCGAACCCTCGGGCAGAACTTGATACATTGGAAGTCGCACAACCTGGGCTGGCATCTGTCGCGGTCTAGAACTGCAAGTCTCATAATGAACCCGTCATCAATTTAATTTATTAATAGTAATATTCGTGCTGTTGTGGATGTATCCGGTCTTTGTTGCAGTTACTGTCAGGTTCCCTGAGCCTGTTGTTTTAACATCATTGAAAAACGCCAACCCGTCAACTCCTGTGATGTTGCTCATGTTTACACCGGGACCTTCCAGGTGAACAGTTACGTCTGCAATTTTCAAGCTATTGCTTGTGACGCTTGCGATCAGACTTTCAGGAGTGTCCAATGTTATTGACATTGGATCAACAGTCACGTCAAGTGCTCCTGAATTTAACAAAAGGGTCCATGAAACAAGCAGGAATATTATGGTCATTAACTCAACATATAACCAGTCCTTGGTCTCAAATTCATCAACTTTGACGCCAAGCATTGGATACGCCAGTTTCTGGATATAATAAGAAACCAGCGCCACCAGTAAAAGGACAGAGACCCAGTGTACCTCTTTTGCATCATAGAATTTCAGGAAAAGCACTAATGCAAAGAACGCTCCAATGAAGGCTGGGAACGCCGTCTTCTTTATGCCTTCTATGAGCTGTCGTTTTCGCTCACCTGGCGTGAGTACCTTAACAACAGGTTCTGCTTCTTTCTTTTCTACATTTTCGATTTTTTCTTTCATCAGCTTCACTATTTCCTGTATATCATTGTTCCTATGCCCTCGTGCGTGAACAGCTCAAGCAACAGGGAATGAGGCATGCTCCCGTCGATAATATGCACCTGTCCGACGCCTCCGACAATAGCCACAGCGCTTGATCTTACTTTGGGTATCATCCCGCCACTAATGATGTTATCTGCTATAAGCGTTTCAATATCTTCGAAGGCTATCCTTGAAATACGCGTTCCTGTGTCCTTCGGGTCGCGAAGTACCCCTGGCACATCGGTCAGGGAAATGAGTTTCATGGCTTTAAGGGATGCTGCGATATCCCCGGCAACAGTGTCCGCGTTCACGTTCAGGTCATTTCCTTTGTCATCAGTCGCTATTGGAGCTATTACAGGTATGTAGTCCTTGTCAGCAAGAATGTACAGCAGTTCCGGATTGATCACTTCGGTTTCTCCGACCCAGCCAAGGTCTACTTCTTTCTCGACTCCTTCAACTGTCATGCGCTGTGGAGCCATTTTGCGCGCCACGATGATCCTGCCGTCGCTTCCTGAGATACCAACGCCTTTCCCACCGTGCTTGCTTATCAATGAGACTATCTTGCTGTTAACATTACCAACAAGCACCATCCTTGCTATCTCAAGCGTTTCGTCGTCTGTTATCCGCAATCCTGACACGAACTCTGGTTTCTTCCCCATTCGAGCCATTTTTTCCGTGATCTCAGGGCCGCCACCATGCACGATTATGGGGCGTATTCCCACGAACCTGAGTAATACTATATCCTGCACTATCTGGTCCATTATGGCAGGGTCGACGATGGCATGCCCTCCCATCTTGATCACCATTACAGAGTTGTGGAACTCACGGATGTAGGGAAGGGCTTCGATAAGTATGTTTTCACGCTTTTGCATCTGGGGCTAAAAGGAGTTTACGTGTATTAAAACTTATTATAAAAAAAAGCGGAATACTAAATTATTACCGCCTTCTATCCTTTGTTTTCTTCTCTTCCGCGACTTCCCCTTCCTTTAACTCTTTCTTGGGGAATATCTCAGCAAGAGATTTCTCTCCGTATTCCACGACCACGGTGTTTATTTGAGTGACCTCTGATGATATCTCTCGTCCGCGCATGGCTTTTCGTCTCCTTTCACCATCGTGCGTCGGGTGAAAACCAACGCCGCCAGCCACAAGGATCTTTTTTCGAGCCGGACCGGGTAAATCCGGTCTAATCGGGAAGCCGTCTTTATCAGTACCGCCTGTCAGCTTGAGTGTATATCCTGACAATCCTGCGATATCCCCACTAATGGTATCTCCGATGTTCTTTCCAATGATCTTACTGGCTGCTGTGCCTGTAACTGTGATCTGGTATGCCTGTGCGGTCTTGCTATCTGAAACTACTATTCTAAAATCTGCCATTCATATTCTCCTGAGTTAATAATCATGCATTCTATTGTAATTCTGACCTAACTTGCATTAAAGATACTTAAACGTTTTTATGAGCGAATCCGTTATTTCCTGGTTTTATCGGGCTCTCATTCCAGTTCCTTTATGAACTCAGTCAACCTGCCGCAAGTAACTTTTTTCTTCGCTTCGCTGCATTTCTTCACCTTTTCGAGGAGTGTACCCATCTGGTTGTGCGTGAGGTTATACCCCATCTTCTCCACAACACCTTTGAGAGCTTTACTGCCTGTATGCTTGCCAATGATGATCTCCCGCTTTCCACCCACCATCTCTGGAAGGAACACCTCATAAGTCATAGGGTTCTCAAGAACAGCAGCCACATGGATCCCTGATTCATGCGCAAAAGCATTGGCTCCCACGATGGGCTTTATCCTGGGTATCGGTATCTCAGAGTATTTTTCCACCAGTTGTGACAGTTCAGTGAGCTGGCTCACATCGTATCTCTCGATGCCGTACTGCACCCGCAGGTTCACGAGCAGTTCCTCAAGCGAGGCATTCCCGCATCTCTCGCCGATGCCGTTGACCGTGGTATGAAGCTGGAATGCTCCGGCTTCAGCCCCGCTTAGCGTGTTAGCGACAGCCAGACCAAGGTCGTTGTGGCAATGGATACATACTTTTGTTTTCACGGCTTTCTTTATCTCTTTTACCAGATACAACGCAGTGCTGGGATTCAGTATCCCGACTGTGTCGGCTATGCTGACATAGTCAGCGCCGTGTTCTTCTGCTGCCCTGAAGATGGATTTCAGTACATTGATGTCAGTGCGTGTGGCATCCTCAGCCGCAAATCTTACAGTGAGTCCGTGGTCTTTTGCGTAGTCAAGCACGTCAAGTGCACACGATTCTGCTTCCTCGAAGGTCTTATGATATTTGTATTTAAGGTGAAGATCAGAGGTCGCGATAAATATGCTCACAAAATCCACATCGCAGCGAAGCGCCACATCCACGTCCTTAGCCACTGCGCGGGCAAGGCAGCATACCCTGGCATCAAGCCCAAGGTGTGCGATCTCCCTGACTATGGCTTCCTCTCCGTGAGAGATCACCGGGAAGCCTGCTTCAATTACATCCACGCCGACGCTGTCGAGTTTTTCAGCGATGGCTATCTTTTCTTCCCTTGTGAATACTACCCCTGGCGTCTGCTCTCCGTCCCTCAGGGTGACATCGCATATCTCGATATCCTGCGGTTTTGGATTTATGAATTGCATCAAATTGTTTCTGGAGTAATCAGTCATGTTCGTGGGAAGATTAATGATGTTTAATCATTATTTATATCTTTGCATTTTTTATTTGAACTGGCTAAATTTCACCTTAATCCAAGTTCCCTCATTACGTTCCTGACCCCCAGGGCCACACCTTCAACCTCTATCCCGCCCTTGCCCTTGGCTCCGTCCCCAACAATGTGAAGATCATCAACAGGCGTCATGTCTCCGGTATCGCTTCCCGATGATGCCCTGTTCACCGGCCATCTGCCTGAATAGGACTGTATCATAAGAACCTCGTATTTCTTATCAGGGAAAAAACGTTTAAGGTCGGAGAGTCCGAGTTTTATCTCCTCCTCCAGGTTGTCGGAAAGTACTGCCTGATGAGACATCACAAGGTGCTTTCCTGGCGGTGCAAGTGATGGGTCGGCATGCGTCACTTCATTGATGCCGTTGATCCTCTCTGCGTATGGTGTGAAATAAACCCCGCTGTGACCTATCAGGGGTTCATCAACTCCCAGGCATATCTTGACACCCTTTGAGGGATTGACCGTGTTTATTCTTTCCAGATATCCATTATCCATGCAATGGTACATCCTGGCTGTTTCCTGATGTCCGATGTCGCTGATAACAAGGTCAGCATCAACCGTTCTCCCTTTCAAGGTGACGCCTTTTGCCCTGTTGCAGTCAATGATTATCTTATCTACGCAAGAACTGGTATGTATCTTTCCGCCTCCTGCTCTTATTACTTCCGCAAGCGCCCCCGTTACCGCGCCGCAGCCGCCCTGAGGAACGCCAGAGCCTTTATACTTGTACATATTGTCAATTATATCAAGCATCTCCCGTGCAGGCACGTCCTTTGCCTTAAGGCTCAATGCCCAGCCGCAGAAGGAATCCGCAAGCCTGAGAAGGAATTCATCGTCAAAGTATTTCAGCACCCAGTCCCTGAACGAGATATCGCTTTTTGGTTTGAATTTGAGCGAGTATGCAAGTATTGTCGCGAGCTTGATCCTTTTTATGAGAGAAAGCTCTTTCCTGAAATCATGGAATTCTATATCATTCCCGTTATCCTTCCTGATGACTGCCATAGGGTTTGAATCAATAATATTGACCTCTGCTTCCACCTCACGCAGTAGTTGCGCAAGCGGTCCCCGCGAGCCGTGTGGGATCATGTGAAGCGCGCCCGTGCTGAGTTTGAAACCTCTGTATTCAATGTTTGCGAACCTGCCGCCGATGAAGGGGAGGCGTTCGAAGACTTCAACTTCGTATCCTTCCCTGCATAGTTTTGCTCCTGCGAGCAGTCCCCCCAGACCTGCCCCGATGATGACGGCTTTCATTTCTCCTCCGAAATCGCACAGACTGGACAGTAGTCCAAACAGATGCCGCACTCTATGCATTTTTCATTCATTGATGCGCGCCCGAAAACAACTATTGCATCGTAGGGACAGTAAGCGGCGCACTGACCGCAGCCGACGCACTGTTGATCAATTTTCATTGAGAATCTCACACC
>CBFFLL010000011.1:0-4483 GCA_965642175.1 Candidatus Methanoperedens nitratireducens | reverse complement strand
ATAGATTCATTGCGTCCCTGCCGCTCCTATCTTCTCCACAAGTTTCGCCAGTACGTCTTTTCTCATGCCCTCGACGAATTTGATGCTCCCCACTACAAGATGTCCACCGCCGCTAACGCCCGCACCTTTTATTTCGCTATGCAGTTCTTTCACTATCTGTGGGATGTTCATCTTAACGCCTCTTGAACGCAGCACTGCAAAGTCAGGACCGTAACCAATGGTGACCACAGGCTGCCCGTAATATTTCGTGCACAGGCGATCATGTACTTCCCCGCTCGTCTTGCCCGGGGGAGGAAAAGTGAACTTGTGGGCGAAGTTCTCCACATCGATCACGTTCAGCATAGTCCCGTTTTGCAGCTTCTGCATTTTCACGTTAGGCATAGAAGCTTCAAGCTGCTCGGTTATGGCGGCATTTGCCTGCTCACACAATAATTTTACTATTTGTTGGTGCCTGATATTTGAGCCCAGATTAAGTATGTCGTTCATCATCCCGCGCCCGTCGTTGAACCTCTGCAGGAATGCCTCGTAATCAACAGCTAGAGCCATGTTTTTCAAATCCTCAAGTTGATATTTATCTGCAACCAGCGCCTTATAAAATCCCGCTTCAGGCGCGGCTGACCTATCCCCTACCGCTGAGACCGCGGGGAGATGCTTTATCTCTTCCGTGATATCCGGGTTTATCATGCGGGCTATCTCTGTTCCTATCATGCCAGTGGTAATACCGAAATCTCCGCCTGCGTAGGCAGGGTTCACATGCTCCAGAACCATCGAGTCAATGGTGCCGTCAGGATGATGGTGATCAATGACAAGAATGTCAATGCCGTAAATTGCCGCCTGTTTCATAGCTGGCATATCCTCCTCAGTTGCGCCATTGTCCATAAGTACCACAAGCGGCATCCTCTGCGCGAACCGCTCCTGGTCTTCAAGCGCAAAGGTGATGTCTTTAGTAACATCCTCTATTTCGTAGAAGGGCGCCTTGGAAGGAGCGCGCCTGTAGAAATGGCGGTCGGCATCAGAGCCTCCGACTTCCCGGATGAGAGGAAGAAGGGCACGCTCTATTGCAACAGCGGAAGTGATGCCGTCTGCATCTGCGTGGTGCCTTATGATGATGGGGCGGGACTTGAAAACTGCTTTCCGGATGAGCTTTGCAGCGTTTCGCATCTTTGGCTTCAGCTTTTCCAGCACTTCGCTCTTAACAAGGAACTGGATATCGTGAGGTTCTGAACGTTTATCTATCGCATTTTCGATATTCTCCTTGATGCCTGTGGCGTCACCTCCCCAGAGCTGCTTCATGGCGCGTATTTCCACCTGCATGGAGCCGTTTCTCATTGCAGGCTCACCGATTATCTTCACTATGGTCTCTGACTTTATCTCAGGATATGCCCGCTCTCCTGCTTTTTCGAATGCGGCGCACTGCACAGTGCCGTCCTCGTCAGATATTGTGAATATCGTTGGACCGCCGGTCTGCTTTATCTGGATGACCTCGCCTGAGATGTGGGTGAGTTTGCCAATGTATTTTGAGAGTTCTATGGTCTTTCGGCGCGGCAGTTGTTTTTCGACCTCGACTACCTGGAATTCTTTGAGAGTCTTCGGGAGCAGTTCTATGTTCCCGTTCGGAGCTATGTTCTTTACTTCCACGAATATTTTATCGCCGATCTCAGGTGAGAAATTGATGTTGCTTGCATGGATGAGTCCCCGAAGCTGTGGATTGATGTCAACGAACACACCGAAATTGGCATGTCCCTGCACCTTCCCTTCGTACGTCTTCCC
This sequence comes from Candidatus Methanoperedens nitratireducens, assembly GCA_965642175.1. Lineage (GTDB taxonomy): Archaea > Halobacteriota > Methanosarcinia > Methanosarcinales > Methanoperedenaceae > Methanoperedens > Methanoperedens nitratireducens_A. Next base: position 2,713 of record CBFFLL010000011.1, on the reverse strand, counting down.
TGCTTCAAGCTCGCGCGTATCGCATTCGTCGCCCAGCAAGTGCACGAGGGGCTTTTTTACGCATGTCTCGCAGAGTTCTCCTTTGGTTGTTTCTTTGCCGCAAACAGAGCAGGTGAAGAACGTTCCCTTGCCTTCACAGGTCTTGCAGGGTTCAGTTACTGCGATCTTTCCTCTGCCGCCGCATTTCTGGCATTTCATTCCTCCGCCCATTAGCCTGCCCAGGTCTTTTTCAGATAGCTGGTCAAGGCTTATTGATTTTGGTTTGCCTGTACCTTTGCAGTCAGGACATTCCTTTTCGCTGAGTATGATGGAGCCTGTGCCTTTACAATCATTGCATTCTGTTGTCATAGATTTTATTGATAGATGCGGTTCGGGATGAAATAAGTTACGCGGGTGAGATTCAAAGTGAATTTATGGCAGGTAAGGTCTTATGATGCATTATTGTATGATATATTTGAATAAAATCTATGCCGATCGCTTCCCTTGTCTTCTCTAAATCGCCCACCTTGTATTGCTATCAAGCTACGACAACCACATAATGGTCAGTATCCTCAATTTGCAATGTTCTGCCATCATCATAAACAAATTTATAGTTTTTATAGTTTATTTTGGTTTTTGAGCTTTAGCGTTGTTTATATTTGGTTGTATTTTGGTTTTCGGAAAAACCATCTGATATTTTAAATATCATGAATGGTTGAATGAAAAGTAATGGGCAGGACATCTTTTTTTCCAATACCACCATCCTGACCTGCCCATTGTATTCTGCGATACCCCCAAATTGCGTTTCTAATTTAAATAAAGTGGATTTCCTTGATTTAGAAGATATTTTGAGAGCATTAAAATTGAAAAAGATCCTTTCAAATGAGGAACTAAGAGAACTTATTGATGACATTGAAAAGAAAGACTGGACTATTATAAAAGCAAAAGAGGCTATCCTCAAAGACTGAAATATTTTCACTGATCCGCGCGTATCCGCGTCATCCGTGTCCTATCTCACGATTTGTCTCTTCAGCCGCGCTCCACCGCAGTATCATCTTCCTCGCGGCAAAAACATCATCCAGCCGCCCAACAATAGTTTTGTGCGGCGCAGTCTTCACGACCTCAGGGTCTTTCTCCACCTCATCATTTATCCTGAGCAATGCATCGCAGTAATTATCAATAGAGCCCTTTGATTCTGTCTCTGTTGGCTCGATCATGAGGGCTTCCTTAACGATGAGGGGGAAATATATCGTAGGCGGGTGGACGCCGTAGTCCATGAGACGTTTTGCGATATCAAGCGCTGTGACATCATGCTTTTTCTGCGGCGCAGCACTGAATGCCGCCTCATGCTTACGAGGGGTTGCGGGATTTTTGATCTCATAAGCTTTTGAAAGCCTTGAGACCATGTAGTTGGAGTTAAGTACCGCGAAATCCGAGACGCGCTTTAGTCCTGGAGAGCCAAGTCTCAGGATGTAGCCAAGTGACCTGAGGATGGCAAGATAGTTGCCGTAGAACTGGTGGACTTTCCCTATCGAATGGGGGCGGTCATGATCAAGATAATACTTCTTCCCGTCAAATTCAACTGTGGGCGCAGGTAAAAGATCGGCGAGATGTTTTTTCACACCAGTCGGACCGCTTCCCGGACCGCCGCCGCCGTGGGGCGCAGCAAAGGTCTTGTGGAGGTTAAGGCTCATGCAGTCAAAACCCATATCTCCGGGGCGCACCCTTCCAACAATACCATTCAGGTTGGCGCCGTCATAGAACAGCAAGCCCCCTGCGTCATGGACTGTCCTGGCTATTTCCGGTATGTCTTTTTCAAAGAGACCGAGGGTATTTGGATTTGTGAGCATTAAAGCCGCGGTTTTCCCTGAGACCGCTTGCTTGAGGATCTTATGGTCGACATAACCATCCTCATCCGATGGTATCTCCACCACATCAAAACCTGCCATCGCTGCGCTCTTGGGATTTGTCCCATGTGCAGAATCGGGCACAATGACTTCATTCCTGTCTTCGTTCTTTCTTTCAAACCAGGCTTTTATTATTGCCATTGCAGTGAACTCGCCATGCGCCCCTGCCGCAGGCTGGAGAGAGAAATCGTCCATGCCGCAGATGTTCATTAAGTGCCTTTTCAGCATGTACATTATTTTCAGGGAACCCTGGATCGTGGTTTCGTCCTGATACGGATGCACCATGTTCTGAGCAAGTGCGACAAGGTATTCTGTGAACCTGGGATTGTATTTCATGGTGCACGAGCCCAGCGGGTACATTCCTGTGTCCATGCCGAAGTTGAGCTTTGAGAGGGCAGTGTAGTGGCGGATTACTTCTGGTTCGGAGAGTTCAGGAATGGGAAGTGTTGAGCGGGCGAGGGAATCGGGGAGGTGGGGACATTTCTTGAAGGTGTTCTTTCTGGATTTTTCAAAGATGAGGTGGGGGTCGAGGTTATCGTTTTGTGTTCCTGTGTTCTCGATCCTTTCTTGCATGGTACCATCAGCTCCGGGTTTTAATTCTTTCTGATAGACTGATATAAACGGGTTGAAGGAAATAGTTTTTGCATTGGGGGAAGATTACCTTTGCGCCAAAAGTTACAACCTGTTCGCTGGGCCGGACCGCATTAACATTAAGCCAGTTCACTATCAATTCTAGAATAATTCATTTCAGTAGAGTAAAAGAGAGGTCTTCCAACCTCCCTCTCCTCATCAAACCGTGCGGACGGTTTTTCCGTACACGGCTTTCG